>JBDHRI010000054.1:0-11875 GCA_039807465.1 Burkholderiales bacterium | reverse complement strand
GCTTTTTTAAGTGTAGGGAGCACCTTATTGCTCTACAAACTTGGTACATATACTGGATTGGGGATTCGGCTAAATGGGTACAATGATAATCGATATCTGCTTGATATTGATTGGAGTACTATGATAAAGCTATCATTTCTCTTCGGTATTTATGAGTTTGTGGTTTGCCCTATAACTGGACTCTGGATTCCTTATCCAGAACATAGATTTAGTCTGGCAGTTATTTCTGGTATTATTGGTGGGGCTACCGGTGGTGCTGTGGTAAGTTTTATTTCTAGATTTATTAAATTTATGCATACCGAGCTGCTACTTAAATAATAAATATTTATGATCAAGTAAAATTAATAGAAAGACTTTATGACAAGTTCTGTACGACCGTCACTACGTGAAAATAATCAGTTACGTGATATTAAGATAACTCGTAATTATACCAAGCATGCTGAAGGCTCGGTCTTAATCGAGTTTGGCGATACAAAGGTGATCTGCACTGCTAGTATTGATGAAAGTATTCCTCCGTTTCTAAAAGGGCACGGTAAGGGCTGGTTAACTGCTGAATATTCAATGCTTCCTCGTGCCACTAATAGCCGCAATAAGCGTGATATTTCCCAGGGTAAGCCAAATGCCAGATCACAGGAGATTCAGCGGTTAATCGGTAGAAGTTTGCGTAGCGTACTTGATTTTGAGTTACTTGGAGAGCGGCAGATAATTATTGATTGTGATGTTATTCAGGCTGATGGTGGTACTAGAACTGCCAGCATTACTGGTGCATATGTAGCGTTATCTGATGCAGTCTCATATCTTTTACGTAATGCCCTAATTGCTAAAAACCCGATAAAAGCTGCTATTGCTGCAATTTCTGTTGGAATTTATAAAGGCGTACCTGTTTTAGATCTGGACTACCTTGAAGATAGTAATTGTGATACGGATATGAATGTTGTTATGTCGAGTGAGGGGGTTGTTGAAATTCAGGGAACAGCAGAAGGTACCCCATTTAATCGAGAGGAATTGGATAAGTTGCTTGATCTTGCTGAGGTAGGAATTAACCAGTTGTTTATCATTCAACAAGCAAGTTTAGATAGTAAACAAGTATAAATTATTTAGATTCTATTTTTGTGAAAGCGGATTCTGCGCTTTCTCCTCTACTGGAGGTGGTAGTTATTGCCGCTGCTCCTCCAACTGGTAATATCCCAGCCTTTGCTTGTAGTCTGTTTTCTTCATCAATTAACTCATCTATTTGATTTGACTGTGATGAAACTTGTCTAGTTTTAGGTGTGGATTCGCCATTTTCTTCATCAATTAGCTCATCCAGTGATTCTGATTCACTTTCCATTGTACCACTTTCTTGTGGGTAAATATACTCACCATTTTTTTGCAGGTAAATATCGCGGATAGTCGCATATGGGTCAAGTGATGACATTAACAGTTTTTCCTGATCCAGAACCATTGCGCGTTTGTTGATTAGGTTTAGACCAAAGATACCCCACGAGAACCATGCGTCAGTAGTAATCCAGAATAATGGATTGAAATATAAATCAGGGATAAAGCCAAGTCCATCACGAAATGTTGCTGGACCAAAGAATGGCAGTACTATATAACTGCTATTTGTCCAGCCCCAGCGTTTAAATGTTTCACCAAAAGATGTTTGTGTTTGTGGTAATCCCATACTTGAAGAAACGTCAATTAAACCTAAGATACCAAAAGTTGAGTTAATTGCAATCCGCATAGTATTATGCATGGTATCACTACCATTTAGTTGTAATATATCATTTGCCAGTGTTACAAAATCGCGCAGATTATTATAGAAGTTACTGACGGCGTCCCGGAATGGTTCTGGGACATAAGTATAACCAATCGCGATTGGTCGTAAGATAAAATGATCGGCTGTCATATTGGCAATGAAAATCTTGCGATTCACTACTTCATATGGATCATTGGGATTTTGTGAGGTTGCACATGCTGCTATTGATGTCGCAGCAAAAATGGCTAAGCTGCAATTTTTGAGCTTTTTTATACTATTTATAAAGCGCATAACTATTTAAGCTGCCATTTCAGGTGCATATTTTATAGCTTGATTTGATATAAATTAGCCAATTTAGCAACTGCCTCACTTATAGAGCAATAGCTAACCTGATGTTTTTGTTTTAATTCAAGGAGAAGTGCGATACCAGCAGAATCTATTTTATTTATCATGCTGATATCGACGGTTTTACCATTCCAGTTGCTAAAATCCCCACTTTTAATCCATGCGGGGATATTATACTTATTCAACTCATTTGGCAACGAAATAGACATGGTGCTTAACTCTTACTTTGCAGAGTGTTTATTTTATTTTGTAATTGTTTGATAAGGCTGTCAACTCCTTCATTTTGAACCGTATCATTAAACTGTGTCCGGTAAGTTGTTACTATACTAACGTTTTCAATTTTGACATCATAAATCTTCCAGTTGCTGCCTATTTTTGCCAGGTCGTATTCGATATTTACTGGTTGATTAGTACTTTTACCATTACTTGGTAATTTGAATGTCCCTTTTACCGCAGCTTTATTCTGTTTTTCTCCACTGATATTGCTGCTATCAATTGATACCTGTGCACCTTTGAACTTGGATAGTGCTGAGGAATATTGGAAAATTAGTAGTTGCTGAAATAATTGTGTAATTTTAGTTTGTTGTTCAGGTGATGCCTGTTTCCATGAATTTCCCATAGCAAATTTTGTCATGAGATTAAAGTCAATTTGCGGAACTATACTATTTTGTATCATTGTCATCGCATCTTTATCACTAAGGTTCTGATTAACTGCTTGGCTTAACTGGGTTGCACTAGTTTTTATTACATAGCATGGAGTATCTGCATCACAGTTGCTTGCGTTAACGGTAACAACCACCGAATCCTTACCGGCTTTAGCAGATTTTGCAGGGGAGCTTGCTAGTGGAGCGCTACTTGTTGTTGCTGCATTTACTATTGAAATTAAGTTCAGGAAGCTGATTGCCAGAATAATTTTCTTCATTCTCTTTTTACCTTTATTTTGAGTTCATATTAGTCATGAATTTTTCAATTAGCTGTTCTAGTACCATTGCTGATGAGGTAAGCGTAATTGTATCATTATTTTTCAGCATAGTGTCATCCGCTCCGGATTGTATCCCAACATATTGTTCGCCTAATAGGCCTGTAGTAAGAATTTGGGCTGAACTATCACTTGAAAAATGATAATTGTTATCAATATTCATAACTACCTGAGCTTGATAAGTTTTGGGGTTGAGCCCAATAGCTGTTACTCTGCCAACGGTAAATCCGGATATTTTTACTGGTGCCCCACTTTTTAGTGAACCTATGTTGCTAAAATTTGCATAAAGGGTATAGCTACTATTATTGGTACTGCCAAAGGAGGTTATATTTGCTACTTTTAATGACAAGAATACCATGCTAGTTATGCCAATTAGAACAAAAATACCAACCCAGAAATCAATCATGCTACGTTTCATTAGATACCTTTTAACTTATAAAATCAAAACATAAATGCAGTTAATACAAAATCAAGTGCCAATACTGCAAGTGCAGAATGAACAACCGTACGTGTGGTTGCCGATGAAACACCTTCAGCAGTTGGTTTAGCTTGTAATCCTTGATACACCGAGATTAAACTGACTACTACTCCAAAGATGGCGGCTTTTATCAATCCGTTAATTACATCATCGTGAAGTGAGACACTACCTTGCATTTGTGACCAGAAAGTGCCCTTATCGAGTTGCAGCAGTGTAACCCCAACAAAATGTCCACCAAGGATACCGCTACTATCAAATAGGGCAGTTAGCAATGGAACTGCAATAATCCCGCCAATAAATTTGGGAGCAATTACTCGTTTGACAGGGTTAACTGCCATTACATCCATCGCATCAAGCTGTTCGGTGGCTTTCATTAGCCCAATTTCTGCCGTTATTCCCGAACCTGCCCGCGAGGCAAATAAAATTGCACTTAAAACTGGACCTAGCTCACGTAGTAGGGCTAATGCGACTAGCGAACCAAGCACACTAACAGAACCAAACCTTTGTAAGGTATTGTATCCCTGTAAGCCTAAAACCATTCCAACAAACCAGCCAGATACGGCAATAATCAGGATGGATAATACACCACTAAAGAAGATTTCCTTAACGATCAAATGCGGACGTTTGATTGCATAGCCTAGACCAACGATAATCATGCTAAGTAGTTTACCTAGTTCGCCAAGCATGAAAATGAAGGAGCTAAATGGGCTCCCGATTTTTTCGACAAACTTTCTAAGATTCTTCATTAATTTCTACCAAGGTAATATTCATAGCCATTTTTTGCCGGATATTTATATGAGAATGAACTACCCAGTTCACCACGAATAAATTGTCTGACTGCCGGATTACTTGTATTTGCAACTTCAGTCGGAGTTCCGTGATCGATGATTTCACCATTTGCCATAAAATATACATAATCCGCAATTTTCATCGTTGCCTCTATATCATGACTTACTAAAACAGCAGTTTGTCCAAGATTATCATTGAGTTTTTTTATTAACATTGCCGTGATATTTAATGAAATTGGGTCTAGTCCCGTAAATGGTTCATCATAAAGCATAAGTTCCGGATCAAGTGCTATCGCTCGGGCTAGGGCAACTCTACGTGCCATTCCTCCCGAAAGCTCATTTGGAGCCATTTCCTGTGTGCCAGTTAAACCAACTGCTTCCAGCTTCATTGCTACCATTTTATGAATGATGCTGATGGGTAAATTGGTATTCTCTATGAGTGGAAAGGCTACATTTTCTGCCACTGTCATATCGGTAAAAAGTGCGCCAAATTGAAACAACATTCCAAGTTTTTGGCGTAATTTTAAGACATCTTTTTTTGATAAATTAGCCATGTCCTGACCGAATACACGACTTATTCCTGAATTGGCTGTAATCTGCCCAGAGATTAAGCGTAAAACTGTAGTTTTTCCGCTACCACTACCGCCCATAATAGCGGTAATTTTCCCCTGTTCAATTTCAAGATTAATCGACTTTAAAATTGGCTTATCTTCACTGTAAGCAAAGGATACGTCAGAAAGACTGACTAAATTATTTTTCATTTTTGGGTTACTTAATCAATCAATGTTTAATTGCTCCAGTATTATACTAAAAAGCTCGGGTAATTAGCATTCTATTTGTTGGCTTATTTAAATTTTAAGTAGCCAACTTAGGTAATCAATCTGGGTTTTTCTTGGTTTTATTTCTTCTTCACTAACGGAATCAGGTAAAATTTCGCATGAAAGTAAACTACTTACAGTTACCATTGATGTAATTTGAAGCTATTATCTAGCTTCTCACCGTGGTTCTGGTTGTTGTCGGTAGGGTTTATGAAAGAAATAGAAAATACCAATGTTAAATAGTATGTTAAAAAATCCATATTTACGCCTGATTCGTTTTGATAAACCGATTGGAACGTTATTGCTACTTTGGCCAACCCTTTGGGGGCTTTGGGTTGCGTATGCTGGGATACCGCCATTAAGAGTACTGACTGCATTTATTTTGGGCGTGTTTCTTACGCGAGCTGCAGGCTGTGCGATTAATGATGCTGCTGATGCTGAGTTTGACAGCCACGTGAAAAGAACGGTTTCCCGACCTGTTGCAAGTGGTGAATTAACTAGATTACAGGCAATTATTGCAACCGGAATTCTCAGTCTGATAGCGTTTGTTATTGCTGCAATTTCTCTTCAGGGTAAGACGCTATTGTGGTCTATTCCGGCCTTATTGATATTCGTTACCTATCCTTTTTTTAAACGCTTCTTTCCGATTCCGCAATTGTATCTATCGCTTGCTTTTAGTTTTGGCATTCCTATGGCTTTTATTGAATCTGGAATGGGGCTAACTTCGGCTACATTAATGATTTTTGTCGCTAATTGCCTTTGGGTTCTTGCCTATGACACCATTTATGCATTGGTAGATCTTGATGATGATCTAAAAATTGGGATTAAAACTTCAGCCATTACCTTTGGCAGGTATGTAATACTAGTAATTATGCTTTGTTACTTCGGGTTTTATGCTCTACTTTTATTTCTGACAATGAAATTGAATTATGGGTTTTGCTTCTTATCTTCAACTTTGCTGGTTCTAATCATGATAGCTTATGTTTATCGCGAGATAAAAGGGCTTGATCGACAAAAGTGTTTTAAGGCTTTTCTTTTTAATAATTACATCGGTATGGTAGTTTTTATTGGGATCTTTTTTGAATATCTGAGTCTTAAATGATATTAAACGTAGCTCTCGACCTATCTTTTCTTAAACAGTTACCCGATGCCCCCGGGGTTTACCGTTTTTTTGCTACTGATGGCACCTTACTCTACGTAGGTAAGGCAATAAGTCTTTTTAAGCGGGTACGTTCTTATTTTAGGCGCGATAGCAGTGTTTCGCCGAGAATCAGTCTGATGATTGCCAAGATCGCTAGTATTGAAATTACGGTTACCGAGAATGAAGCCTCAGCATTGATCCTTGAAAATAATTTGATAAAAAATGCCCGACCAAAATATAACATAGTCTTTCGTGATGATAAAAGTTATCCTTATATTCGCGTTTCGCAGCATCAGTTTCCGCTGATTGAGTATACGCGACATAAGCCGGATAAATTAGCCAGTTATTTTGGTCCGTACCCTAACTCTTCAGCGGCAAAGGAAACGCTTGAACTACTACAGCGACTTTTTAAGTTAAGGACTTGTGCTGATCCGGTTTTTGCTAACCGCTCGCGTCCGTGCATGCTTTATCAGATTGAGCGTTGCTCTGCTCCATGTGTTGGTAAAATTTCAGAAGATGAATACTCACATCTGATAAAGAATGCAGTAACCTTTTTATCTGGAAATTATACCGAGCTTGTTAATAAAATGAGTTCGGAAATGTACTTGGCAGCTGAATTACTAAAATTTGAAGAGGCTTCAGCTCTGCGAGACAAAATTGCTGCGATAAAGCAGGTTCAAGATAGGCAGATTATTAGTAGTAGTGCAGAAGCTGTTAGTGGCGACTTGGTTTCATCTGTCGAGTATGGTGGCATAACTTTTATTTACTTGATAATGCTTCGCAATGGAATTTACATTGGTGACAAGCATTTTGAAATAAAGATCGTTGACGAAATAAACATGGTAGAAGCATTTTTTGAGGAGTACTATGCATTAAGGCAGGATACAACAACCGTATATTGTGATTTTAGCATTGATGAGAAATTTGTCAAATTTATGCTTGAAACCAAAAATATAAAAATTCAAGAAGTAAAAGCCAATAAACGGATGAATGAATTATTTAAAATGGCACAGGTAAATTTGCAGATTATAATTGAAAACTATGGTAAGGGTAATCAGTACAAAAAGGGTGCTGCTAGGCTATCACAACTACTTGAGCGAGATATTAATCGGATTGAATGTTATGATACCAGTCACCATCATGGCAGTAGCGCGGTTACATCGATGGTTGTTTATGAAGATGGGCTAATAAACAACAGTTTATATCGTAAATTTAATTTGCCTGCAACTATTAATGGTGACGATCTTTTGGCTTTGTCTACTGTTTTAAACCGTCGGTTAGCAAATAAAACTCTTCCAACCCCGGAGGTGATTTTGGTTGATGGGGGTAAAACTCAGCTGGAAGAAACGAAAAACATACTTGAGCAACTAGGCTTTCATGATAAAATAAAAGCTATTGCCATTTATAAAGGTGAAAATCGGCGACCGGAGCTCGATAGAGTAATAATTAATACTAACCTAGAGCTAAATTACCACGATGAGCCACAGTTATTTAAATTGCTACAAACATTACGGGATGAAGCCCATCGTTTTGCAATCACAGGTCATCGCAAAAAGCAGGTTAATAAAATGAAGCATTCACGGTTGGAAGATATACCTGGGATAGGTGTGCAAAAGCGAAAAGCATTGATGGCATTTTTTGGTAGTAGCCAGTTGGTGGCTGCTGCTACAGTTGAGGATTTATGTCAGGTAACGGGAATTGGCCCGGAACTGGCAACGCAGATCTACTCATATTTCCATTAACCATAACCAAAATAAAGTTGAGTTGCTTAAGTATATGGCAAATAAAATTCCGTTACCTACCATTCTTACTTGGCTTAGGATTGCATTAGTGCCATTCTTTGTTGGGGTATATTACTTTCCTGATTATTTGATTAGTATGCCACTTAAAAATATGTTGGCAACGGTTATTTTTTTATTTGCTGCAATTACTGATTATTTTGATGGCTACCTAGCACGCCGAATGAATCTGGAAACTCGCTTTGGCGCATTTCTTGATCCTGTTGCAGATAAGGCGCTGGTTGCAGCAAGTCTTGTTGTGCTGGTGAACTTGGGGCGTACTTTTGTCTTTGCTGCGATTATTATAATCGTGCGTGAAATCGCAATCTCTGCCCTACGTGAATGGATGGCGCAAATCGGTGAAATAAAGAGTACTGCTGTTGCGTATATAGGCAAAATTAAAACTACGTTTCAGATGACGGCAATCTCATTGCTTTTACTTGACTGGCATAGCAATATATTGGGTAATCTCTGTATGTTAGTAGCGGTTATTTTAACTGTAGTATCAATGTTTTACTATCTTGAACAGGCGAAGAAACATATTACTGAAGAAAGAAATTCATAATGTCAAATAAAGAGAATCTTGAAGTCAATAATCAATCCAAAGCTGGGACAACCCCCAGAAAAAAAATGATGCTGGATGAATTTGATGGTGAGAGTTTAAGCGGTGATGAGCTGGAGCGTGGTAAAAGCCGTAAAAGTCGTGGACCGCGTAAACCAGGTAAAGAAGACGGACAAGATGTAAGTAAATTAATGCGTCTGGTTAGCGTTGGGATAGAAAATCTTAGTCCAGAGGAGCAGAAAAAGCTTGAAGAGCAGAAAAGTAAACTTCATTATCTGCTTGGTAAGGGTAAAGAGCGAGGCTATGTAACCAATGCTGAAATAAACGATCATTTGCCAGATCATGTGACTGATCCTGAAGTGATTGAGCAGATCATTATGATGATTGAAACAATTGGGATCAAAGTCTTTGAATACGAACCAAGCCAGGAAGAGCTTCTAATTTCGGGAACTTCGTCTGCAACGGTAAATGATGATGAATTTGCGGTTGAAGAAGCAGAAAAAATTCTGACTAGTACCACCTCATCAAATGAGTTTGGGCGTACGACAGATCCGGTACGTATGTATATGCGTGAAATTGGTACCTATGACTTGCTTGATAAGACAGATGAAGCAGAAATTGCCCGTAAGCTTGAATCAAGTATTCAGTCAATGATTTCAGCAATTGCTGATTGTCCAAAGATTGTTAATTATATCTCCACTGCCTATCAGGATGTATTGGCAGGTAAAATCAAACTTGAAAATTTTGTTGATGAAATAATTACTGCTGAAGAAGTCGTTGTGACCGAAGCGGAAAATCTTGAGACTGCTGCAGGTGGTTTTGAAGAGGATGAAGAAGGACTTTCCGGGATTGAACTCGAAAAATTACGGGTTGCTACGGAGGAGTTTTTTAAAGAGTTTGATGTCCTGGTTGCAAAACAGAACAAAATTATTGATAAACATACTGCGGAATCTCCTGAGTATCAGGCTATTCTTGCTGAGTTAACCGAAAAACTTAGCCAAATCAGATTTACTAATCGGCAGATTGAAGTTTTTTGTGATATCTTGCGTGAAGCGCATAAGGAAATTAAGCGATACGAAAGTGAAATTTTTCACCTAGCTTGTGAGGTGATTAAAGTTCCTGAAGATAAATTCCGTAAAGAGTTTATTGGTAATGAGGTTAATTGGGTTGATACTCATGTCGCGAATAAAAAATATGCTGATTTATTTGAAAGCATGAAGTTTGACATAAAAGAGCGTCAGGATAAAATAAAAGCTGTTGCCAGTGATTTGAAAATTAGTGTTTCGGTAATTAAAAATCTTTACAAGCAGTTAATGCGTGCAGAGAAGGAACAGAAAAAAGCTCGTACTGATATGGTTGAGTCAAATCTGCGGCTGGTAATTTCAATTGCTAAAAAATATACCAATCGTGGGTTACACTTCCTTGATCTGATTCAAGAGGGGAATATTGGTCTTATCAAGGCGATTGATAAATTTCAGTATCGTAAAGGATTCAAGTTTTCAACCTATGCTACGTGGTGGATTCGTCAAGCTATTACGCGGGCAATTGCAGATCAGGGGCGTACAATCCGGATTCCGGTACATATGATCGAAACTATCAATAAGATGAGTAAAGAGCATCGTAAATTGCTACAGGAGAAGTCTGGGGAGCCGCTGACCAAGGAGCTTGCTGAGCGGATGGATATTAGTGAAGAGAAAGTTCGTAAAATCTATCAGGTAGCTTATGATTCCATTTCAATGGATGCGCCAATTGGTGATGAAGATGATGCTAGTTATGGTGATTTTATTGAAGATAAATCGACGGTAATTCCATCAGATCACGGTGTTGACTATAGTTTAAAACGTACGGTGCGCGAAGTTCTTGATACTTTATCGCCTCGTGAAGCTAAAGTACTTTGCATGCGTTTTGGTATCGATACTGTTACTGATCATACTCTTGAGGAAGTTGGGCGTCAGTTTGATGTTACTCGTGAGCGAATTCGCCAGATTGAAGCTAAGGCGATTAGAAAATTGCGTCAGCCAAATCGTGCTGAAAAATTACGTAGTTTCTTAGATAGCTTCAGTGAAGTAGAGAACTTTGATGAAGAAGGTCTGGGTGAAGAATTTGATGATTATTTAGATGAAGAATAAAGAATAAATCAGTCATCTTATAAAAAAATTGCCAAACAAATGTTTGGCAATTTTTTTATGCTTTTATTCACGCTGTAATGCACTATTTGTTAGAATAGCTGATTAATTTACCCGGATTTTATGGAGTTATGTATGCAGCTAAATGTGATTGGTGAGCCATTGGAGCCTTGTTGTCTTGATCCAGTAACGGGATGGATGCGTAATGGTTTTTGTGATATGTACGAAGATGATGTGGGGATGCACCATGTATGTGTACAGGTATCAGCTGAATTTCTTGAGTTTAGCAAGGAAAATGGGAATGATTTAACTACGTCTAACGAGAGCTTTCCAGGTTTAAAACCTGGTGATAAATGGTGTTTGTGTACAGCGCGTTGGATGCAGGCGTTTAATCAGGATATGGCACCAAAAATATTTATCAAATCAACCAGTATCGAAGTATTAAATTATATCCCATTACCGATACTCCAACAAATGGCATGTGATGTTTAAATTAAAGGAAAACTTTGCTTTATTGGGCGAAGCATTTTATTCCGTTGTATCACCCATCCCGTTAGATAATAGCCAACTGGTTCACCTAAATCATCCACTTATTGATACGCTTGGGCTTAATGGGGTAGATCAGAAGGAGTGGAGTTCAATTTTATCAGGTAATCATACTTTTCCTGATTATCAGCCTTTAGCTAGTGTTTATGCTGGACATCAATTTGGTGTACCTGTACCAAGGCTTGGTGATGGACGAGCAATGCTTATCTTTGAACATGAGGATAATGAGGGTAAGGTTTGGGAGCTGCAATTAAAAGGAGCGGGACCTACACCTTATTCACGAATGGGCGATGGTCGATCTGTATTACGTTCAACAATTCGTGAGTATGTTGCTTCAATAGCCATGGCGGCTTTAAATATTCCAACTACATTGGCAATTGGAATGTGCAATTCTGATACGAAAGTCTATCGTGAAGAAGTCGAGTCCGGTGCTGTTATTTTACGAGTTTCCCGTAGTTTCATCCGCTTTGGTCATTTTGAATATTTTGCCAAACAGAAAAAACTAGATGAACTCAAGCAGCTAATTGATTTTACCGTTACTAATTACTATCCGGAAATAGAGTTCAGCGCTCCAAA
>JBDHRI010000195.1:0-2524 GCA_039807465.1 Burkholderiales bacterium | reverse complement strand
ACCAGTAAAAGATCGTTATTTTCGGATGATAGCTAATCTTAAAAATCTTGGCGTAACTATTTGTAAATGTTACCAGAAAGATGGTCGCGTTGTCGGTAAGCTTTGTAAAGAGTGGTTTGATAAAGTTCTTCTTGATGCACCTTGTTCTTCAATGGCACAAATTGATTTACGGGATGAAGATAGCTATAGCCATTGGAGTATGAAGAAAGTCAAAGAATGTAGCCGTAAACAAAAGCAGTTGATTTTATCTGCTTTTGACAGCTTGAAGCCGGGCGGTACAATGATTTATTCCACCTGTTCGTGGATGGTCGAAGAGAATGAGGAAGTTGTGAATCATCTTCTCAATGAATATAAAGATCAGTTGGAGATAGTTGATTTGGATTTGCCAATTGAGAATTATTTACCCGGGTTAACTAACTACAATAATGTTAGTTATCATGAGACGATAACTAAAACCAGAAGAATTATACCAAATCAGTGGTATGAAGCGTTTTATATTGCAAAAATAAGAAAATTAATAAGATAAGGATTTAATATGACAACAGTGGCAGAGGCATTAATTAATCGTAAATCAGTTCGAGCTTTTTTAGATAAACCAGTTTTTGAAGCAGATATTAAGAATATTTTGACTTATGCAAGACAAGCTCCTTCGGGTACCAATACCCAGCCTTGGCAGGTTGCTGTAGTTTCAGGTGCGAGTAAAGCCAAACTTGATGATATTTTAGTGTCGGCATTTAAAAATGGTGAACCCAAAGTACTTGATTATAATTATTATCCATTAAAGATGCCAGCAGAATTTCAACGAAGAAGACTGGCTTGTGGGATGCAGATGTTTCAGACATTAGGCATAACCCGCGAAAACAAAGAGCGCCGACTTGAACAATGGGCATTAAATTATTCTGCATTTGGAGCGCCAGTTGCAATGTATTTTTTTACCAATAAGCTGGTAGAAAAAGGTTCGTTTATGGATTGTGGTATGTTCTTGCAGTCAGTTATGTTAATGGCAACTGAATTGGGCTTAGCTACTTGTGCACAGGCTGCATTGGCAGAATATCCACATTTGGTGAAAGAATTTCTTGGTTATCCTGAAGATTCAATTCTTCTTTGTGGTATGGCACTAGGTTATGAGGATAAAGATGCTCCGATAAATAGCTACCGGACGGTTAGAGAAGATCTCGACGTATTTACAAAATTTTATAGTTGAATTTTATGAAAAAGCTTTTGGCTGTTATAATTTTTTCTAGCCTATCATTGAGTTATGCGGATATAAATACTCCATACACGACTAATCCACAATTAACTTCAAATAATTCCTCTGGCACGATATCAGCAACAAAGCCAGTTTTTAAAAGTGGCTGGTATGCCCATAAAAAGGATGTTACGTTTATCAAGCTAATTCAGGTTGGGCAAAATATGGGACTTAGTATTCTTTTTAGTAATACTGGTTTATTTTGTCCAATTAATAAATATTTGCCATTTAACCAAGTGAAAGGACAGTCAAATACTTATGCTTACACAGTTGGCAATGGCTGTATTGCAACAATTAAAATGAATACTAGCAATAATACCTTTGTAATGACAGTAAATAGCCGCTCAAAATGTTTTGAAGAATATACTTATCAGGAATTTTGTAATGGAAATCTTGATGTTCATATGATTGATGAACGCGCTTCAACCTACTTTGTTAATAAGGTATTTACTTATGCTAAAGACCAAAACGATAATGACTACGATTGGAATGATGATTGATCCTATCTTCGTATTTCATATTTAACAAAAATACCTGCCATAAATTTCGGGGATTAAGCCTGATCATTAAATTATTACTAATCTTGAATTCATGAAAAGTAAGCTATGTTATAATCATAGGTTATCAAAAATTTTATAAATTATATACTCAAGCAGATTAAGCTCCTAAGGTGTTGCTTCGCTCTTACCTACTACTTGTAGGCTGCGTCGCTCGCGTTGATTTGAGTATAGATTGGCTAAAGGATTATAGTATGTGTGGAATTAGTGTTAGACCCAAAAAATATGGTTCTGACAGCTTAATAAGCTATCGTGGACCAGATATCACCAAGGTCAAAGAAGTTGAAGATTATACTTTTATTTTTCATCGTCTGGCAATTATGGATCGATCTCATGCCGGAGATCAGCCTTTTGAAGACAGTCGCTGGGTTTTAATGTGTAATGGTGAAATCTTCAATTATAAGCAATTAAAGCAAGTTTATACTGACTATCCTTATATCTCTCATTCTGATTGTGAAGTGATTATTCCAGTATTGGAAAATCATCGTCTGGTTGAAGCATGTAATGTACTTGATGGTGAATTTGCTTTTGTCGCTTATGACAAGCGCCATAAACGCGTGATTGCTGCCCGGGATGCTATGGGGATCCGTCCATTATTCTATGGTTATACCAAAGAAGGGCAAATTGCCTTTGCTTCAGAAATGAAAGATCTTATTAAGTTTTGTGAGAAGGTAAATCCATTTCCACCTGGACATTACTATAATGGTGAAGATATCAA
>JBDHRI010000194.1:0-2525 GCA_039807465.1 Burkholderiales bacterium | reverse complement strand
ACTCCTTTAGCTAGCAACAACTGATTTAACGCTTCACCATCAAGAATAGTTTTAACCGTAGCCTTACTACCACTACCAACAACCAAAATAACCGGAATAGCAAAAAAACCAGCTTTACCACTATTGACAGCAGATTGTAAACTATCCCAGATATAATCGGCAATCTCGCGATTCGGTGCCAGATTATAAGCTACACTCAAAAACTCATCCTGCTCACGCTTTAGTAAATCTACAATCAAGGCAACCATCAACGAACTATCACTACTCTTATCTGCTAAATCAGCCTGTGCCTGACTTATCAGCATATTTGAATCTGGAAATATATTACTATACTGACGGGGATCACTCAAATTTAACGTCATAAACTAACCTAATAAAATCCTGTTTAAAAATTGATATTGCACGAATCATCAAACATAATTTACAATTAACAACTTTAACTTTCAACAATTACAGATATTATCGTATGCAAAAGCTAACTTCATGGTACCAACAGCAAACAAACAGTAAAGAATTAAACTATGATCAGGCACAGTATAACCTGATTAAAGAACTAGATAAATTTCTGTCCAATTTTGCGAGCCTTAATTTTATCACGCGACTATTTAGAAATGACCACAAATTAGGATATTATATTTATGGTGGTGTTGGGCGTGGCAAATCAATGATAATGAATGCAATGTTTGATCATACCAATACCAGCCGAAAAACCCGCAAGCATTTTCATGAATTCATGCAGGATATCCATAGCCAGTTAGCAAATCTATCAAACGTCGATGACCCACTAGCCATTATTGCGAAAAAGCTTAAATCTGACTATGATATTATTTATCTGGATGAAATGCATGTCAGTGATATTGCCACTGCCATGATTATGAAGCGGTTATTAGAAAGCATATTTGCCAATAAAATTTATATAGTTACTTCGTCAAATTACCACCCCGACGGACTATGGCCAAATGGGCTAATGCGCGAACGGTTTTTACCTGCGATTGAAGTCCTAAAAGAGTGTCTCAATGTACGCAGTCTTGATGCCGAGCAAGATTATCGCTTATTTAATGATTCGGTAAACCAGTTATTTATTATGAATGATGCTGAAGCGGTAAATAAATTAGACAAAATTTTCCTAAAAATAAATAATAACCAACAAAGTACGACCGCAGGTAACATTGAGATCTGCAAACGAGACATCCGCTATATAAAACAGGGACAGGATATCATCTGGTTTGACTTTAATATCATCTGTGGCGACATGCGTAGCCAGCTTGACTATCTGGAATTGATAAAAAAATTTCAGTGGTTTATTATCAGTGATATTAGCCTATTAACCACTGATAAAAAAGATGTTGCACGCCGATTTACTTGGCTTATTGATATTCTTTATGACAGTAACCGTAAACTTGCCATCTCAAGCTCTGTTCCATTTAAAGAAATTTATAGTCGCGGTGATTTTGCCAATGAGTTTGAACGGACCATCAGCAGGCTTGAAGAAATGCAAACGCAAGAATATTTAGAAAAGAACTTGACAGATAAAGCCTCATAACCGTATAATACGGCTCTCTTAGTTAGAAATTATGGTCATTCGGGGCGTAGCGCAGTCTGGTTAGCGCACTTGTTTTGGGAACAAGGGGTCGTGAGTTCGAATCCCACCGCCCCGACCATCTATCAAAATCACCGTATAATTTCGTGGTTGACGAGAGTGATTTTGCGCTCGTAGCTCAACCGGATAGAGCACCGCCCTTCTAAGGCGGGGGTTACAGGTTCGACTCCTGTCGGGCGCGCCATTCAAAGTATAACTATTTTAGCTATCCAATGGTGGATATAGCTCAGTTGGTAGAGCCCCGGATTGTGATTCCGGTTGTCGTCGGTTCGAGCCCGATTATCCACCCCATCCTTATTCAATTATCCAGTTTATATAAAATATCATTTACCCTATTACTCTATAGCATCTTCGCAGTGCATCAAAATCATTTACAAATTTATGCAATAATAATTACCGCACGAAAATAAATCTGATGCATGTATAAATGAATTTTAGCTATGGAGTTTTTATGAATAAGCGTAATACATCACCACAAATGGTAGAATTATCACCACTGGATGCCTACATCTCAAATGAAGGTATATCTCATATCCATCAAGACCTGATGCGAAAACTAAACGTTACTTTCATTAATAAAAGTAAAGAACCAACATCAGTAACTCTGGCAAAGATAAAGTCTTCAACCAAAAAACGAAACCGTAAATCAGAAATACAGTAAATACAATATTAGGTTGCGGGATCATATCTAGATCTTAGCTAGTTTTTAACTCACTAATCCAGCTATGATCTATAACTAATTTTGCTTTATCATCCAGTATGAATGCAGCCATGATTAAATCAAATGAGAAATTTACCTTACTTCCGGTATTAATTAAGAATTGGAGGAGATTTATATAACTTCAATGATTATGCTATAATTAACCTCCCATAAAATAATCAATAAATATCCAAATATGAACAATATAAAAGCTACCCTTGCATC
>JBDHRI010000193.1:0-2534 GCA_039807465.1 Burkholderiales bacterium | reverse complement strand
GCTGCAACTACAACTTTCCCGCATTGATTAAGCGGAATTTTATTTTTAAGCGAATAATCCCTAAGCATTTTTGCGCCCGCAACACAAAATTTGGCGCGTAAGCTGTCTGTTGCGTAGTATAAACCAGCATGAAGGACACCACTATTTCTTCCACTGGCATGGCGGGCAACCCAGTCTTCCTTATCAATAATAAGGATTGATTTGCTAGGATACTTCTGCCGTAATTCTCTAGCAATAGTTAAGCCAATTATTCCAGCTCCAACAATCAAATAATCCGTTTTTAAATGCATTTTTAATACCTATTCAACTATATTTTCAAGTATTCCAATACCTGCAATTTCAATTTTTACCTTATCACCGGACTGGAGGAATTTTGGTGGATTAAAGCCCATCCCTACTCCACTTGGTGTCCCAGTTGCAATAATATCACCGGGATATAAGGTAATCCCAGCCGATAAAGTCTCTATGAGAGCTGGAATATCAAAAATAAACAATGAGGTTGAAGAATCTTGGCGTAATTCGTCATTAACCCAGCACCGAATCGCAGTATTATTACCATCAAATTCATCTTTCGATACTAGCCATGGTCCCATCGGACAAAAACTGTCTAAACTTTTGGCAATATGCCATTGCTGATGTTTCTTTTGTAGATCTCGTGCCGAGACATCATTAATTATCGTATATCCCCAGACATATTCCATTGCATTTTCACGGCTAATCCCACGTCCTTTCTTGCCAATAATAACAGCAAGCTCGGCTTCGTAATCCAGATGATTAGTTAGATTTGCATGACGAAAGATTTTAGCCTGTGGTGCAATTACGGATTCTGGCACTTTAGTAAAAATAATTGGATACTCTGGTGCATCGCTCCCTGAAGTTGGACCGCTACCTAAACCACTTTTGGCTACCTCTTTTACATGATCAAGATAATTTTTACCAGCACAAAATATATTTCGTCGCGGTCGTGGTAATGGAGCCTCAAGCTTTACATTATCTAATGAGGTACGCTCACGCACAGGTGGCAACTCTAGTCCATCAGCAAGCAAATCCAGTAGGTATTGAACTCCATGCTCTGCTTCTTTGGTACTGACATCAAATATTGATACCGTTTTAGCCTCAGCATCAATAAGCCCAAGACACCTTTGTTGATTATGCTGAAATGTAGCCAGTTTCACGATTAAATCCTTTCAATATTCATCTTGCTTTGGAATGTAACATTGTACGATATATAAATGCACAAAGCAAAATCATAATAAAATAAGTCATCAGCATTTGTGTAGCTGAATTCACATTAAGTAAGCTGATTATAAACGATGAAGCAGCTGTGATTGAACCATTAATAAGGTACATTATTGCAGTAGCAGTTCCTGCAATATGACTAAACATCGAAAGACCTTTTCCCATCGAAAGAGGAAAAAGTATTCCGGTTGCGAAAAACATTATTAGACTTGCCACTATAATAAAGGTAAGTGGCATAGTCAAAAGATGACTCAAAATCAGAAGAATTGAGATTATCAGCAAAAATAAACTAATCCCTAGCTGAAATATCCGCTCTACTGGCATTACCCCAACTAGATATCTGGCAGTGAAAGTAGCTAAAAGAAAGCTTATTCCCATACATAGTGCTAACTTGCCAAAAAATAATGGCGTGTATCCCAATATATTCTGAATCAGAAACGGTCCAGCTGTATGAAAAGTTATTATTAATGAATATGCTATTCCCATCAATATCGGCAAAGCAATAAAAACTTTACTCGTCAGGATTTCACGGCAATTAGTACGAATAACTGAATACTTGAGTCTTTGACGCTGTGTTATTGTTTCGGGCACAACCAGAAAAACGGATATAAAACAAATTGCCCCAATAATACTAAAAAAATAAAATCCGGATTGCCAGCCATAAGAATGCTGTAAATGCGCCCCAATTACAGGACCAATAATTGGACCCAATCCCCAGACAGTTCCAATGACTGCGCCTAGTTTAACTAGCTTTTCTTTCGGTAAAATATCCGCAAAGATTGCTCGCAATAAAACAGCAGCCGCTCCACTACTGACTCCTTGCATGAAGCGCGAAAATAAGATTACATTTATACTTGGGTAAAATATCGGTAAAATACTTACAATGACAAAAGTCAATAATGCAATTCGGATTAAATCTCTTCGCCCAAAGGCATCAGTCAAAAATCCAGTAAAGAAATTGCCTAGCGCATAACCAAAGAGAAACGTTGTTATTACGTTTTTAATTACATTCTCGGAAACATGAATATCAACTGCCATTGCTGGCAATGATGGCGCAACCAGATCAACAATCATTCCAATAACTGGCATTATAAATAATAATGTCCAAGTTATCAATCTTATTCGCAACGGCGTTAACTTTAAATTTTCATTCACTTTTATATCAACATTCTATCTTAGATTTAATTCATTACGAATACAAGCATCATTCTTTGCCAACCTATTGATTGCTATTTTTGTTGCTGAAGCAATAATTGAATCATTGGGTTTAGCATCTTTTTTATCCTGTGTATAAT
>JBDHRI010000053.1:0-12309 GCA_039807465.1 Burkholderiales bacterium | reverse complement strand
AAGATGGCAGCACAATTTATTGTGAGTAAACTTGGCAAGAAGGCTATAGTTGCTGAATTGCAGGGGATTCCTGGTGCTTCCGCGACTCGTGAACGTGGGCAGGGTTTTCATCTGATTGCGGATAAAGAATTAAACGTGGTAGCCAGTCAAAGTGCTGATTTTGATCGGGCAAAAGGACTAACCGTTGCTGAAAATATTTTGCAGGCACATGATAATATTCAAGCGATTTTTGCCCAAAACGACGAAATGGCTTTGGGTGCTTATGAAGCTGCCAAAAGCGCTGGTAAAAATATAATAATCGTTGGCTTTGATGGTAGTCAAGATGGCTTGAAATCAGTTAAAAATGGGCAGTTATCGGCAACGGTAGCTCAACAACCAGAATTAATTGGTGAAAAGGCAATTGAAGTTAGTAAACAGATTGCCAATAAGCAGAACATTCCACCACAAATACCTGTAGCTCTCAAGTTGATTAGCAAATGATTTGTGTGGCGTTAGATAGCTAGATTCTAATTTAGAATTTAGCTATCTAGGAACTGCTATAATTCTATCCTGTAATATTCTGGCTTTTGTGTGACCATTGCAATTTGCCAGAAAATCTGATCTGGCTCTTATAGTCGGATCGCTGTAAGTTTAACTGTTTTTAATCCTACAGGGAATATATTTATGCAACAAAATACAATTGCGCAATATCCGCGCTACCTCTGGTTTATTCAGCTGTCTTATACTGCAGTGATTTTACTTGCGAACTGGTTTGATATCCGGATGATACGGCTTGGCTCACTAGAAACTGATGCCGGAACATTGATTTTTCCTTTTACCTTTATTTTATCCGATTTGATCACCGAAGTTTATGGTTATAAGTTTGCCAGACGGGCAATCTGGGTTGGTTTTTTATTCAATTTCGTTTTTATTGCTTATGGGCAGCTAATTATCCATTTACCAAGTCCAGATTATGCTTTAGATACTAATGGTAAATTTGATAGTCTTCTTGGGTTTAATGCCCGGATAATCATTGCTTCGACTATTTCCTATCTTTGTGCTGAACCACTTAATTCATATATCATGGCAAAACTTAAACTTAAAACAGCTGGCAAACTTATGTGGCTACGTTTTGTTGGTTCAACTGCGGTAGCTTCGTGTTTTGATAGTTTTATTTTTGGCGTTCTTGCCTTTTATGGAGCTATGCCAATACATGATCTAATCATATTTAATGCAACCATGTGGCTAATCAAAGTTACTATTGAAGTGCTTGGCTTACCGTTGTCACTTTCATTGGCAAGCCAATTAAAGCGTGCTGAAGGACTTGATATGTACGATGTTGGCACTAAATTTTCTTTATTTAGTCTTGAGGCAAAATATTCGCCAGCTAATAATCGTTATAGCTAATTAATCTTGGGCGCGCATCAGGCACCAGACTTCAACCTGACGGGCGCCTTTTTGCTTACATAACTTGGCTAGTTCATTTACCGTGCTTCCAGTAGTCACCACATCATCAATGATGGCAACTGATAGATTCTTTAGATCTGCATTTATTGCAAAAGCATTAGCTAGGTTATTTATCCGTTCCTGACGGTTTAATGTTGCCTGCGCCTTGGTTTCCTTGATCCTTTCTATTTCAAGAATTGTGACCTCTGGATTAGCATGTCTTAATTCGCGGATTAACTCATTAACATGATTAAACCCACGGAGTTTGTGTTTATTGATATGTAATGGAACTGCTATAATTATGTCCGGTAATTTCTGTAGTCTTTTAGATATTGCATTCCAGAAAAGCTGGCTCAAAACATGGCTATATTCAAGTGAATTACTATATTTTAGTTTATGCAGTATCCGGTTTATTGGAAATTCATATTCAAATCCAGAAATAACTCTGTCAAAATGAAAGTTGTTTTCCTGACAGTTTTTGCAATGTAGTTCTTTTGGTGGTAGGTAAATCATACATCTAGGACAATATGGCTTATTTAGCATATGTGGCAGGCTTTGATAACAGTCCTGACAGATTTGTTGTTGTGCTGTGACTCCACATAAAACACAGCTTTCTTCAAGCAGGATGACTTTTATTATCCATTCCTGTAATTTATAAAAACCTTTTGTTAGTAGTTTCATGCAAAATTCCCATTTAATCAGGCAAATACTAAGATGTAATCGTACTCGACTTGATACTCTCGATTTTATTTATCGTGAACTTGCCTCACGAATGTTATCTAGACTAGATTATATCAAGATTACTCCTGATTTTATGCTTGATTGTGGTAGCGGCATGGGTTATGATTATGAATTGCTAAAAAATAAATATCCGAATAGTAATATTATTCAGGTTGATCTAGTAAATGAATTTAATCGGCAAGAAAGTAAATCTAATGGTTGGCTAAAAAATATCTTTAGTAAAAAGACTCCTAGCGATTTTATAGCTGCGGACGTGCTTTCTTTACCCTTTGCTAATAGTAGTGTGGATTTTTATTATAGTAATTTACTCTTACCTTATCTGTCTGATCCTGTGCCTATGGTAAAAGAAATGCGCCGAGTATTAAAAGTAGGTGGCGGTTTTTTTATTGCTGGATTAGGGGTTGATTCCTTAAAAGAATTGCGCGAGTTTGGACTGACTACTAATACTTTTCCCGATATGCATGATATTGGTGATATGCTGATTGCAGCAGGGTTTACTAACCCAGTGGTTGATACCGAGTATCTGAGCCTTGATTATGAACATTTAGCTACCTTATTGCAGGATATTAAGCTAGTTGGCTGTGGTGCGGCATACGGATCAGGAAATTATTTTGGCAAAAATGCTTATCTTGAGCTAAAAAAACGCATTGACTCACCAGTTAAATTAACTCTGGAGGTATTTGTGGCTCATGGTTGGAAAGATCGTGAACAGATTGAATTGCCTGAAGGTATGTCAGCGATTAATTTTCATAAAACAAAGCATAGCGATTAGAAAATTTAGCATTTATTTGTTGGTATAAATGTTCGGTTAGTTCGTCACGGTTAGTAAAGTTCTCTGCCTTGACTGTTTCTAAAACAAATATCTTGGCAATCAGTCCATTTAGAGTTAAGGTATTTAACACTGATTGGATAAGGTTATATTTTTTACCAAAACTTGTTTCTTCCGCGATGGTGCCATCTTTGCGATAGTAGATAATAACAACAGGTATTATGCTACTTTTAGCAATAAGTGCTGATTCCAAAATCGGTGCTTTAAATGGTAACAGCCTGTCGCCGTCTCCTACTGTTCCTTCAGGAAAAAACCCTATGCAGCGTCCATTTAATAGATGCTCACTTACAGCCTGATTTACATATAGTAGATCACGTTTTTTTTTGCGATTAATAAATATCGTGCCACCAGCCTTAATCATTCTACTTAGAATTGGCCAGCGTGTCATTTCTACCTTACCAACAAAATTAATAAAATAAACTTGATATAATACGAGAATATCTAGCCATGATAAATGATTTGAGGCAACGAGCATATTGGGCGGGAAGTAGTCAAAGTTAGTTCTTCCGACAACTTGTACTTTTACACCTGCTGACATTAGCGTTATTTCAGCCCAGAATCGGATTATCTTTCCCCGAGTTTTTAGTGGCAGGAAGGGCATAGCAACCCAACACCAGATGGCAGATATTATCGTTACTATTAGTATTAAAATAAATCTGATTGTAGCGGCTAACTGGTTAAATATCTTAATCATGAAATTTATGCTTTAATAGATTTTTTGTATAAATGTCAAGTTGCGGGAGATATTTTACTAAAAAAATAGTTTTACTATCGATTAATTTGTTACAATTTCAGCTTGCAAATTTTAATTAATGCTATATATGGATGTGAACAAAATTAAGGTTTTATTTGTTTGTACTGGAAATATCTGTCGTTCTCCGCTTGCGGAAGGGGTATTCAGAAAGCTATTGAACGATTGTGGTTTATCAGCTTTATTTGAAGTTGATTCAGCTGGAACAGAAGATTATCATGTCGGAAGCCCACCAGATTCAAGATCAGTTAAGGTTGCCGAATTTAATGGGGTAAGCGGACTTAATCATAAGGCTCGGCAGTTTATTAAAAGTGATTTTGATAAATTTGATTATATTTTGGTTATGGATCACTTAAATTATGATGCGGTAATCAGTAAAACTACTAACCATGAATATCATGATAAAGTGATGCTTTTTAGAACATTTGATGTTGATTTGACTGATTTCTATGATGTTCCTGATCCTTATTATGGAACAGAAGATGACTTCGCCGAGGTTGGAGAAATAGTTAAGCGTGCTGGTCGTGGCTTTATTGAGTACCTAAGGCAGCAAGGAAAAGTAAGCTGCGCTTAATTGCTTAAGCGCGGCTCTTGTAGACGTTGATAGATTAGTCGTTTAATAGCAAACTAATTGATTCTTCATTATTAATGCGACGAATAGTTTCAGCAACCAGTTCAGCTATTGATACTACCCGAACATTGCTTGCCGATTTACTTAACGGTATAGTATCAGTTACGATTAGCTCATCGATGATAGAGTTTTCAACTCTTTCCAGTGCTTCACCAGAGAAAATTGCATGAGTTGCATAAGCATATACCTGTTTTGCTCCACGATTTTTCAGTGCCTCTGCTGCTTTACATAAAGTTTTGGCTGTATCAATCATATCATCGACAATTACACAATTCTTACCACTCACATCGCCGATTATGTTCATAACTTCGGCTTCATTGGCTTTTGGACGGCGCTTGTCAATAATAGCAAGTTCAGTGCCTAGACCTTTAGCAAAAGCTCGCGCGCGCATAACTCCACCCATGTCTGGTGAAACTACTATTAAATCATCATAGTTTTTAGTTTTGATATCCCTTAGTAATACAGGAGAGCCATAGATATTATCTACCGGAATATCAAAAAATCCTTGAATTTGATCAGCGTGTAAATCTACGGTTAATACACGATCAACTCCAGCAGAGGTAAGCATGTTGGCTACCAGCTTTGCTGAAATAGGTACTCTGGCTGAACGTGGACGACGATCCTGCCTAGCATAGCCAAAGTATGGGATTGCTGCGGTTATTCTTCCCGCAGATGCTCTTTTTAGTGCATCGGCAAGAACTAGAACTTCCATTAGGTTGTCATTAGTTGGATAGCATGTTGGTTGCAAGATGAAAACATCTGAACCGCGAACGTTTTCAAGGATTTCTACAGCTGTTTCACCATCGCTGAACTTCATAACCTCGGCTTTACCAAGTTTTATGTCCAAGCATTTGGAAACTTTTTCTGCAAAAGAGGGATTAGCATTCCCGGTGAATATCATTAGGTTTTTACGCATAAACATGATTACCCCTGACGATTATAAAAAAAGCGCAAATTATCACACGGATAGTTTGCGCTTTTACATATGGCTGGGGTGGTAGGGATCGAACCTACGAATGTCGGAATCAAAATCCGATGCCTTACCACTTGGCGACACCCCAATAAAATCTTTTCTAATTACAAGCTACCGGTGATTCGGGTATGCTTGCTGCGAGGTAGGTATTATATCGTGGAGCTAAAATATTTGCAACCTTTTTTGCACTATTTTTGTCAGGATAGCAAAGGTAGATACAGCTTCCAGAACCTGTCATTGCTGGTGTCCCATATTTCTCTAGCTCGGAAAATATTGAAAGTGCTTCCGGGTAGAGCTTTTTTACTACCATAGCTAGGTCGTTTTCCAGCGTATTGAGGAGATAGTCTTGGTTATACTTTTCTGCTACAATTTTAGTTGAATCCAGCTCCAGATTTTCAAAAATTTCTTTGGTTGATGCCTGAAATGCTGGTTTGATGATTACAAAATATAAGTTTGGGAGCGTGATTGGTTCAATAATTTCGCCAATTCCCGAAACTAGTGCATTTTTACCTTTGATAAAAAAAGGTATGTCTGCCCCAAGTTTTACACCAAGAGCACAAAGTTCCTCGGTGTTTAACCCAGTTTTCCAGAGTTGGTTTAATGTTATCAATACACTGGCAGCATTGGAGCTACCGCCTCCCATACCAGCACCTGATGGAATGACTTTTTTTATCCGAATATTAGCCCCGGTATCTTTTATCCCGGTGTATTCTTGTAAGAGAACCGCTGCTTTGTAGGCAAGGTCTTTTTGGTAAAACCATGCCTGATTGTGTTCAATTAAAGAAATTTTGCTATTGTCTGTAAGCTGTACTTCAATCCGGTCATATAAATCAATCATACAGAAAATGCTTTTTAGCAGATGATAACCATCTGCTCGCTTTCCAGTAATTTTAAGACCTAAATTTAGTTTAGCTGGGGATAAAAATCCAATAAACTTGTTAGGGTATGACATGCTTAGACTATTTTACCAATTCCAGTAGTTGATCAAAAGCGTCATTAAATAATTTTAGTCCATCAATTTGAAGTTTGTTGCCAAGCTCTTCCAGATTAATTCCGTTTGCTTCTACTTCCTTCAGGATTTTATCAGCATTTTCGATGTTTTTAGTAAGGCGTTCAGCAGCGACACCATGATCCCTGAAGGCATCCAGAGTTGCATCTGGAACTGTATTGATTGTTTCTGGTCCAATCAATTCTTCAACATATAGTACATCCGAATAGGCTTTATTTTTTGTTCCAGTACTTGCCCAAAGTAGATACTGGCTAAATGCTCCCTTTTCTTTTAGTTTTTTAAAACGTTCGCCATGGAAAATTTTCTGGTAATCCAAGTAGGCTTGCTTAGATAAATTTATTGCTGTTTTACCCTGGAGGCTTGTAGGTAGTTTATCATCAACTGCTGAGTCAATTCGAGACAGGAAAAAGCTGGCAACCGTTTTTATTCCTGATACAGGCAAACCTTTATCACTACGTTTTTCTAGCCCAGCTATATATGCATCCCATACTGCATTTACTTGCGATAGTGAGAATAATAAAGTAATGTTTACATTTAAGCCAAGGGTAACTAACTCTTCAAAAGCTGCAATACCTTCTTTTGTTGCCGGAACCTTAATCATAAGGTTTGGTTGCCCAACAGCATTCCATAATTCAAGTGCGCTTTTTATAGTTCCTTCTTTGTCATGGGCAAGATGTGGCGAAACTTCAAGACTTACATAACCGTCTTCTTTATTGCTTGACTGGTAGAGCGCTAACATTATCTGACAAGCCTCACGGATGTCAGAAATTGCCATTTGCTCATAACGCTCTAGTGCGGTAAGGTTTTGTGTTTTTAATTGAGTTAACTGTTCCTGATAGCGTGAATCACTTGAGATTGCTTTAAAGAAAATTGCCGGATTTGAAGTAACGCCAGCAATTTGATCTTCCTTGATCATTTTTGCCAGTGCTCCAGAATTTAGAAATTCTCTAGAAATATTATCTACCCATATTTTTTGTCCGTATTGGCTGACTGTAGCAATTTTGCTTGTCATAGATTGATCCTTTTTGTTAAACGTAATGCCCGTGCTAAAAATCTTTGAGTTTTGGATTAATTTAGTATCAAATTAACTCAGCAATTGTGCATGTTGGATTTAAAAGTCCAGTGATTGGTATTAATGCAGATTGTTAGATTAATATTATACCGACAAATCCATTGCAAATGCTGTTTTTTTTTAGTGCGGCGCAATAATCATTCTGATATATGAATCATTATTGTTTGCTATACTAATGTCAGTTTTTAACATGCTTTATTTAATTTGCCGTTAGGTGGTAAGGAGTAAAAATGAGTAACGATATCGATCAATTGCAAACCCGTGAGTGGCTTGATTCGATTGATAATGTCATTGAGTATGATTCGGTTGATCGTGCAGCTTATCTGATTAAGACTGTAGTCGGACATTTTCATGACAAAACTGGACACCATATAGCAAAATCAGCAACGACTGATTATGTAAACACTATAACACCTTCTCAGGAAGCAGTTTATCCAGGCGACAAGGATATTGAAAAAAGAATTTCTGCTTATGTAAGATGGAATGCTGCCGCGATGGTTCTTCGTGCTAACAAGGTTAGTAGTGAATTAGGTGGTCATATTGCTTCTTATGCATCTTCTGCATATTTATATGAAGTGGGATTCAATCATTTTTGGCGTGCGCCAAGTGATAAAAATTACGGCGATATGGTATTTATTCAGGGACATTCTGCGCCAGGTGTTTATGCGCGTAGCCTTGTCGAAGGTCGGATTAGCGATGAACGTGCAGATAATTTCCGTCAGGAAGCGTTTAAGGTTGGTTTGTCATCATACCCGCATCCATGGTTGATGCCAGATTACTGGCAATTCCCTACAGTATCAATGGGGCTTGGTCCATTGATGGCTATTTATCAAGCACGCTTCATGCATTATCTACATGATCGTGGTATTGTAAACACTGAAACCCGCAAAGTATGGTGTTTCCTAGGTGATGGTGAAACTTCTGAACCTGAATCATTAGGTAATATTCATCTTGCCGGACGTGAAAAACTGGATAATTTGATATTTGTGATTAACTGTAATTTGCAGCGTTTGGATGGTCCTGTTTGGGGTAATGGTAAAATTATTCAAGAACTTGAAGGCTTATTCACTGGTGCTGGCTGGAAAGTTATCAAGGTAATCTGGGGGCGTGGTTGGGATCGCTTACTGGATAAAGATAAGACTGGCAAATTAAAACAGTTAATGATGGAAACTATTGATGGTGACTATCAGGATGTACGTTCTAAAGATGGTGCCTACGTTCGTGCCAAATTCTTTGGTAAATACCCGGAGACATTAGAGCTGGTACGTGATATGTCTGACGATGAAATCTGGGCTTTGACTCGTGGTGGACATGATTTAGAAAAAGTCTATGCTGCATACCATGAAGCTGTAAATAATCCCGAAAGTAAGCCAGTTTGTTTACTGGTTAAAACCGTAAAAGGTTTTGGTTTGAAGGGTGAGGGCGAATCACAGAATATTGCGCATCAGCAGAAAAAACTATCGGTTGATACTTTAAAACATGTACGTAACAAGTTTAATATTCCATTGACTGATGAACAGGTTGAACAGGTTCCATACCTTAAATTTGAAGCAGGTACTCCAGAATATAATTACTTGCATGAACGTCGTGAAAAATTGGGTGGTTATTATCCGGTACGTAAACCAACAACAAATACACTGCCAATTCCTGCGCTATCTGCCTTTGAATCACTGCTGAAAGATACTGGTGAGCGTGAAATGTCTACTACTATGGCATTTGTGCGTATGCTAAATATCTTGGTTAAAGACAAAGAATTAGGTAAGCATATTGTACCAATTGTTCCTGATGAGTCTCGGACTTTTGGGATGGAAGGAATGTTCCGTCAGTTAGGTATCTGGTCTCATGTTGGTCAGCTATATACTCCTGAAGATGCTGGTCAATTGATGTATTATAAAGAGTCACAAACCGGACAGATTTTCCAAGAAGGTATTAATGAGCCTGGTGCTATGAGTACTTGGATTGCTGCTGCAACTAGCTATGCAAACCATGGTGTGCCAATGATTCCATTCTATATATATTATTCAATGTTTGGATTCCAGCGGATCGGTGATTTGGCTTGGGCAGCTGGGGATATGCGTTCACGTGGGTTCATGATTGGCGGAACTGCAGGTCGTACGACACTTAATGGTGAAGGCTTGCAGCACGAAGATGGACACAGTCATATTCAGGCTGGATTAATTCCAAATTGTGAAACTTATGATCCGACTTTCTCGTATGAGTTGGTAACAATTCTTCAGCATGGTATGCAAGAAATGTATGTAGAGAATAAAGATAAATTCTACTATATAACAACTATGAATGAGAATTATCATCATCCAGAAATCCCTGCGGGTGCTGAACAAGATATTATCAGCGGTGCTTATCTGTTTAAGACAGTTGGCGATGGCAATGTTAGTGTTAATCTTATGGGAAGTGGTACAATTTTCCGCGAAGTTATTGCTGCTGCTGATTTGTTAGCTCAAGATTTTGGTGTTAAGGTTAACCTCTTCTCGGCAACATCTTATAATAAGCTTGCTCGTGATGGACGTGCTATTGTTCGGCATAATATGCTTAATCCTGGTAAAGAAAAAGCTAAACCATTTGTTACTAGCTTACTGGAGAAAACAGGTGCTAGCGTAACTGTATCGTCAACGGATTATATTCGTGCCTACTCAGATCAGATTCGTGAGTATGTTCCGGGTAAATACGTAACTTTAGGTACTGACGGATTTGGTCGTTCTGATTACCGTAAGGCATTACGCGAGTTCTTTGAAGTTAACCGCTATTATGTAGTTTTAGCTGCATTAAGTGCTCTTGCTGAGGCAGGGCAGATTGATGCTACTAAAGCAGCTGAGGCAATTAGCAAGTATGGTATTAATACTAACAAGGCTAATCCTTGGGAAGTTTAACTGGAGATTAGAATGTACAAATTATTGATACTCACTGGATGTTTGCTGATCGGTTCAAGTTATGCGACAGATGGACGTAATCAGGGTGCCGTCAATAATTTGTGCCAGAATCTTTCTGCCGGGTGTTCCGGGGGTGACCAGCAATCATGTGATGCATACAAGAATACAGGTTGTGGTTGCGACTCTGAAACAGGTACTTGCTCCAGAGGTAATTATTCAGATAATAATGAGGCTAAACAATGAGTGTAATAGAATTAAAAATCCCTGATATTGGCGGACATAGTGACGTAAATGTTGCTGAAGTTTATATAAAAGTTGGTGATGTAGTTAAGGTTGATGATAATCTTTTGATGCTAGAGACTGATAAGGCAACGATGGAAGTGCCTGCTGAAGTAGCTGGGGTTGTTACTGAGGTTTTGGTTCAGGTTGGTTCAAAAGTAAACGAAGGTGATGTAGTTATAAAGGTTCAAGCTGAAGGCGTTGCCACAACTACAGCTCCAGTAGCCGAGCCAGTTAAGGAGCAACAATCTGCTCCTGCTAATGAGCCTGTGAAGGTAGTCGCGCCTACTGGTGGTAGCCAAACAGTTCAGGTTACAGTACCAGATCTGAGTGGGCATAGTAATGTAGCCATTATAGAAATCGCGGTTAAAGTGGGTGATAGCATCAAAGAAGATGATACTATCATGACACTGGAGACAGATAAGGCAACTATGGAAGTTCCATCTACTGCTACCGGTGTAATTAAGGAATTGAAGGTTGCTGTTGGTGGTAAAGTCAGTCAGGGTGACCTGATTATGCTAGTTGAAACAGTTGGGGGTGCAACAGTTTCAGCAGCTAATACAGCTCCAGCATCTCCACAAGCGTCAGCCCCAGTAGCATCAGTTGCAACTGAATCAGTAGCAAAAGCTGCACCGGCTGCACCAGTAGCCGTAGTTGATGAGGCTTCATTTACCAAAGCATTTGCTTCTCCATCGATGCGTAAACTTGCGCGTGAACTCGGAGTTGATCTAGGTAAGGTTAAAGGCACAGGAACTAAAGGTCGTATCACTGAAAATGATGTGAAATCATTTGTGAAAGGTGTTATGACTGGTCAAATTAGTAACGGTGCTGCTGCCTCTAGTGGCTCTGGTGTTGGACTTGATCTATTGCCATGGCCAAAAGTTGATTTTGCCAAATTCGGTCCGGTTGAACGCAAGGAAATGACCAGAATCAAAAAAATCTCTGGCGGAAATATGGCGCGTAACTGGATAATGATCCCGCATGTTACTGTGTTTGAAAAAGCAGATATTACTGATATGGAAGAATTCCGTAAACAGCTTAATGAAGAATATAAACGAGCAGAGATTAAAGTTACACCATTGGCTTTCTTGATTAAGGCATCAGTATTTGCACTTAAAAAATTCCCAGAATTTAATGCTTCAATCGATGGTGATAGTATTGTTTATAAACAGTACTTCAATATCGGCTTTGCTGCAGATACGCCAAATGGTCTGACTGTTCCTGTGGTAAAAGATGCAGATAAAAAAGGACTAGTTGAGATTGCTCAGGAAACGTCAGCTTTGGCAAAAGCTGCGCGAGATGGTAAATTGAAGCCAACAGATATGCAAGGTGGTACATTTACTGTGTCCAGTCTTGGTGGTCTTGGTTCCACTGCATTTACGCCGATTATCAATGCTCCAGAAGTGGCTATTCTTGGTGTGTCTAAATCAGCAATTGAGCCAGTTTGGAATGGTAAAGAATTTGCACCACGCTTGATGTTGCCATTATCATTGTCATTTGATCATCGGATTATTGATGGAGCTTTGGCTGCTAAGTTTACTACTTTCTTAGCTCAGGTATTATCTGATCTGCGTAGAATGGCGTTGTAGTAATTAAATTTCCTTAGAAAATAAAGCCGGGGTATTTACCCGGCTTTATTTTTATGATGCCATTTGCAGAATTTCTTTTACTGCTTTCTCATCTAAATTACCTCTTTCACCAAGAGGATTTT
>JBDHRI010000052.1:0-12387 GCA_039807465.1 Burkholderiales bacterium | reverse complement strand
CTGCTGGTTCAGTCATATTATAGCTTTTTTATGGTAAGTAGGCTTATAATCAGCAGAAATGGCTGATAGACAAAAATAATCATTTCAATTAAAATTCTGCGTAAAAACTCTAATAAAACTATTTAAAATAGTACATCTAGGTTGGTTATCTGGATAGGTCAGGGTATATGGATATAGGGTAAAAATTTGTCAACAAATTTAATCCATGATTATTAGAAAGACAGATGAAATATGAGAGAATTGATTTTCCTGATTTTAGGCAGGGTGGTTAGCTATAAGAAAATTATTTATTTTACATTGTTGACTATTATACTAGCAGCATGCGGAGGTGGAAATAATGGTTCCAGTCAGGGGCAGGTAATCCTTGAAGCTACTGCAATTAAAATTGATAATACATCTCCAGTACCAGTTGTTAATGGGATTTCTACACATGGAGTATTATATATCCGTAATTATAGTAATTTAGATATACATAATATTAGTTACAGTCTGGATTCAAGTACAGATTATGGCATATGGCAGAAGGCTATTAAGAAATTAGGAGTAAAGTATCAGGCGGTAAAAGAAAACTCCAGCCATTTTATTTTATTAAATACTAAAGAGTGCAGTACCATCCGGGCAAATGGATATTGTGTACTAAATTTTAATACTCCGGCACTTAGTGTCGGTAATAAGGGGTCTTCTCTGATCTCTCTAAAATATAATGATCACCAGGGCAAGTTACATTCATATTCACAAATAGTCAATTACCAATACGTTGATATGAAGAATATAACTCTGGCATTTTTTAATGCTTCGCTTAATGCTGTGGCCAGACAGGGAGAAACTCGTTATATTGTAAGTTATTTAATTGCAGGTGGAGAATCTGGTTCAATATATAATCAGGTTTCTATTAATTCAGATAATTCAGGACAAGCTAGTATAAAAAACGGCTTTGTTAATGGGCAGCAAATTGCTGCTGGGCAAGTTATACCAATTGAGGTTGCAGTTAAGTTTACTGGGAATATTTCTACAACAGCTGTGCTTTCTCCGAGCTACGCTAATACCAGCCAGTCAAACTATCAAAATAAATCCCTGACTCTAAATTCAGATCTGTTTATTAATATTATTCCGAGTCAATCCGACAGTAGCTTAATCTTTGGAGATACCCCCATTATCAATTTAATGGAGGAATCAACGGCTACAATTAGTATTGTCAATATTGGAAATAAGGATGTTAGTGGTGGGAGTATTGGAGTTACTTTATCTGAGGGAGTAGTTACCAATAGTTGCAAAGGAGTAGTACTTTTGGCAAATGCACAAAATTCCTGCAATATCACTTACCGAGTGACACAATATACGCCAGGCTCTTCACAGATAATATATACTTTGGATGGTATAGAGGTTAGTAATGATTTTCTGGTATGGACTAACGATAAACCTTATCCAAATGTTTATATAACTCCAAATGCAAGTAATATCTCTATTGCTAGAAACGAAACTCAAGTTTTTATTTTTACAATAAATAATCTTGGAAATGCACCATTAAATAATGTTACTTTTAGTTATGATTCAGGAGAGGGTGGGAGCGTTATACAAACTGGAAGTAGCTGCCAAGAGTATCCTAGTAGTAATTTATATATGCTGAAACCACTTTCACAATGTTCAGTCTCCATAAAATTTACGAGTGGATCAGCTTATGGTTCTGGAGCTATAGTTATGCGGTTATTCGGAGATTATAATGGCGCTAGTTATACATTTACTTCTTCACCAATAAGATATAGTATAACAGAATCCCCGATACTCACATTTACCCACCCAACAGCATCCGAAAATGTAAACCTTGTAGTTATGGCAAATGGTGCAAATTATGAATCATACATTTTTCATGTTGTAAATACGGGAAGCGCTCCGGCAGAAATTGGTGGTTACGCTCTTGATGGCACTCCAACTAGCCATGTACCTCGTATTGATAATACTTTATTGGATGAACCGTGCCCACAATCTGGGATACTTCCCAAAAATGCAGGCTGCAATATACGTGTTGTCTATGGTCCAGAACCAGCCAATTTAACTATAAATGAAAATGGAGTTACCCATCTGGTGATCAATTATGACGGTGGCTACCCAAATGTGGCAAGAAATCTTGCGGTACCAATAAATTATCTGCTAAAAGGTAACGATAGCAGCGTTGCCCCTGTTCCGGTTGATGCTGGTAATCTGGCGGGTGAGGGTACTTTGGATTCTCCATTTGAGGCTAATGGTGCAGATACCGCTGACTCCATGATTACTTTAACATATACCAATCCTTCGATAAATTATCCGATGCTTAATTTTAATATTGATACAAATAACTTACCGCGTGGCTTGGTTGTTGCTGGTGGCAATTGTCCTACTGGTGCAGAAGTTTCAACAATTCCAATTAATGGTAGTTGTAATTTGATACTAAAATTGGATAAAGCTGACCTAGCTGTTATGGGAGCTTCAAATACCTTTAATTCACCAATTCCTTATCCTCCGGCAAGTTGGAATACCTCAGCCGGTTTTTATGAGCAGACACAGGTTGAAGATACAAATGGAAATACTTCTTTTTATCTTGAGTATACCCAAGCTGTAATTACACCAATTATTACACCTAATCCACTTAGTTCTGGAGCTGCAACTCTTTCTTTCGCAACTTCAAATACAGCAGGTTATGGGGCATTGAATATAAACGTTTCAGGTGTAAATAGCTGGCTTGAAACAGTGCCAGTTGCATCTGTAGATTGTTCCGTAAATGGTGTAGATTACTCTGCCAGCTGCAATTTGCTGGGGGCTTTGCCGGATATAACTTATTTTATGCCAAATTATTTACAAAGTGGTGATAAGGCTTACATTCCGCTGTATTTTACCCTTAATAGCGGCGAATATGCATATATCGATGGAACCCTAAAATTTATTGAATATACGCAACCCTAGAGTTGTAATAAGGAGGAAATATGCAAAAAGCTAAATTTATAAAATGGTTACAGTTAGGCATTTTATCTGGTGTACTGCTAATATCTGGCTGCTCAAAAGGAGTGTCTAGCCCAGATGGGAATGCTTTGCCAGCAAATCATATGCTCAACCGCAGTATTTTGATTGAGCGCTCTACCGTTATTCCGGTAATAGACGGCAATCCAACTACTAGCGGTGTATATGTGCGAAACATGACTGATAAAACGATAAGCAATATTAGCTATACGATTACCCATAATAATGTATCAGACAATGTTGTCCTGAATACCAGTGATTGTCATCAAATTGCTTCTAAGTCAAGCTGTTTGCTTCGCTTCACTACTCCTAGGTTATCAAAGGGGGCAAGTGGTAGTGCTATTATCTCTGCAAATTTTGATATTGATAAACATATTAGTCAGTTGATTAATTATCGGTACTTTGTCGGAAGCAAATATCATGGGGTAAATTTTAGTGATAATACAGTTCTTTTTGGTCCGAACGATTATACTACAGTATATGTGTTTGCTGGTGATGGACAGGGTTTTGATAACGTAGGGTTTATTCCCAGTGATGTAAGTATATCTGTAAATAATGGGTTACATGATAATGCAATGGTAAATATTACCAAGAATCAGGTACTACCACTGGAAATAATGTCATCAAAAGATATTATAAATAATCATCCTACTATTAGCTATTATCAACGTAAGAGCAAAGGCTTAAAGGGTATTCCAAAAGATAATCTGCATTCTGCTAATAATAGCAATGTACTGGAAGTTATTGTTACCAGTGTATATCAGGGGAATATTGCAATGAGTAATTTACCTACCCTAAAGCCTAGTCGGGAATCTGCTATTTTGACTTTAATAAATAATGGTAATGTAGCTATAGATAATTTGCAAATATCTCAGGATAATCCAGTGGATATCAGGTTAGTTAGTACAGATGTACTTCCGTGTGGACAGCACCTTGATGTGGGCGAAGTGTGTTACATCAAAGTTTATCATGTTAATCCGGTTAGTAGTAGTTCAACCAATATTAATATACAATATACCGATATGTATAATGGGACAATGACTAAAAGCCAGCCAGTTACTTATTATGCTTCTAATGTGGAACCAGTACTTACCATTATTCCTGAGCAAAGTATGGTTACTTTGAAGACTCAAACTATTGAACCTCTCAGCTTTATGGTTACTAATATTGGTGCCGCGCCATTTACTTTTACCGACTCCATTATCCGGTCTTATTTTTCTTTGCCAGGTACTAGTGTAGCTATTGTGTCAAATAATTGTGGTGCTGAATTATTACCGTTGGCGAGTTGTAATATTTCTGTAGAATTAACTAGCATTGGCTCAGTGCAGGATTCTGGTTATGTTTATCTGCTAATTAAAGGCAGTTATGACGTGAAAAACTATAGTTATGTAAGTTTACGTTCTATGGTTACAGTCATGGATGTAATTTTACCCCAAATAACTTCAACTATCCCTGTAGATGGCGATATTAGTGTTAATGTTAGTACCCCAATTTCTATAAATTTCAATGAGCCTATGAATCCACAGACACTAAATTCTGATAATATAAAGCTATATAAAGTTTCAGATAATAGTAATATTCCATTAAGACAGACACCAACTGGTCCAAGCAATAATAACCAGAGTGTAACTTTTGTTTTGGCAAATGGGATATTGGAGAATAATACGGAATATAAACTGGTTCTTAATGAGGATCAGATTTTGGATGCTTCGCCACAACATAACCCGTTGGGTAGTGGTGAAACAACAGTTAGCACTTTTACATCTGGAGTTTATGCAACTACAACAATCATTGCAACCCAACCAGCTAATAATGCAACTTTGGTTTCTCTAGCTCCGGCAATGACAATCACTTTTAGTAATGCAATGGATGAAACAACGATAAATAATACAAATATCAAATTGCAAAAGACATCGGATAACAATATTATCCCGGTGGATGTAAGCTATGACTATTTAACTCAGCAAGCTATCCTTACTTTTCCGGGTGCATCACCGTTAACGGATCTAACCGGATATAAAATAGTATTAAACCAGACACAGCTACAAGACCGTAATGGGCAAAATCTGGGGGCAAATGCTGCTTACACAGCAACTCAGTTTACTACTGGTGATTTTACTGCACCAACTTTGGTGTCTTTTTCACCAGCCAATGGACTTTCCGGCAGTAATAGTGTGGGTGGGTTTCCTAATATATCCCTTACCTTTAGTGAAGCTATCGTAGAAAATTCTATTGTTGCAGCAGGAGCTGTTCAACTTCAGAAAGCTGATGGTACTCCTGTACCTATTGGATATATCAGTAAGTCAAATGGGGATAAAACCTATACCTTTAAACCTTCCTCTAATTTAAGGGGAGGAACATATAAATTAATAGTTGATTCAACGATGATTTCTGATATGTATGGAAATAAGTTGGGTACGAATACTGATGAAGTGGTAACTACATTTAATTCAGCTTCCCGTATATTTGTAACCAGTGGTGCTTTGAATGGTAATCTGGGTGGGCTTTCCGGTGCTGATGATAAATGTATGGATGATGATAATAACCCGAACAAAGGTAATGCAGATTATCAATACAAAGCTCTACTCGGGGCAAATGATGTCTGTAAAAATCATTTTTTTGAGTGTTTAGAGTGGGATCGTCAGCAACGCTTCCCGGGAACAAATTGGGTTTTATATCCTAACACGAATTATTATCGGAGTGATGGAGCAACACTTATAACTACAAGTACTGCGGAGGCCAAATTACCATCCAGTAATGGTAGCTGGACTAATAATATCAGTTTTCAAACTGAGGCATGGACAGGATTTACTGCCGACTGGACTATTCAAACAATTACTCTAATAGATAACTATGCTTGTGATAACTGGACAGTAGGCAATAATTTATCAGTAGAAGGTCATTATGGTAATCCATCAAGTACTGGTGCCCAAACTTGGTCTGGTAGCTCACGTAATTGTGGACAGGTTCAATATTCTATCTACTGTGTTCTCCAATAATATGAATTATTAATCTTACTACATGTAAGTAAATTAATTTCTGTCATGTAGTAAGTTAATTTTTAGAGAAATACTTCAGTTCAATTTCATTATCCAAAATAATAACTCTTGGTCTATATAGGCTTGGTGGGATGTATTTGTCTAACCCCATATTACATGCTAATTCTATCAGTTTTCGGGTATCTACATTAACTAGTCCCAATTTGTTGGATAATTGATGAGTAATTATTGAAGAAACAGTTCCCCTAGTAATACCTAATACTTTGGCGATTTCTATTTGACTTAAACCAACTGTTAGCAGAAATAACACTTCATGTTGGCGTTGTGATAAATTGATATTTTCAACAAAAGGTTTTAAGGGAACTAGGTTCTGCTCTTTACGAATATTATTAATGTAATCAACAATCCCATAGAGATAAAAATTATTTCCAATTGCTTGAGTAGCTACTACATTGTCAGTGATCGGATTAATAATTGGTAAGTGGGTGACTATTGTAGCGGAATAATGATTTTTATATGGAATTACATCAATGTAATTTATCACTTTTCTTTCCTGCGAAATAATTTGATTTAATTTACCAATTTTTTTAAATAAATTCGCAATACCCATTAAATCTTCTATCTCTGAGCTTTCACAGATTTTAGCAATGAACTCCAAGTTCATTGTATGGTATGACATTCCAACTAGCTCTTTATGATCAACCCCATAGTTATTAGCACCTTTAACTGACGCTGCAATCACAACTCCATCCGGTGTGAATAACCCAGTATCAATATTTTGATGAATAAACCCAGAAAAGTAAGGAATAACAACCTTGTCAAGAAATTCTTTATCATTATTCATTAGCTTATCTTACTCTTATTAAAAATAGGTTTAACTACTATTTTTAGGATTAAATATTGTTATAACTAATAAAGTTAGTCTTAGCTATATTAATCAATTTTTCAAATTTTTGATAATGATGATTAGTAGCTTCTATATCTTTTCTGACAAATTTGCAGTAATAAACTGCATAGATTTGTCGCCGCATTTGCCACATAATTTGATCAAAATGCTGGATTTTATATTTGAGAATCTCATCCGAGCGCAGGTCATAATTTAGACTGGTCGCACTAGTAACTATCTCGGAGAATTTACCATTAAGGGTGTTTCGTAAATCTTCTACAACCAGATATGCATTTAAGCCGAGCATTTCAGAATTAAGCATCCGTTCAACTTTTTCTTCAAGTGTCGTGCATAGTTCTCGTTGTAATAAAAAATATAGTTTACGCGAGTAATTAAATCTCCTAAATAAAAAGTAATCACCACCAATACATACAACTATCCCAATAATGGTACAGATTACGCGATTAATCGAAGTCTGAAATGGGGTTTCAACTAGAATGCTAGTATAGTTATAGGCATTTAATATAAATACCATCATAGTCATAAATATTACTGTCAAATCGTAGCGGCGCTGGTTTGGCACCATAAGTAAACAAGCTAGCAGAATAAAGGTTAATGGAATCATTCGGTAATTTAGCTGGAGTAAATAAATAAGTGGCATGAAAAGGATTATGCCAAGGATGGTTCCCTTGCCTCGATTGATTGATTTTTGAATTACTAGCCCAGGTTCAATCGCGGCAGTCATCATTAATACGGTGAGGAAAATCCACCAGTTATGGGGAATGGTAGTGAATAGATAAAGTGCAAGACCAATCCCGTAAACAAGGGTAATCTGACTAAGTCTGGCAATACTGAGCCGATTTCTCAGATTTGCGTACATATTTTATTCCAGTTTCTGATTGCTTTAGCTAAGTTTTGGTTGGCATATAGGTAATCAAAGTCATCGGTATGGTTAATCGCTACAAGTGGTGGGCACGGTTTTTTATTTTCAAGTGCGCTAATGAATATTTTCAATTGTTGCTGAAAGTTAAACCAGAATGCTTCATTTTTCTCTTCATCAAGTAAATAGGTTAGTGAAAAACTAATATTGCGGATACAGATTACTACCTTGGAAAAATTTAGCAAATTTTGTTTGGGTAATAGTCTGCGATAAGCTCGGATAATATTTAAATGACCTGCCCCAGTTGCAAAATTTATGGTTTCAAAGCGGTTAATTACATCGGTTATCTCACGGTTAACTGATTTAACATATAATATAAATGCGCGATGCCATACTTTGCGATATGGGTTAGGATATAATTTGAATGCTACAAAAGTTACCATTAACGATAGCATCATGCAAAAAAACATGTCAATTGCTATTTGCAGGCTTGCCGGAGGTGTAGTGCTCATGTTTAATGCACTTCCGACTATGCAGGTCATAATGAATGGTTTTAATTTGGGGAAAAAATTGCTGCTTAGGTAGTGGGTTACCAGAAAAAAACCAATTGCATAAAATAACAGAAAAAATTTATATGGAAATAACAGATAAAAAGTTACACAGCCAAATCCACAGAGCATAAAAGAACTAACCAAAAATTTATCTTTTTCAGCAAAGGTCGTAAAACTTGGTGATTCATAAAACCCGGCTAAGAGCATTGGTGCTGCGCAGTAAGCAGTAAATACATCCGGTTTGGCAATCCAATTAAATGCTGTTAGCCATGTTGCTAGATAGAGTCCCTTATGTAGAATTATACGCTGGGTATAATATGGGTCAACCTTTTCTAACCATTTACTTAGTCTGGATATAGACATAAGCACTTGTTCCTACACGAAGCGGATATTTAGGATCTGGATCCATAACCTTAATCTGCACAGGCATACGCTGCGGTAAGAGAACCCATTGGTTTTCATTGGTGACATTTTGCATCTGCGATCGGTTATCCGTCATTTGACGGTTAGCTGCCCAATAATCTGAGGTTATTTTGCCATGAAATACTTTCTGACCAAGATAAATCCTTGGAAAGATCAGAACATCATCTCCAGTTTTAACACTTCTTAAATCAGTCTCATTGAAATTTGCCTGAAAATAAGTTTCCCTAGTCTCGACAAATGAAAATAAAGGTTGATTAATATTTACTGGGGTACCAAGGCTTACAAAAAAATTCTGAATTATCCCATCATCTTCAGCATATACTGTCGTTTCATCAAGATCTACTTTAGCATTTTTTACTTTTGCATTTAATGAGGCAATTTCTTTTTCTGCGGCAACAATATTTTCTTTGTCTAGTTCAATCTGCTTTTGTGCAGCGAGCCACGTGGCTTTAGATGCTTTGGTTGCCTGCTCGGAGTTTTGCAGTGTCATTTTCGATATCGCATTTATCTTGTATGCCTGTTGATACTTTTCATCATCCTGTGCCAGTTTTACGTAAGTTGCTTCCTGATTAACACTTATTTGTTGATCCCGTTCAAGTGTTTTCTTAGCTACTTGCAGTTTGGCTTTGGCTGTTTCAAGGTCTGCGCTTAACTGTTCGTAAGCATATTGATATGGTTTATCAAATACGGTAAATAATTTTTGACCTTTATGGACATAATCACCATTTTTGATATAAATATTGGTAACATAACCACGTACTTGGGCTGCAACTGGGCGCACATTATTTACCACAAAAGCGTTGTCGGTGATCGGGAATAAATATGAAAAAATATAAATCAGGGCAGTCAGACTGCCTAATCCAATTACCACATTGGCAAAATTCAGATGGCGTTTAAGTTTTCTTATTAATATACGTATCATTCTTTATCCTGGGTTATTCCTGATTCACTATTATATTTATATCCACCAGCAAGATTCTGGTAGAGGTTTACCAGCGATAATGCCTGCTGCAATTTACTCTGGTTTAGAACTAATGCTAGTTTATCTAGATCAAGCTTATTATTGATCAGTTCAGGGTAGGATAAAATTCCTGATTTGTAGAGTCCCTGATAAAGATCATATTTTTTACTAAGTGCAGTGTATGCTTCTTTGGTATTTTCATAATTTTTGCTAGTGCTTTGATTAGTGATATAACTATTATCAACTTCCTTGAGAATTTTTCTGACTGTCTGGATATATTGATATACAGTTCCTTTATAAGCGCCTTTTTGTGCTTCAATTTGCCCAAAAGTTGCCGGATTTATCTGCCAATTTACATAGGCATCATTCATATTCAGATATTGGTTTGGATTGGCTACTGTGCCATTAAAGCTACCCTGACCAAAGAAAGTATCAAGCTGAATTGCCGGGAATAGATTTCCATAGGCAACGGCAACACCTTCATGGCTTGATTTAACCATGTTTTCTGCCATTATCAGATCTGGGCGGTTTTGCAACACTTGCGCGGGCAAGCTCCCAGGCTTAAATTTATTGAAATCTATCTGGTTAAAGTTATCACTATTAGCTATCTTACCGGGATTTTGATTTAACAGATATTTGATTGAATTTTGACTGATGACTATATTCTGATTAACTAGATTGATCTGAGCCTGAATCAACTTTTCATTTGCAGTTAATTGAGTTAAGTCGATATTGTCACGCAGACCAATTTTTAATTGGGACTTGGTTAGATCAATGAGAGTCTGACTATCTTTATCAAGCGTAGTTAATAACTTTAATTGTTCCTGACTACTTATAAGCGTGAAGTAGCTGGCAGTAATCTGGCTGATTAATGTTAGACGAACGCCATCAATCATTGCTTGATTAACTGCAACATTATATTTTGCTTGTTGCTGTTGTTTATAAATCTTGAAAATATTTGGTACATATTGTGGCCAGATTCCATAAAAAGTACCTGGATTGCCAAGTGCCGGATTTGATGAATAGCCAGCATAAATATTCACAAATGGTATCCAGCTTAGTTGGGCTTGTTTTAAGATACCTTCGGCTTGTTCCAAGTTGCTAATTGCAATTTTTATTTCAAGATTGCTATTTAAACTACTTTCAATCAGTTTATTTAGCTGTGGGTCATTGAATTGCTGCCACCATGCCAGATAGGGAAGACTTTCAATGTTAGAATAATAATCACCAGCTGAATTAAATTTTTGCGGAGCATCGACTTCAGGTGTAGTTGGTGATTGAATCCAGCTACAGGCGCTGATTACTAATATACTTAGTAGAACAATAAAAAACTGCATATTACTTTGTCTTTAGGCTTATTAATGAACTTGAATAGCTTTTTAGCTGATTCTTTGTTTTTATGATTAATTCACCATTAGTACCAATATCGTGATGGATGCCTCTAGCTATTTCAATACCATTTTCGATTAGAGAAACTTCGTCATTAATATGCATACAGTTATCCAGCCATTCGCGGCGAATTAGTGCGAAGCCAAATAATACAAATTCACTCAGAATATTATCCAGTGCCAGCGTCAAATCGGCAAGTAGCTGATTTCGTTCCCAGTTTCTGAAATTATCGAGACCAATTCCAATTACTACCTTGCTCATATTGGTAGAAATGCGACTTTCAACCAAAATTCCGGCAACTTTTTGTTGCTCGACATAGATATCATTTGGCCATTTAATTTTGTTCGTAATGGAGTAATTTTTTAGTAGGCGATTTACTGCAATTGCGCTAACCAGTGGTAGAAGAGCGATATTGATATCGCGTTCAAAGTGGTAGATAAAAGATACTGTTAGATCATGGGCAATGGTGCTTAACCATCTGCGTTCAAACCTGCCACGTCCGGCATATTGCCAGTTACAGCTGATAATTGTTTTATCCGGAAGGGTATTGATATTCTCTAGTGCATAGGTATTAGTTGATGGGATGCTATCAAGAATAACTAACTGGTGGTTATTTGTCAGCAAAGCTTTGAGCTTTTCTTGGGTTAACCAATTTAGCTGCCTATTTAACTGGTACTTGCCATTATCTGATTTGATTAATTGTGGCGCAATTTCGCTTATATGGGCTATTTGGCTCAACGTTTGCAATGAATTTTGCCCAAGATGCTCACTTAGCTCATGAATAGTTAGCGAAGTATATTCTTCTAGGGTTTTTAGTAGTTTAATTTCCATTTTTGCGTATTTGTTGCACTAGTTTTGTTGTTGAAGTATCATATAGAAATGGAATTGAATGAACTTGTCCGCCATTGGCAAGAATTTCTTGGCTACCCACAATCTTGTCAGTAGTCCAATCGCCACCTTTTACTAGTATTTCTGGCATTATTTGCAATATCAGGTTTAGTGGTGTATCTTCATCAAAATAAGTTACAAAATCAACACATTCAAGGCTTGCCATGACTGCAAGACGATTAGCCAGGCAATTAATTGGTCTATCGTCTCCCTTTCCCTGCCGTTTTACTGATTCATCGGTATTAAGTGCTACTATCATTGCAGCACCAAGTTCACGAGCTTGAGCCAGATAGGTTACATGTCCACGGTGAAGAATATCAAAGCAGCCGTTAGTAAAGACTAATGGTTTTATTGCTTTGATTTCGCTTAGTTTTTTAGCTATATCTTCAGGGTAAATTATTTTTCGTTCAAACTTGGGT
>JBDHRI010000192.1:0-2566 GCA_039807465.1 Burkholderiales bacterium | reverse complement strand
AGCGCTGCAAATATTGCCTATGTCCCTAAAGCAGCACCGGGTGATACTGCAACTGCTGGAGCAGGCAAACAATGGCCCACCATGCGCTTTGTAGTAAATGGTAATTGTGTTACCGATAATCTGACTGGGCTGATGTGGGCAAAAAATGGGGTTATCGGCTTTAAATCAGGTGGTTCACTAATCACTCAGCCCGACTATAGTAATACTGTGGCTGCTAATAATCAGCTTAACTGGTCAGAAGCAGCAACCGCGATTACTAACATGAATACGGCTACGACTAAACTGTGTGGCTATAGTGACTGGCGGTTACCAACCCAGAACGAGCTATTAAGCTTATTTAATTATGCAGCTGCTAGTGGCAATCAAGCAACATGGCTAAATAATCAGGGTTTTACAAATGTAGTGTCCAACGTCTATTGGTCTTCTACGCCAGGTGGCAATGGTGCCTGGATCGTCAATATGGATAGCGGTTTCAGTGGTTCGGACGACGTGACTTTTACCTTCTATGTTTTGCCTGTCCGCGGTGGACAGTGATTATTTGATCATTTGATTATTTGCAGGTGCTTACGCACCTGCAAATAATCGGCTATGAAAGTGTTCTCATTGAAAAAGCAGCTCTAACTCTGGTAATAGGATCTCAATCAGCTCAAAAGACTCAGTTTCATATGTAAATAGTGATTTGCGCTGCCAGAAATTTTGCGATTGCTGGTATTTATGACTTAGTAAGTTGCCAGTAAGTATTGGATAGTCCTGAAGGTCGTTAATTGTAATCAAGTCTATGCCCATATTTGATTCGCGCTTTACTTTGCTGTTATTTGCAAAGAGGAATTTCCCGATAGGGGTGGTACTAGCATTTTTAAGTAAGGCATGAAAGTACTGGTTTTTTACATCAGTCTGGCTACAAGCCAGAACAACCGGGATATTATCCAGATTGAGGATGGTATAACGGCGAAAGTGTTGCCCGTGATAGGCTTCGGAAAGTAATGTTACACTTAGGTGATGCCCTTTTTCTTCGAGCTGCTTGGTCATGGAACCACATGAATTAAGTAACTCTTCAAATTCGCCATGCTTGGGGTAGCCAAGTAGCGGTTTAAACTGTACCATATACTACCTGTGCAATTTCCGAGTTTTCCAGATTAATGGCGGTTAATTTACGTCCCCAAGCGCAGCCAGTATCTAATGCTAGATAGTGTCTATCATGGAAGAATCCTAATGCTGCCCAATGACCAAAGACAATTTTTTTGTCGATACTTGAATCAAATGGTGCATGAAACCATGGAACTAAATCTTCTGGTACATTGCCAAGCATGCCTTTATACTTATAGTCAAGTGAATAATCATGGCGATTAAGTAGGCGCATTCTGGTACAGGCATTAATTACAAACTTCATTTTTTTGAAATGATCCATTTCGTTATTCCAGCTATTTGGTTTATTGCCATAAATCCGATCAATGAAGCGGCGGTAGTTGTCAGATTTTAGATTATTGCTTATTGCATGGCTAATATGCAGTAACTCATTAAAATCCATTTGTGGATAAATCCCAGCATGAACCAAAATATGCTGGCTATCATGATAAATCAGCGGGCAGGAGCGGATCCAGTCAATATAACGGCTAATATTTTTATCCCGAAGTAAAGGCGCTAGCGTGTCTTCATTATCCGGGCGGATGAGATTGGTATATCTGGCAAGAAGGTAGATATCATGGTTACCAAGTACAGTAATAACTGAATCCTGATTTTTATACAGCCACTTTATTACCTCAAGCGAATCTGGACCACGATTTACCAAATCGCCAACTAGATAAAGCACATCCTTACTTGGGTTAAAATCAATGATTTTAAGCAATTGCATGAGTTCTTTATAGCAACCTTGAATATCTCCTATTGCATATCTAGCCATTGACGCCCTCTAGTTCGGTTAAAATACAGTTCTTTTATAACGCAAAATTTTAGCATAGATGCAAGAACTACTGAATAAATTAAATCCTGCCCAACGTGAGGCTGTTACTCATACTAGTGGTCCATTACTGGTTTTAGCTGGAGCTGGAAGTGGTAAAACTCGGGTAATAACGCATAAGATTGCTTACCTTATCAAGGAACGTGGCTTTCAGGCAAAACATATCACTGCTATCACCTTTACCAATAAAGCTGCCAAAGAAATGCAGGAGCGCGCGACAAAACTTATTCAGGGGCTGAATGTTCGCGGTTTGACGATTTGTACGTTTCACGCTCTGGGTCTAAAGATCCTTCGGGAAGAGGCATTGCAGCTTGGTTATAAAAAAAACTTCTCGATTTTGGATAGCTATGATTGTGGGAAGATTATTAGCGATATTGTTGAGACTACAGATAAGAACATAATTCGCGATTTACAGGGGCAGATTTCTCTTTGGAAAAATGGTTTTATTAGCCCAGAGCAGGTGATGGCGGATAAAAGTGATGAGACATTATGGTTTAAGGCACAGGTTTATCAGCAATATCAGGATTTATTGAAAGTTTATCAGGCATTTGACTTTGATGATCTGATTCGTGTGCCAGTTGATCTGCTGTCTTCAAATCTTGCTGTTTT
>JBDHRI010000051.1:0-12456 GCA_039807465.1 Burkholderiales bacterium | reverse complement strand
ATTTATATTAACGAATATAGTAACGCTAGAAATATTTATTTCCGGCGTTACTATTCAATCAAACTCTTTGAAATAAATGTTACTATTAAGTAACTAAGCCTTTATAAATAGTACAAACATTTATAATAATAAATTGAATGCCTATAGCAAGTATAAATAATCCCACTACTTTGCTAGCACATATTTGGAATATTCGATTTTGGAGTGCATCATCAACTATTTGCCACTAACACTATTTGAGCTTTTTGCATTTAGTGTGCTGGTGCCAATACCACATAAAAGAATAATGTAACCTATATTCTAAGAGTGCTGCTAGCCCGGAATAGAAATAAAACAAGGCAGATGAAGTTGGATTTGCCTTGTTTTATTCATAGTACGGATATCAATTTTTGTTCTTATCTCATTACATCCGGACTTCTAGACCCAGAGTAGTGATGTTGGTATTGCCAAAACCACCATTATTGCCGCCGCCAACTACAATTACGCCAGAATCTTCAATATAAATTCCAAAGCGTTTAGATAGGTTAAACTGCATTCCAGCACCATAATACGGACCAACATTAACTGGAGTGATCATGCTCATATTTTGCATATTCATTCCCATCATCATTGAATTGCTGGTTGCTGTTCCCTGCCCAGCATTTACACCAAGCCCCAATTTTCCATATAAGTTGAATGCATCTGCTAGCGGTAAAATTCCTTTTGCTGCCAGATGGAAGGTATTAATCATTGCTCCATTGTTTTGATAATTACCACTTGGTAACATATCCATTCCCAATTCTACGCCTAGACCTGGCTTATAGTAAAAACCCATAGTCATAGCATTTAGCGCTAACGAACCGGTGCCCCAGTTACCAGCCGTACCATAACCCAGCCCGAAATCCATATACATCATATTATCCATGTTCATCATATCTGACATATAAGTGCCATTATTATCCGCAAATGTTGAGAACGAAGATAATAACAGTAAGCTCCCCAGCAATTTTTTCATATTTTTCCTTCTATAATTTATAAATTTTAAACCCATTAGGTACTGGGATTTTACATTACAAAAATTTCGGTTAAGAAATAAATTCAAAGTTTCATAGCAAAAAAATTATTAATTTAAGTTATTTATTAATGCTACTTTTTATTTAGGGGGGCTTTTTTATGAACAATGGTTTGTTGAAATTAATATAAGTTACTACAGTGGATTATGTGATTAATACAAAGAGGAGAACGAAATGCTCTTCTAGTCAAGAAATAGTGTGTTGCAAAAAAGCAACACTTTGCGGGCTTGGGATTTGATTTTAAGATACTTATTTTCTTTTAAGCAGTTTCTTGTAGCTTTTTATTAACCTCTTCATCAAGAATCAATACCAATGGGCGTAATAAGCTTTTGGGAGGAGATTGGAAACAGTTCATCTCTCGAATTTTTTCAATTACTTGACGAGTGCTAGAGCCAATAATTCCAAGCTTTGGACAAATTTGATCGCTGATAACTTTGGCAATGGTTCCTCTACCGATTTGTAAAATATCAGCAATTTGATATTGAGAAAAACCAATAGTTAGTAGATAAGCAATTTCCAGTTCCCGGGGTGCGAATATCTGTAAAACCTCATTTATTTCTGCTTCAGTTAATTTGATCAATTTATTATTATCAATTGTGTTAAATTGTTCAAAATAATCATTAATTCCAAAAAGCTTATGTGTAGAATAATATAGCTGAATAGCTATTACTTCTTCGTTTGGATTAAAGAGAGGAATTAGCGTACATAGATACGATTCATAAATACTCCGATAGGGTATCATCTCAATAAAGCTTACGACAACTTTTTCCTTTACTACCAGCAATTCCAACTTATAAAGCAGATTGAAATAGTCCTGAATTTGATCTATAATTTGTGAATTGGTAACGCCCATTTTTGCCCGAATAATTTTGGTATAAGTGCTATTGTAACTCATGCCAATCACCTCTTCCCATTTATCAAAGCCTGCTGACTGCGCCAAAATATTGGTTGAACATAAAATACAACCATTGGTGTCTTTTATTGCTGAATAGATGTTTTGATTAATAAGCGGGCGAAAATTATTTACTATCACATCATTTAAATAGTTTTGCATATATTTTTCCACTAATACTCAAGTAGTTATTATCAAATAGGAGAAAGGTTTTGTGCGATTTTTATCTTCTACAAAACTTGCTAGGCAATATCCCCACCAAAATAGTTGGTTAAATAATGATTTGGCAACAATTATACTACAGCCTGCACAAATAAAAAATACAAGTTATTTTTGTGTAATGTTTAAATTATTTAACCACAAGGAGAAGGTTTTGAAAATATCAAATCGTATTAATAAGCTGTATGGGGTACTTATTGCTTCGGGCAGTTTATCACTAGTTGCATGTAATAGTGGTACCACTGGTACTAGCCAGGGTACAAATACAGCTTCAAATGAAGTTGTACATGCCAAAGCGTCAAAAGCAATTATTGCTGCTAATAATTGTTTAATTCCTACAGTTTCAGGTAGTGGACAGGTTAATGGTTCAGGAACCGTTGTAGTTGAAGTAACTAATAAGTGTAGCCAAAATCAGACTGTTGATGGACATACTATCCAGTTTGCAACACAGGATGTTAAAGGTAATTATGCTGAGATTAATGACTGGACATCAACTAGCAACAGTAGTTTATTGCCAATTAGCCTAAATCAGAAAAATATTCTTGAAAACTATATCAGCACTGGCAAGGTATTAAAACCAAATGAAAGTATCAAATTTAGTAGCACACGTATTTATACTACCAATAATAATAAATTTGATATTGCCAAAGCTCAGGCAACTGCTGCTATTGATGGTGTAATTCCTTCTAAAGAGCCGGAAACTGCGGCAATGACAGTTAAAGTTGATACTACAGCTGCTGAGTGTACTAAAGCTACTAAAAATAAACCATCTAACTGTGATGGAATTAATGTAGATGTTGCTGATGCGACTGGTAATGTTGTTGCAACATTTGCAATGCCTGCTACTGGTGGTGAAAAAGTAGTTGATGGTCTTAATGTTGATCAAAAATATAGCGTGAGCGCAACGCCACTGGCATCAGAAAGCATTAGCTATGCACCAACTTCAGATGTTACTATTGCTAAAAGCAAGAAAAATGAAGTGGGCGTAAAATATACTAAAGTTGCCGCAGTTACTACTGGTAGTTTAGTGATTAATGTTCCTCAAGTGCTAGAAACATACACTGGTGTAATTGATGTTTTGGTTGTTAAAAATGGTACTGATGTTGTAGCTCAATATCACTTGAAGCAGGGTGATGTTTCACCTAAACTTGATTTGCCAGTTAGCGATGAAAATAATACTTATGAAGTAAAATTAGCGCGTGGTATAGCTGATCCAGTTAATGGTAAATATTTCAATCAAGCACCAAATAATGTCAAAGCAGTGGCAATCAAAAAAGGTAAAGAAACTAGCTTTAATCTTGCGTTTAAAGCTGTTGCCAATAAAGACTTGAAGAAAGTTACATTAGATGTTAAGGGTTTAACTTCAGGTCAAACTGCGCGGATTTCTTTTGACGATGCAGCTCACTCATACAATTATGCAGGTGATACCGTTTTATCAAATGGTCAGAAGCAATATATGGCTGAGAGTGGCTTGGTTTTTGCTATCGGTGGTATTAGTGATGCGGCTGTAGTAAATTATGGTCCTGTAGTGATAGATAAAGCAGTAAAAGCTACTCTTGATTTTGGTAAAGTTGAACCAAGTCCTGAGCCTACACCAGATCCAGTTCCTGGTAAACCAGGTGAATATTCTTGGAGTTTGTTCCTAAAAGGACCACAACTTTTGGACAAAGATGGATCTTATCCTTATCTGCCATGGGAAGAAATCCGTGCTGCTGATGGGCCTAATGATTTTTATGGTATGAGTGTATCTTCAGATGGTAAGTTTGCAGCATTAGCTATGGCTGATAACACGGTTAAGGTTTATGATATGGAAACTCAAACTGTTAAATATGACCTTGGTATGCCTAAATTTAAGCTTTATGATAATGTTGATATGCTAAATGGTAGTATATCAGTAAAATGGAATGGTACTAACAAACCTCAAGTGGTTTATCTCTCTCGTTCTGGTGGAGTTGCCTACTTTGATGGTGGTAAGTGGAGTATCCTTTCTGATATTGCTGAATATGATGCTATAGATTATTTTGGTGATTCAGTAAAAGAAGTTCTTGGGCAGTGGAAAAATGGTGGCTTTAATGGATTTGAGGTTGACTGGTCTGGCACAACTCCACGAGTAGCAATTGCAATAGAGGAATTTGACAGTGTAAAACCACGTAGTCAAAAATTTGGTTCTGTTTATGTATATGAGAATGGTAAGTGGAAACAAATTACAAAAACTACTGCTGATGTAAACATACTTGGAATTGCTCCTGCAAGTGATGGATTGAAGGTCATATATGAAGTTAATGAAACACAGACTTTAGGACATCCGGTTTATTATTACAACAATGGTAATGTCAAAAAAATTGCGTCTTCATGGTCTAATGCTTATGGGCAAGGTGGTCATACTGTTGATACAGACTGGAGTCAGGGTGAGCCACGTATTATCTATCAAGATGAGAATACTGTTAAATTGTTAAATACTAAGACGAATAGTAGTAAAGTATTGTATCAATTCCAACATGATTTTGAACGTCAAGGACCATTGTCACTAAGTCATATCAATAGCCAGTGGAATGCTAATGATGCCAAAGTAAAAACGGTTTTTGCATTGCAAAATGGTGCTGTTGAGTACTATGGTGATGGTAAGTTGACTGAGTTGTCAGCACCGATTAGAGGCTGGGATTTTGGTTCTGTAATAAGTGGGGATCTGGCTGTAAGCTGGAACTCTGGAACTACTTTCCCTGAAGTGTTTGTTGGTAAAGGTGGTAATTTCTATGGTGATGTGAAACTTATGGCAAATAATGGTGGTAGCACTATGTCAGCAGTTACCATTAACTATAACTCCAAAAAATACACTGCCATTGGTTACAATAAAGTAATCTGGAATAGCAACGGTACTGCTGGCAAGATTGTTGCCCAGATATCAACTGGTGTAGTAAATGGTCATGCTCAGTATCCATTTGTGATCGGTACTGCCAAATAATTTCTAATCATGCATTGCCATTTAACCGTGGCTTTGTATAATTTATTCTTCCTCTTAGGTTTCTGCCTCTTGGTCGCCGAATATTCGGCGACCTCTTTTTTTCTTCTTGTAATAAGCTCTAGAAATCTCAAAATAGCTAAGAAATCTATTCAAGCAAAATTGTATAGCTTGATTGCAGATACAGCTATATCGCTGAGCTATCAATGATTGTTATTATAACGTCATGGAAGATTTTAATTAATAACTAATCATCAAGGAGATATTTTATGCAAACCAATCAACTAAAAAAACTATCAGCAATTTTAATCGCTGGTGGTAGTTTATCATTAGCCGCATGTAATGGTGGCGCAACAGGTTCTGGCTCAGGCAACCAGATTAATGGTGGCGGAGATCGTCAGGCAAAGGCTCTTCATTCAGCAGCTAAAAAACCAATTTTTAGTCAATCAACATGCTTGAGTGCTGCTTTCTCGAATACAACAGGTTCAGGACAATCTGGACATACCTTATTAACTGTAAGTAATAATTGTGGCGTAAATGTAACTATGGATAAACATCCAATTGTATTTAGTGGTGTGGATAACCATGGTGAAAATGTTGCTTTTGGTTACCATGGTAGTGGTGGGGTTGTACATGAGAAGGATAACTGGAATGGTAGCACTGCTAGATTAATGGATGGTGAGTATTTTGGTGAAATTCCAGCAAGCGGTGAGTTTCATGGTTTGAGTCTTCATGCTGGTAGCAAAGTAGTATATGATGTGCCAGTTGCCGCAGATCCTGGAGCTAAATTTGATCAGGATGCAGCTAATAAGAGTATGTATGTTTTAGATGCTGATGCGCCAGTAGAAAAAGCTGATGGTATCATGTTTATAAATATAGATACAACGAAAGCTGGTTGTAACCTTAAAACAGATAGTTGCGCGGGTTTGCAGGTAAGTATTAATGATTTGGAAGGTAAATCAGTTCAGTCGTTTGTAGTACCTAAAGAGTATCTTGGTCAGGAATATACTCAGCCAGTTGATGGGTTATATAATAACCAGAAATATACCGTGAATGTATTACCACTTGAAAATACAAAAACTGTGGTTACTCCAAAAACAATTACTCTTAATGCTGAAGATCTTACACAAGATGTCGTATCAGTAAAAGTTACTAAAGATAACTCGGTAAAAACGGGTACAGTTAAAATTACTTTACCGTCAGTACTAGATAGCTATACTGGTACATTGCATGTAGATGTGATTAATACCAAAGCAAAAAATGAAGTAGTGGCAGGTGCAGATATTAAACAAGGTAAATCGTTTAATGCGAAATTACCAGTTAGTGATGCAACACATGAATACGTAGTTAAAACCTCTACTGGTCTGGCTGATTTGGCACAAAACAAATACTTTGTAGAAGATAGTGAAAATAAGGTAGAAATTAAAACAGGTAATTCGAATGCTTTCACGATTCCAATGGTAGAAGCCAAACATGAAACTCATCCATTGACGGTTAAAGTTACTGGACTTGCTGGTAATGATAATGCTAATCTTAGTTTTCAAGATTTGGGGAATAAATATAGCTATGTGAGTACACAGTTAAATACTACCGCAAAATATCAGGTCGAAACTGGTCTGACGTTGGGAATTAGTGCCAGTGTTCCAAAGGGCAAAACCGAGTATGCTAACGGTGTAGTAGTAAAATCAGTTGCACCAAAAGTTAAAAATGTGAGTATTGAATTCCATCAAGGTAAGAATCCACAGGTTGAGCCAGTTATTAAACCGACCAACCAGTATAAATGGGCTAAAACTGCTGGAGGAGACTCATCTGCGGTTTCGGCATCGCCAGATGGTTCAAAAGCAGTTATTACTGGTTTTGATGGTCAAATCAAGCTTCTTGATATCAAATCAAATAAAATGACTAACTTGGGCTATAAAGATGTGCATCCTCTTATGGGTAATATAAATCAACGAGTTGATGTTAACTGGTCTAATGGTACACCACGTATAGTAGTCGCATGGGGTGCAAATATACAGTATTATGATGGAGTTACTTGGAAATCATTACCAAATCTTCCGTATAGTGTAAATTCAAGACTGGATATGTCAGAAATTTCAGTAGATTGGTCAAATACTACCCCAAGAATCGCAATTGCGTCTACGCAATATGATTTGAATAATCTTAAACCTTATGGTGAAGTATATCTATATAACTCGGCTGAAGCTGGGGCAAAATGGGAGCAAATATATTCAGCGAATCATGAGGTAGGTGAGATCAGTTTAGCGCCAGGTAGTGATAAGGTAATCTTTTATGTACATGCAGAGTACTATGGTACATCTAGCCTGATGTATTATAACAATGGTTCTACTCATTCAATTGCTGATGTAACTGGGCATATTTTCCAAGCTGACTGGTCTAAAGAAGAGCCAAGAGTGGTGTATAGCGGTAACCAAAGTGTACAGCTTCTAAATGTCGGGACAAATAAGACTACAACTTTGTATAAGTTTAATGCTAATGACTACCAAGATGGACCGCTAGATATGTCTCAGGTTTCTGTGAAGTGGGAAGCTAATGATGCCAATATTAAAGCAGTAATAGCTATGGATAATGGTGCGGTTGAATATGCTGCCAATGGCCGCACAACGGAATTATTTGGTGCAGTAGCTGGTTGGAATGAAAATGGTGTTTATACTGAAGAGACTGATCCGAATAATCCTTTTGCTAGACAGATTAGTAATATGCAAGTTAATTGGAATAGTAACGGGGTGATTCCGAGTATCGTATTAACTCGCATGGTTAATGAGACAGATTCTTACGGTTGGTACACTGGTAACTTCCATCCTGAACTATATGCTTATAATAACCTAGATGGTAGCTGGTATAGTGTTAGTACAAGTATTGATAGCCAAGCTCTGTCAGTAGTGTGGGGTTCATCAGGCTTTGCCGATAAGATCCTGGTTAACTCTCCTTTACAGATTGCTACTTTGAAGTAATAGATAGTAGCTCTTAGTAAAGCAGTATTCAATCTGAATGCTGCTTTACCTCAGTTTTTAGTTTTTTATGTTTTAAGTTACGATGCTAGTAATTCATTCTCGTAATTGTGTTAGGGCTGATTCCCCACCAAAATGGTTGGTTAAAATAAATCAGTATTCTAGTTATAATTTGTTCTCAATCTTGAAATTTAGGAAGGTATTATATGAAAAAGCTTTTACTTTTAGTTCTTGGTGCAACTGCCGGAGCACAAGTGTTTGCTCATGGTTGGCAAACTTATCCATTATCACGTACAGAGTATCAGAAACTTCAGGGGATGGCACCAGTAGTATGGGAGCCACAATCCGTAGCTGCAAACTTGACTGGCGGCGGCGGTAGTGATTACGATGGAATTCTTAATTATCATAATGGTGGTGCATTAGGCTTCTTCAAGGCTTTCCATCCGGCACAGGGACGTAATATATGTAGTCAGGGCGGTGGGCGTTGGAGTTCACTTGATACTCCAATTCCTGAAGCTCATATGACTACAGTAAATTATGGGCAGGATTTACAATTTAAATGGACTTATACCGCATGGCACCAGCCAAGTAATATGTTTGTATTTATTACTAACTATAAGGGTACTCAATACAATGCTAATCCAACTTGGAATGATTTAACGTTATTGTGTTCTGTGCCAATTTCTACTAAATCAGATACGGGTAGCTGGAAATGTAAATTACCAACAATTCAAGGTGCTGAAAAACAAGTTCTTGTAACTGTATGGCAACGTCAGGATGCTGCGGGTGAAAACTTTATTTCTTGTTCTGATGTGAAATTTAAAGGTGGTACCCCAATTAAACCGGAAGAAATCTGGTCGCCAATTACGACCAATGCTGAACCTTGGCTACAGAAATTAGGTGCTGTAGGTGCTGGTCAATTGGTTACTTTTGAGTTGTATCAGAAAAATAAAGCTGGAGTTACTAGTACGTTAGCAACTTACTCTTTATCTGTTACCAAAAACAATAAAGATACATGGGATAGTATTCTTGCCAAAAAAATCAACGAAGATACTACTATTACTCAGGTAGTTGCGGTTGGTAAATTAAATGCCAAAGAAGGTACCGTAACTTATGATTCGGCAGATCAGACGCAGGATTTTGTTTATTTAAATAATACTCTGGCCGATCCAAGTATGACTTACAGCTACAAGATTAGTAAAAAGAAAGATCCTAATCCAGTGGTTAATCAATGGACACCTACAGGTCAGGAGTTAAAATTCTGGCTAGGTAATGGTAATATCAAAGCTGGTGATAAACTATTATTCTCGTTGAATATTGCTGGTGTTGAGCAGACTATTGAGCCAGTCGAAATCAAAACTGCTGCAAATGTTAAAAATGTGGAAAAGTTGATGGTGCAAGCAATCAATAAACATGTATTTAATGATGGGCTTAAAGTAAAAGCTGGAGTTTTAGAAGGTACACAGGTTAAATTTGTTGATGGCGGAGCCAACCGAGTTTATATCCATAAGGCTTCTGATGATACAACTTATTCATCTTATGTAATCCGTAATGGTACAACGCCAATTTCCAAATATAAAATCTATCCGGATGGACTTGGCTCTTACAAAGCTGGTGAGATTGTGATGGATGGAAGTAATGGTAAGACATATTCATGTAAATATGTTTCATGGTGTAATTCAAAAGCCTATCCATTAAATTCTGATGCATGGATGGTCTATGATCCAAAACCAGCTCCAGTTGGTTATGAGACGTATAAAGAAGGAACTACTTATTCAAAAAATCAGGTAGTTGCTGGTACTGATGGTAACTTATATGAGTGTATTCAGCCAGGTTGGTGTAGTGGTGCAGCTTGGGCATATGCTCCAGGTACAGGTAGTGCATGGACACAGGCTTGGGCTAAGAAGTAATAGCACTATTTTAAAATAAGGGGTGATAATTATTATCGCCCTTTATACAAATAATAATAGTTTTGACAAACCGTTTTAATGTGATTTATACTGTAGGTTTGTTTTAAAAATTCATTAATTAATAACTATTGTTGGAGTATTATATGTCTACAATTCAAAAAATTTTGGCGTTACAAGCACTAAATGCATGTAAAAAAGAATCATGTATGGGTGGCGGTGGTGGCTCATGCAGTAAAGGAAAATGTAGCGGCAGTTGTTCAAGCAAAAGTAATTGTAACCATATTGGTTAATTTGCTACAAATAATCTGCTATACGGCTGATGGAGATATTCCATCAGCATTTTTTTTGGATAACTAACATGAAATTACCTGAAAAATCTGTCATCGATAGTTGGGAAAATGCGCCAACTATTTACCGTTTAATGCATGAAAATCGCTGGAGTAAAAATATTGCTAAACAGTGGTTTACTGATTTTATGCGCTGGCTTTATACTTCCCATCGTAGTGAACTTGAAAATGGTAAATATTTTATGATGGATAATTTACACTATCTGGATGATGTCTGGCACGCGTATATTTTAAGTACGCGTGATTATTTTAAAATGAGTCGTGAATTATTTGATGTAGAATATATTCATCATAATCCCGAAAATCCATTCTTAGCAAGTCCAATGCCCGATGATGTTACTGCCTACCAAATGAATATGTTATTGGAAGATTGGGGCGAAGAATATATCGACCGAGTATGGAATTATGGTGCGGATATGTATGATATTGTTGCTGCTGCCGAGACAGCAAAATCAGGAGCTGAAAATAATGAGGCAAATACATAATAGTTTATATCTAGCTTTAGCACTGGGTTTTTTACTGAAACCAGCATCGGCAGTTTCATCTTCAGAAAAACAGCAGGTTCTAGCTTCAATGAATAATTTTCTCCGAGTTCTGGATAACAATGAATCATGGGGTAAATTAACCCCCTACATTGATTTTCCTGATGCAGGGGTTCCTGACTGCGGGATGTTTATTGAGAGCTATCATTCACATTTATTGATGATTAATGATACTCGAGCTAGTGTTAGAGTACAATTTTATGTTGCAGGTGAGTTTGCTGGTATAAATTATTACCGCTATCCTCAGGTGATAAAAAGGGATATGACTTATCGGCTGGTATATACTAATCGCTTATGGTCAGTGGTGGATGAATCTGAGGTGACAAGTTATATTCCATCTGTTGGTGATAGTTCTTCATGGAAAGTACGTACCGCGGACATTGCTTTTATGAATGTTCGTTTTATTGACTGGCATATGAAATATTATTCGCCGCATACTACAAATCGGATTAAAATTGCTTTTCCTCCACAACATTGTTGGGTCAGGTAGTGTGTATAATCTCGGTTTAATTTACTTGTGGCTAAGCTCATGGCATGAATGTCAATTCTTAGTTTATTGTTAACTATTTGTAAAGGGTTTTTATGGAGATAGAGTATCAATTAAATGATGAACTGGAATCAGTTAAGCCTGAATACAAAGGTAATTTAAAGAAAAACGGTAGATTTCTTAATTATCAGAAGGTTACTGCACCAAAATTAAAAGATATTCTGCGTTGGAAAACTTCAAAAAACCCACAAATCGAAGAAAAGCGTGCGGATGTTTTTTGTCTTGATACACTTGATGATCCCGTAATATTTGATCGTACGCGAGATAAAATTGTCTGGCTTGGTCATGCTAGTTTTCTTGTGACTGTAAATGGTTGTAATATTCTTCTTGACCCAGTCTTTGCTGATATTCCATTAGTTAAGCGCCGAGCAAAAATTCCTTTTCGGCTTAAAGATTATGACTCAATTGATTACATTCTGATTTCACATGCACATTATGATCATCTGGACAAAAAAACGCTGAGGGGTCTTGCAAAAATAAATCCTGAACTTAAAATCTATTGTGGTTTGGGTACAGCTGAATTATTGCAGAAAAAATGGAAAATTACCAATATAGTAATTGAAGCGGGATGGTACCAGAAGTTTCCAATTTATACTGATTTGATTGAATTTTATTTCATGCCTGCCTTACATTGGTCCAATCGTAGTTTGCGAGATCGTAATTTACGGTTGTGGGGCAGTTTTGTTATTCGTGGCAAAAATTCAACCATTTACTTTATGGGAGATAGTGGTTATTCTCCACATTTCAAGGAAACTGGGTTACTTATCCCGGATATCGACTATGCCATATTGGGAGTAGGTGCTTATATGCCAAGGAATATTATGCAGTATAGCCATATTAATCCCGAAGAAGCCAAGCAAGCATATTATGATTTGGGGGCAAAATATCTGATACCAATGCACTACGCAACTTATGATCTTACTGATGAGCCTTATGGTGAACCACTTAAAAAGATTCAATCCTTATTTGTGGATGAGAAAAGTAAACTTAAAGATATTGGAATTGGTGAAATTCTT
>JBDHRI010000191.1:0-2573 GCA_039807465.1 Burkholderiales bacterium | reverse complement strand
AGCTATTAAGCATTAAAAAGTGAGGACTCAGGTACCTTTTCTAATAATTTATCTTGGATAAAATCCCAATTTGGAGCAAAAAGGCTATCAATAAACTCAGTCCTGAATTTTGCTGGTTTATCTGCCCTACATTTTGCATCCATCGCTACTAATGTGTAAAATACTATCGCTACATTTGTCGCCCAAAAATAATCTGCTTCAATTGCAGCAAATGCGGCTACCACTGAACTAAGAACACAGCCCATCCCGGTAACCCTAATCATTAATTCATCACCATAATTATTTTCACTAACTGTATCAATTCCAATGATATAATCAGTTTGACCACTTATCGCAATAACAGATTTATGCTTATGTGCAAGGAATCTGGCACTTTCAATAGCATCTTGCGATTGACGACTAGATTCAACGCCATTAGTAACCACATCATCACGCACTAACGCCATAATTTCACTTGAATTACCACGGATAATATTGGCATATTGACTAAGCTCAATTGCGGTATCAGTGCGAAGCTTACTTGCTCCAGCACCAACTGGATCAAGAATAATAGGTTTATTTTTAGCATTTGCCTCTTTAACTGTGCATCTGGCAAGACTTATAAACTGACTATTCAGTGTACCAATGTTTATATTTGCTGCTGAGGCAATCGATACTAACTCAGGAATTTCATCAATAGATGAAGACATAATTGGTGTAGCACCCAAAGCCAAGAGAGCATTTGCCATAAAGTCCTGCGTAACCGAGTTAGTAAGATTTAATACCACTGGTTTTACTTTAACTAGTTTCTGATGTAATCTATAAATATCTGTATGAGCTATCATCCAGACGCTCCTCCTAAATTACTTTTATAAAAATTTAATTTGATTTATAAGATTTTGGATATATAACGAAGGGTTTGCCGCCTCATGAATGGCGCTGATTAGGGCAATACCAGTAACACCAGCGAAATAAACTTGACTTATATGTGTAAGATTAATTCCCCCAATAGCAATAACTGGATGTCTTGATTGCTGACAAAATAATTGCAATCCATCAATACCCCAGATGGTTTTCAGGTTCTTCTTGGTATCCGTGGGAAAGACACTACTTGCAGCTACATAATCAAGGCAATCAAGCTGATTAGCAAGCAAAAGTTCATTCATGGATTCAATCGATAAACCGATAATTTTATCTTCCCCGACCTCTTGCCGAACTAGCTTGGGATTACTATCTGACTGCCCTAGATGGATACCATCAGCATCAAGCTCAAGCATTAGTTTAAAATCATCGTTGATTATTAATCGAACATCATAACTAGAGAGAATAGCTTTTAATTCATGTCCAAAAGATAGTAAATCAGAGTAAGCCCAGTTTTTTTGCCGAAGCTGAAGATCTGTTATACCACTTCTGGCACAAACTTCAATAAAACTAAGATAGCTATCATCAGGAAAATCTTGAGCGTTAGTCAGCAGATGAATTTGGATTGTATTATGAGCACTCATTTTGCACTTTTCTTACAAAATAAGCGTAAAAAGGATAACTTTGTGATTAGCCTCCCTACGCTGGTATTAGCCAGAATCAGGTTCAAAGGGTTAAGGAAGCATCCTTTCTCAGCAACTAAATCGTTGCACCCCCGCTAGAATTTGCAGGATTATAACATAAAAAAAGCAACCATATAAATGATTGCTTTTGTAGTGCGAACAAAGGATTTACCAAGGTAATCGGGTTATTGAAGAAGCCACCAGAGACTGGTTAACATTTGCTCTAGCATTATAAGCACCTGCAAAATTATGAGTATCTGTGAATGAGGAAACTCTAAATTTAAGATAAGTAGTTATCCTACTTGAATCAATTTTTAAACCACCAAGTCATATTTTCTCACTCACTGGGACATACTTAAAATTTATATTCCCCACCAAACATTAGCATATTAGGGTTATTTCCCGTAACAGAATAGTCTTCAAGATGCAGAGACCATTCTTTGCTTAAATTAAATTGTACACCAGCACCATATAACATACCCCAATTATCATTATTAAATGCAGAACCATTATTACAACCATTACACGATGAATATGTATTATAAGCAATACCTAGCTTACCATATAAGGCAAAAATTTTACTTAGCGGTAAAACTCCTTTTACCGCAACATCATACATGTAATAATTATTTCCTGAATTCCAATTTGAAGTATTTGAAGCGCCATAAGAGAAGCCACCTTCCAAGCCAAGATATTGATTAAATAAATAACCAACATTTACGCCTAATCCAAGACCAGCAGCATAAGAAGTGTTTAATCCAACATTAGCATCAATATATACAGGGTTATCAATCGCATATGTAGAGACACATAAAAATGAAAGTATAGCCTTTAGGCATTTTTTCATAGATATTAGAACTTACGCATTGACAAGCTATATGATATTATGATTGATATGATACAAACGCCTTGGAAGCTAGATGAAGAAGAAAATCAAACCCTCAACTGCAAAATGCACTGCAGAAATTTATAGCTCATATTTGATGAGTGAACCGAATAATGCCAGTTGTTTAAGGTTGTCAGAAATAATGCCTGAAATATCACACGATA
>JBDHRI010000190.1:0-2573 GCA_039807465.1 Burkholderiales bacterium | reverse complement strand
ATTTATACTTGATTAACTAGAAGCTGTTATTTACTCATGCCTCATTGTTTAGCAAGAGCTTATTATAATGGATGATCAAGTTTTGCACCCTGAGTCAGCAGTTCTGCATATAGATCTTCAGTAGCTTTGTAAAAAATATGATTTTGACTATAGCAGTTGCCAGCATAACAGCTTAGGCGCACATATTCATTATATTCTATGCCTTTTGGGCTAATTACGGGTTGGATATTTTTCTTGACCAGCAGTACAAAGTCATAGGCAAAGCTATAGCGGATAGTATTACCGTATATATAACATCCTTGATTATTCGGCAGTTCAAGATAGTATTTTTTATTATTAAAAATGCTATTGTCATCACTTATTTTATCATTTCCATCCAGATTTCTTAATAAGGCACAATTTCCCGCAGGTAGGTATGTTTGAGAGTTAATCGATGTAAAATTGATCGCTTCTGACATATGCAGATAAATAAGCATAAGCGGACGCGACATTGTAATTGCTACAATCACAAGAAATATAATTTTAATTTTGGATAGTTTAAAGATGCTATTATGAGTAAGGTGGGTAAGGTAAAGACTGGATAATACAAAATAAAGAGCAATCCAAATGATAACTATCTGGATTTTTTGACTCCAAGCGACATTCTGATTAGTAAATAGTATAATTCCGGCTATGAAGCTGGCTACTAGCATGGTTATTTTTATTGTGAATTTTAAACCGCTAGTACCTTTAATATAGCTACCAATAAAATTAACAATAAATATAATGGTTACTGGATAAATTATAAGTGTTATCAGACTTACGATTAAGGTAAAAATAAAGAAGGATGCATAAGCAGCAATACTGGTTTGTGGAATAAAAATGAATCTGGACGCCTGTGCTATCACACTAAAGCCAATAACGCAGGCAGCAATAATAAATGGCAGAATTGTTTCGGTTTTAAATAAATGAAGAATTAAATGATTAAAAATAAATTTATTAAAATCAAGAAGGTTGATTTCTTTTAGCTGTGAAAAAAAAGAGCGATGTTGACGTTTATTTTGCAATTCTGCCATGCTGTATTTTTCCGTTCTGATGCTCCCAACATCAATATTTATTTGATGGGGAGCCGTATTTAAATTTTAGCGTAAAAGGCTTCTTAACATCCAGACTGTTTTCTCATGAACCTGTAGGCGTTGGGTTAATAAATCTAATGTTACCTGGTCATTTGCTTCATCTGCAATGGCAATGATGTCTCTAGCCGTTTTAATAACTACTTCATGGGCTTCAATTAGGTACTTAACCATATCTGTTGCATCTGTATCACCTGAATGTTCGGTAACTTTACTTAGCTTTGCAAATTCGCTATAACTACCCGGTGCAATAAAGCCAAGGGCGCGGATACGTTCTGCAATTAGATCAACTGCAAGAGAAAGCTCTGTATAATGAGTTTCAAACATCAGATGTAAGGTATTAAACATTGGACCTGTCACATTCCAGTGGAAATTATGTGTTTTTAGATATAATGAATAGCTATCGGCAAGTAGTGCTGCCAGTCCATTGGCAATTGTTATCCGATGCTCCTGAGTAATCCCATCATTTATCTCGAAAAATTGTTGTTTTAACATGATCTACTCCTTTAATTAACAAAAAATGCTCGATTATCTATGAGCCGTAATTTATTAGGAACAAATAAATTCTATCTCAACGTAATTATAGCACTATTTACTAAGCTCAATTATTTGCACTGTAGCAAGACTATGGATTACAGCAGCTATTTTTGCCAATAGCTGGATTGTTTCTTTGGTAACTCCATGCTGTTTTACTAATACTTGTTCATGAGCAGTAACACATTTATGACAGCCATTAATAATTGATACAACTAATGACCACATTTCAAAGCTTACTTTATCAACTCCGTGGTTTGCGAGAATATTCATTCTTAAACCAGCAGGCATGGTTGCGTAACTCGGATCATTTACTAAATCAGTAAAGCGATAATAAATATTCGTCATTGCCATAATTGATACGGCTGAATGTGCAGCATTTATTTCTGTGTCATTAAGCGTATTACCAATTGCTTGGCGAATATGTTTGGATAGTGCACCATTTTTACTCGCGACTGCTGCAACTAGAATACTTCCAGCAAATTGGATATCACTAATTCCTGCATGATTATTCGCAAGGCTACTTAAATTCAGCTTAATATCTTTTGCATAATCTGGCAAAGCATTTAATATATTTTCAAAATTCATGATTAAGTCCTTATTATCGGGGAAGGCATTCCTTCCCCATTCTAAATGTTATAAAGTTGCTTCACCTTTATGCCAATTACATGGGCATAATTCATCAGTTTGTAATGCATCAAGAATACGTAATGTTTCATTTGGATTACGCCCCACACTTAGATCTGTCATTTCGGCATAGCGAATGATATTCTCAGGATCAACAATGAATGTCGCACGATTTGCAACACCAGCGTCTTCATTGAGAATCCCAAGTTTGCTAGCAAGCTCTTTTTTAATATCAGCAAGCCATGGGAAGGTCAATGGTTTTAGATCATTATGACTGCCACGCCATGCTGCATGAACAAA
>JBDHRI010000189.1:0-2625 GCA_039807465.1 Burkholderiales bacterium | reverse complement strand
TATCCGATAAATGGCAAGATTACTGTTGCAAATAGCCAAGGATAAGCAACCTGTATCATATGACACTCCTTAACCATTTTTCAATAAGGGCAAAAAATGCTTCTTTGTTTTCTAGCTGTTGTTTTTGATATATTTCACCCAAATAATGTCCACAACCATTGCTAAATTCTGTAGTTTTCCCTGTTTTATCAAGAAATTGTAACCAGTTTTTGCCAAAGAGCAATTGTGGTTTTTGTTCTGGGAATTTGGCAACAGCAACCCGTTTTAATAAGATAGAACATTCTTCAATGATTTTTTCATCTGCTGTATCTACTGCATTAGTCTCAATTTGCTTCAATAGGCTAAAAATTTCCTGTTGCTGCTGTTTTTTCTTATATCGCCTTATTTGCCACCAAACAAGAGCCACAATTAAAATAATAATGATTCCCATGACAATGTACCAGCCAGTTGCCAAAGGAAAGATAGATACTGGAGCTGGCAGATGAACATCTTTTAGTTCTGCTAACGGATTAGTATTAGTATCCATATTTTAAAATTCCATGATTAATTTTTTCTACCAAATTATCATTGGTAGCTATTTTTACAAATTGCATTCGATTTTTACGTGAGAAGTTTTCTATTTCGTTCAGGCGTTCGTGAAATTTATTGCTGTATAACTCACGGTTTTTTCTGCTTGCGCTAATTTCAAGTTTACGCTTGCCATCATCAGTAAAATTATAATATCCATGATCGGGTAAGGAAGACTCAAGCGGGTCATACACAAAAACATTGATGATTTCGGCTTTTCGATTGATGATATTAAGAAAATTTTTAACATTAGTCTCATGGTCATTAAAATCACTGATGATTATTACCACGCTACCAGATTGGATTTTTTGACTCAAAAATTGCAGGTTATTGGCAAGTCCACCCTGATAATGTCTAATCGCTTGGTTATTATGAAGGATATTAAACATCTGAAGTAGTGATTGACGGCTACGTTTGGGTTGGATATATTCGGCGCTAGCATCATTAAAAATAATCCCGCCAACTTGTTCGTGATGATCTAATGCAGCAAAGCCAAGTAATGCACTTATCTTTGCAGCGAGAACATTTTTGAAGCAAACTCTAGTGCCAAAATGCATTGAGGCAGATTGATCAATAACTAAATAAATTGATCTTTCGCGTTCTTCACGGTAAATTTTAGTAAATGGTTTGCCAAGCCTTGCTGTCAAAGACCAGTGGATAAGACGTACATCATCACCCGATTGATAATGACGAACTTCCTCAAAATCCATTCCTCGCCCACGCGCTGGAGATAACCTCATCCCTGCCTGAACCGAATGAACTTTGCGGTTATTAAAAAATTGGATTCCAGCTGCATAATGCTTTAATGCCAGCAATTCTTTTATAGCCGGACGTATTCCATTATTTAGATTTTTTTCCTGACTCATTGTTGCTACCTTAGTAAATTTTGCTGTAACGACAAGGCTTTTATAGCTAAATAAAACTGAAAATTAGCTTTATTAAAGTTACGATAAAAGCCTAATTAGGTCAGTTTATGGAATTGGAACCATATTAAGTAGTTTATCAATTACCTGATCGCTAGTAACTGACTCAACTTCAGCATCAAAACTTAATAAAATCCGGTGGCGCAACACTTCATGTATCATGGCATGGATATCATGTGGGGTAACGTAATCACGTCCATCAAGCCATGCATGTGCCCGCGCAGTTCTCTCAAGTGCAATCGTACCACGTGGGCTAGCACCAAAGCGTATCCATTTGGCAAGCTCTTCTGAATATTTTTCTGGGTATCTGCTAGCCATTATGAGTTGAATTATGTATTCTTCAACTGCTTGGCTTAGATGAATTTGATTTAATTCTTGCTGAGCTTTAAAAATTGTTTCCTGATTAAGTGTTGGTCGGCTTTCGTTTTCAACTCGATTACCATTTCGATTGAGCGCAAGAATCTGCGCTTCGGCATCACTGTCTGGATAGCCGATTTTGACATAAAGCATAAAGCGGTCAAGCTGTGCTTCAGGTAGGGGATAGGTTCCTTCCTGCTCGATTGGGTTTTGGGTTGCCATTACCAAAAATAGCTGTGGCAGAGGATAGGTTTTTTTGCCGATAGTTATCTGTTTTTCGCCCATCGCTTCAAGAAGAGCTGACTGGACTTTTGCTGGTGCCCGGTTAATTTCATCGGCAAGAAGAAAGTTATGAAATAATGGTCCTGCTTGAAACTGGAACGTTTGCTGTTCTGGCACATAAATATCGGTACCAGTCAAATCAGCTGGTAGTAAGTCAGGCGTAAACTGTATCCGATGGTATGAACACTCAATACAGGAAGAAAGGGTTTTGATTGCAGTGGTTTTGGCTAAGCCCGGTGCACCTTCAACTAGAAGATGTCCACCAGCTAATAATGAAATTAGTAGCCGTTTGGTAAGGTCTTTTTGACCTACGATTTTACTATCAAGATACTCTAATAATTGTCTAAATTGCTCACGTTCTGTCATAAATCCTCCGGGAATAAGTGGTTTTAAATACCTTTCATTTCGTATATAGAGTCAAAAATCATTCTTGCAAGTCTCAGGGTTGATTTATAGCATAAGTTTTTTTATTTTGCAATTTTTTGTTTTCTGTTAT
>JBDHRI010000188.1:0-2675 GCA_039807465.1 Burkholderiales bacterium | reverse complement strand
ATGTTTTGATAAACGCCATAGATGATCGGCGGGAAAATAAATACCAAACTATTTTGTACCCTAGAAGTTTGCATGCTAAGGGGTACTGCAATTAACCCCATCACAAACGTCATAATCATTATTGACACCCGCCATGATAGCTCACCGCGATTATGTGGTTCAGAGTATAAACGGATCAAATCTCTGGTAGGGTAGGATTGGGTATTTAACTGAGCACGATCACGGATTGGATCATATGCCTGTTTTAAAGTTGCGGTAAAAGTTTTGAACGACATCAGTAAAACATTTCCACTTTCATAATTATCAAGCTGGTAGCGATTGCCTTTATATAGCGTTAACTTAACCATTCCCTGATTATTACTAACCATACCTTCATTTGCAGTAATATTATAATTTATATTACTTTCATCTTGGTATTTGAGAAAGATATTTTTGGCATAGCCATCTTTTAATGAGTATTTTTCTATGTAGTAAACATCTTTGTTATCTGGTGATTCCTTGAATACGCCTTCAGTAAGAGCCATTGTGGCAGATTGTTTTGCGAGAAAATTAGCATATTGGTTTGACTGGCGAACTGCCCATGGCGTAATCAACATTGAACATATGCCACAGGTTAGTGCTAAAGGCGTTACAAAGATTGCAGTTTGTTTGAGCCAACGAAAAGGGGAAATGCCGCAGGAGAGCCAAATGGCAAGTTCATGATCTTTTGAATAGCGATTAAAAGTTATTACGATTGAGAGAAAAGTTGCAATATTTAATATCATCGGAAAGCTGGCAAGCGTACCATATAAAGTTAGTGTAAATAACGTTACTTTCGGTATATGCCCAGCTGAAGCTTGGTCCAGTAATTTAAATAATTCTGTAATAGGTAAAATTATAACCAAAACAACCAAAATCCTGGCTGCATTAGAAACTAATTCCCGATAAAAAACGTTCTTAATTAACATGATAAATGCTAGAATATCGTAATTGGTGTATTTTAACATATATGTGTCATAGCCGGGAAAGGTAGTTACAGTTATGCAGTTTAAATTTAAACATACAAAGATAAATTTTGTCGAAAAACCAAAGTCAAGTGGTGGGTTTAATATTCAATTTGATTTTGGTGAACAATTAAAATCTTCCTATCTAGAATTGAGCCAGCTTGATAAGAAATATATAACTGTAGATCTTTCCAAAGCTGGTGCAATACTTACTCATGCTAACAATATATTCGTAAGTTTCGGTACTAAGGAAAAATTTAATACTAGTGCGGTTATTTCAGCAGTAGCAGCTACGCTAGCACGGTTTATTAGTGGCAATAAGATAGATGAAATAACTCTTCATCTTAATGATCAGCTATTAGAAGACAATAAGCTTGCTACAACTGAATTTGTAGAGCAGCTTTTAGTTGAAATGATTAATGGTCTTTATTATTTTGATGACTTCAAATCAGAAAAAAATTCCTTGAAATTAAGTAAAATTAACTTTAAAAGTAAGGTTGATTTAGGTAAATCAATCACTAATGCAATAGCAATACTTGATGGGTTATTTGTCGTGCGTGATCTTGGCAATAATCCACCAAATGTAGCTACTCCAACTTATTTAGCCAAAACAGCCAAAGATTTTGAAAAGATTAATAAAAATGTTAGTGCTGAGATATTGGCTGAGAAAGAAATAAAAGAGCTTGGAATGAATGCTTTTTTAGGTGTTGCGAAAGGTTCAAAAGAAGAACCACGATTTATCAAACTTGAATATAAAGGTGGAAAAAAGAATGCTAAGCCGATTGTTCTAGTTGGTAAGGGGATTACCTTTGATTCTGGCGGAATTAGTCTGAAGCCAGGTGCAAATATGGATGATATGAAATTTGATATGTGTGGTGCAGCAACTGTATTAGGTGTTTTTGCTGCTGTTGCCGGGCTTGGGCTTGAGGTTAATTTAATTACGCTAGTTGCTGCATGTGAGAATATGCCTTCTGGCAAGGCACAAAAGCCGGGTGATATAGTTACTTCAATGTCTGGTAAAACTATTGAGATTTTAAATACTGATGCCGAAGGTCGGTTAATATTGTGTGATGCACTTCATTATGCCAAGCAGTTTAAGCCCGAATTTGTAGTTGATGTTGCAACTTTGACTGGCGCATGTGTTATAGCCTTGGGTAATGTAGCTAGCGGGTTATACGTTAATGATGAAGATTTATATGCTGACATTGAAGCAGCTTCATTAAAAGCTAATGATAAAGTATGGAGAATGCCGCTTTTTGATGAATATACCAAAATGATTCAGGGTAATCATGCTGATTTATTGAATATTGGTGGTTGGGGTGGCAAGGGGGGTAGTGCTACTGCCGCGGCTTTTTTGAAAGAGTTTATTGATTATAAATGGGCTCACCTTGATATCGCTGGGGTTGCCAACTCTCCTGAAGCAAAAGGTGCCACTGGGCGACCATTCAAATTATTAGTAGAGTTAATTCGTGCTCAAACCAAATAATTTATGATTATTTGGTTTGATAGGAATAATATTTAGCGTTGCCAGCGCCTAAACTTTTATAAAAACAGATAGTTTGTTGCCTTTGCTATGCTTTATAGTAAGGGAACTATCTGTTTTTTTATGTAGATTATGCCAACTCGGGTTAAGCAAAATTATCAATCAGGTGATTCATACTAATCTTAGGCTTATTTCCAAATAGCTGATAA
>JBDHRI010000050.1:0-13018 GCA_039807465.1 Burkholderiales bacterium | reverse complement strand
GCCAGATTACATAAGCGTGGTGCAATTCAGTACCCTGAAGATTTGGGGATCCGATTTAGCGATGCTACTCGCGATTTACTAGCGGCAAAATCAATCAAGGATTTGGTGGAAATTTCCGGTGGACTTTATAATCCACCATCAATGTATCGGGACTGGTAAAATGGAAAAATTACAATATAACCTTAGCTCAAAAAAAAATAAACTAAGTAAATTTGGTATAACGGCTGGGGTGGTTAATTCAGGCAATCTCGAAATTTTGCTTGAGAAACATGATAAACCAGATGAGTTTTTTATTGAAATTAATACTACAGTTCCCGGATTTGCAGCAGTCTGGCAGGCAGTAATTAGTGATTTTGTCGCTAAATATGCCGTCGGTGCTTGTAAATTTACTATAAATGATTGTGGCGCAACACCCGCGGTAGTTTCTTTACGCTTACGTCAGTTATATGAGGCAGCAGCTAGTGATAGCAAAACCAATGATTATACTAATAGCCGTTATCTTGAATTAAATGCAAGAGAGCGAATAAATGCTTTGGTAGATGATGCAACTTTTACTGAGATTATGCCAGCAAGTAATAAAGTAGTCTCTCCACATCTGGGGCAGCTTGACTTACCTGTTGAATTTGATGATGGAGCAATTATCGGTAAGGCAAAAATCGCGGGTAAGCCAATTTATATTGCGTCTCAGAACTATGCCTTCATGGGAGGGGCTGTTGGCGAAGTTAATGGTGCCAAATTAAGTGGTATTTGTCTTAAAGCTCTCAAGGATAAAGTTTCAGCTATGATTTTCCTTCTTGATAGTGGTGGAGTAAGGTTACATGAAGCTAATGCTGGTGAAATTGCCATCAGTGAATTAATAGCAACAATTATGCAGCTAAAGCTTGCATCAATTCCGGTAATTGGCGTAGTTGCTGGTAGAAATGGGGCTTTTGGTGGAATTGGCATTGTTTCACAATGTTTGGATGCCATAATTGTAACCGAAAATGCACGAACTAGTGTTAGCGGACCAGAAGTGATTGAGACAGTAATGGGTGTTGCGGAATACGACTCATCCGATCGGGCACTGGTTTGGCGAACTTGTGGTGGACGGCATCGTTCTATCATGGGTGATGCTTTATATTGTAGTAAACAAATTGGTGATATTCGGCAAAAATTATTGGAATTACTAAATAATCCAACTTCATTTGATGAGAAAAGTTTGCTAGATGAATATCAACTACTTGAGCAAAGACTGACTGACAATCAAAATAGTCATGATGGTACTGATGTTTGGGCTATAGCCGGACTTAATAATCCGCAACAGATACCCGATTTGTCGGATAGTGATTTCATGGAGTTATTAAAATGAAGTATCAGGATTTATTGCAACAACTATTTGGTACAAAGATTAATTATTCAGTAGATGATAATGTTCTTCTTGGTGAGGCGGCTTTTGACAATCAACAATTTAGTATTTGCGGAATAGTCGATGCTACCCAGCTTGATAATGTGATGAGCCTAAAATTAGCAAAATTTATTCTGGATAAAGTAAAGCTAAATCCTAAACTTAATTTATTAATCTTTATTGATACCGGTGGGCAAAAAACAAGTCGTCAGGCGGAGTTACTTGGCTTAAACCGTTACTTTGCTCATTTAATTAAGGTAATCCATTATGCACGAGCAAAAGGAGCTAGAGTATTTAGCCTAGTTTATGGTAGTGCTTTGGGTGGTGCATTTATTGCTGCCGGACTTAATGCTGAAAAGGTGTATGCACTGGCAGAAGCGCAAATTGCTGTTATGTGGCTAGAGGCTATGTCACGGGTAACCAAGATTCCCTTAGCTAAGCTTGAAGAGTTAAGTAAGCACTCAGCAATTTTTGCACCGGGTGCTGAAAATTTTGTAAAGCTTGGGGTGGTTGATAAAATTATTGATCCAGCGGCATTTCTTCCGCAAATTATTAAAGATATTGAGGATACAGCACCTTCAATTAATCATTGGCGAGAACTTGCTACTATTAGAGGCGGGCGAACCTTAGCCGATAAAATTGTTAACCAAATTATCGATGCTTGAATATTTTCGCCATGATCTAGTCTGGCTGCGGAATGAAAATTTGCCATATGTAGTAACCCGCCAGCCAGCAATTAATTCGGATAAGCTCCAAGTTGCCAGAACTATTGGAGTAGATAAATCACTTCTTTCGCGGCAAACTTTCATAATTGATACTTCTGAAATCATACAACATACCTTGCCTGTCAAGCTTATTGATATTCTTAATAGATCAGAACTGAGAGAAAAAATTATACTTAGTAATCGGCAGGCATTTATTCTGTTATTGCTAGATAAATTAGCAAATACTATTCCAGTATGTTGTTATGGCTCTTTTAGCTGGGAATACCTAACTAATAAAATCTATACTAGCGCTACTTCAGATTTGGATCTTTTGTTTTATGTTAAGAGTGAGGCGGAATTATCGGGGGTTGCAGATTTATTTAATAAATTAAGTTCGGGTGCCAAATTAACTATTGATGGTGAAATTATATTTAAGCGAAAATGTGCGGTTGCAATTCGCGAATGGTTTAATTTAAATTTGGCTTCCTGTGAAAAAATATTAGTTAAAACCAGTCATGAGGTAAATCTTTTAACCCAAAGGGAAATCTTCCAATATGCAGGAATTAGCCCAGAAGCTTACTAATTTGGCACAGCTTGCACTTTGTCAGGAGCTCGAGACTTATCCGAAGCCAGGGTTGGTTAGTCATATTGATAATGGTAGCCATAGCGATATGGATCATGCCTTATTTTTCAGAAGTATTGATGTTTTAGGTAGCTATTTTCATGAATTGGTAATAGCTGGAATAAATAATGCTAGTTTTGATGAATTAAAATTGTTGGCAATTGCTGCTGAAACTAGAATGCTTGAAGCGACTAATGGTGTCAATACTCATCGCGGGGCAATATTTATCTTTGGGCTTGTGATTCCAGCGCTTAGTGGTTTAATTGCAAGAAAGCTAAACTTTGCAACTCTACCCGCTACAATCATTGAAAATTATTCAGCAGAGCTTTCAAAGCATAAACCAAATCCAGATAGTCATGGCAGCAAAATACGCAAACAATATCAGCTTCTAGGTATTATTGATTCAGCACTTAAAGGCTTTCCACTTATTTTTACGGCACTTGAAGAACTATCTTCATATAAACAATCCTATACCAATGAAACATATATACGGCTAAAGCTGTTTTTTTATATCATGCAGCATTTGGATGATACCAATCTAGTTCATCGTGGTGGGATTGATGGCTTAAAATATGCTAAAATTGAAGCGGCACGATTGTCTAAAATTGAGTGTAATAAAATGCAGTATGATGCGGCTCTATCCTTACATCATGATTTTATCCGTAAAAATTTAAGTCCGGGTGGTAGCGCCGATGTATTTGCTGCTGTAATTTTTCTTGATATGGTTAGACAGATATGGGATTAGCTATTATTTTTAGTGGGCAGGGTAATCAGTATGCTCAGATGTTTACTCGGTTTCAGAACGAATTAGACCGATCGGTGATTAAAACTATCGAAGAAAATATTTCGTGTCCATTATTACCTCAAATTACACTTAATGATAGTGATTTTTTCTCCAACTATTATGCCCAACCAATAATTTCCAGCTATGAATACCTTCTCTGGCAGACCATACGCGATAAATTACCAGAACTAGTTGCTGTTGCTGGCTATAGCCTAGGCGAAATAACCGCCATAGCTGCTGCAATTAATCTTACATTAGGTGAGCTACTAACTCTTACTAAGGCTAGGGCAAGTCTCATGGCGACTTCAAAGCCAAGCGGACTAATGGCAGTTAGTGGAATTAGATTTAATCAAATTGATCATATATTGATAAAGCATAATTGTTATTTAGCGATAAAAACATCTGAGCAGAGTTTTATTATTGGTGGCTATAGCGAAGATTTATTGCAGTTAGAAGCTGAACTAAAATCCTTACCCGGAATGCTACGCCTACACTCCTTAAAAGTCAGTGTAGCCGCACATACTCCGCTATTAACTGATAAAGTCACTCCATTTACTTCGCTATTTAATAATTATTCGCATAAATTACTTAATTTAAGAGTGGTATCAGGTACTAACGCTGCGGTACAATATAGTGCTTCCGATGCGATTAGTGCTGCATGTAGCCAACTGGCTCAAACGATAAATTTTGATCGGGTAGTTAATGTTATTGTTGAATTAGGCGCAACAACGATACTTGAAATAGGACCAGGCAGGGCAATCCAGAATATTGTGCGTCAGTTTAACCCAAGGGTAAAAGTTAGGTCTATTGAAGATTTTAGATCATTCAGTGAAGTGGTGGAATGGGTCTCCAAAATGGAGGAAACGAATAGTTATTGATAGTTTTTGAAGGAATTATGATAGTGAAGGTGAAATTATTAACATCTCTATGTCTTGGTGCATTAATTACTGGGAGCGCGCTAGCCTGTACAACCATTCTTGTTGGTAATAACGCAACTACGGATGGCTCAATTATAGTAGCGCGTAATGATGATACCAGTAATGCCTTAAAGACATTTGCTATTATGAATCATCCGCAATCCATTAATTCTAGTGGCAAACTCTATCGTTCGAATGCTAATAGTTTTGCTTATCCATTACCCGCAATTTCACTTGCTTATACTGCATTACCTCGCTCATTTAGCAAGAATAAGCCAAATTTCTCTATGGAGGAAGTTGGTATAAATGAATCTGGAGTTGCCATCTCAGCAACGGAAACTATTTTTAATTCAGCCAATGTTCTAAAAATAGATCCCTATCTGGAAGAAAGTGGCATCAATGAAGATTCTATTCCTAGTGTAATTCTTCAATCTGCGCATAGTGCGCGCGAAGGTATTATGCTTTTGGGGTCGATTATTGAAAAGCAGGGTGCAGCGGAAGGCTTTGGTGTGGCAATTAGCGATAAGAGTGATGGGACTTGGTATCTGGAAACAGCCAGTGGACATCGTTGGGTAGCATGGCGCTTACCAAATGACAGTTTTTTTGTTTCAGCCAATCAGGGACGAACTCAAAAGATAAACCTACATGATGCTAATAATTTTATGGGCTCTGGTGATTTGATTAAGTTTGCAGTTGATAATGATCTGTATTCACCAAAATCACGTGGCTTTTGGGGCTGGCTAACTGGCTCGAATGAAGTTAATCCAGAAGAAAGCTTTAATTTCTTTAAAATATATGTAGAAAATGGTGAACACGATAAAACCTATAATTATCCACGGATTGAGTCATTAGAACAGCTTTATACCGGGAATAGCTATACTGGAGGGGATGGTTTATTTCCAGTCTGGGAAACTCCAGTTAAAAAGCTTAGTGTAGCTGATGTTGCGGCTGGGTTGAGGCTACATTATCAGGATACAGAATTTGATCCATATACTACGCAGAACCCTAAAGCTCCATATCGTCCAGCATCGGTAATGCGGGCAATATTTTCGCATATTACTCAGATTCGTCCTAATCTGCCAGATGATATTGGTTATGTTGAGTATGTGGCAATTGGAATGCCGGATTTATCGATTTATATTCCGTTTTATCGTGGATTGCCAGAAATCCCACCATCGTACCAAACAGCAGTAGATGGAGTACCAGATAATACTTCCGAATATTGGAAATATCGCAAGCTTCAGGCTTTGGTTATGCAAAATTATCCAAAATATGCACCAATGGTACATGAACAATTTCTGCAATTTGAAAGCGAAATGTTTGTCAAGCAAGCTGCAGTTGAAGAAACTTATATGAAGTTATATGAAATGGATCCCAAACAAGCCGATAAACTACTACAGCAGTTTACTGAGATACTGATTTCTCAGGCAGATGTGCTGGTTGGAAATTTAACCAAAAAAATAGCCAGTGATTTGAAAATGAATAATTTAAGTAATGCTGATTATGCAAAACTAATCGATAAAACGGAGAAAGAATATCACTATGGTGGTGCATAATACGCGACTATGAGATTTTGTAGCATCTATATTTTTTGGATTAATTAAATTATATCAGTGCATTGCTTGTGGTTGTAGTGCGTTGCAATAATATCGCTTGAGTTACTTTGATACAATCCCATTCTAGATTAAATAATTATAATATCTTGAATTTTATTTTAGAATGGGGGATTCTATGGGTTATCAGATTGATCCAAATAAACAGCCAAACCTATTTTCGGCAATTGCAATTGGGGTTGGTTCAATTATTGGTAGTGGTTGGCTTTTTGCGAGTTACTATGCTGCAAAGTACGCTGGTCCAATTTCAATCCTATCGTGGATTATTGGTGCTACTTTATCATTAATGCTAGCATTACTTCTTGCCGAAGTTGCAACCATGTATCAGGAGACCGGACTTTTTTCTCGCTTACTGACAATTACCCATAATCGTGATTACGGTTTTATTGTTGCCTCATCCAATTGGTTCTCGATGGTCTCATCCATCCCCTCAGAGGCAATGGCAACGGTTCAATATCTGGCAACTGCCTTTCCTGCGGTAGATAGGATCATGTTTGTTAACGGCAATCTGACCTTTGCTGGGATATTAATGGTCTATGCAATAATTGGGATCTATGGACTACTCAATTATTGGGGAATAAAGACTTTAACCAAAGCTAATAATGCAATCACTACTATAAAAATGATTGTTCCAGCCGCGGTTGGTTTATTATTCATCTTCGCCGCTTTTCATCCACAAAACTTTACCGCATATAAAGACTCAATTGCACCATATGGAATTGGTAATGCTTTTACAGCAGTAGTAACCTGCGGTATTTTTTATGCTTTCTATGGCTTTAGCATGATTACAGTTTTTGCTAAGGAATTGAAAAACCCTAGTCGGAATATTCCATTAGCCTTAGCTGGTTCGGTAATTGTTTGTCTAATCATTTATTTAATCTTGCAAGTTTCATTCCTTGGCGCAATGGATACCGCTACAATTGCAGCTAATGGCTGGCATTCGCTTAATTTCCATTCACCACTAGCTGATTTGGCAGTAATTCTTGGAATTAACTGGTTGGCACTGGTATTATATGTAGATGCTGCAATTAGTCCTTCAGGTACCGGGATTTTATACATGGGTTCAGGTGCTCGTATGTTAAATGCCATGGCAGAAGACCATCAGATGCCAGGCATATTTGCTAAAATGAATCCAAAATTCTTTATCTCTAGAACTTCGCTAATTTTTACCATGATTTTATGCGGTGTTTTAGTAATATTCTTTGATAACTGGCAAAAAATAATGATTGTTGTAACTGTATTTCAGTTAATTTCATGTCTTGCTGTTCCATTGGCATTTAGCGCACTACGAAAAAATCAGCCTGAAAAAAATCGTGCATTTAAAATGCCTTTTGGCAAATCAGTTAGTTTATTTGCTTACCTGATCGTGAGTTACTTGCTGGTACAATGCGGTACGACAGCAATGCTACTATCTCTGGTTATGCACTTGGTGTTTTTTATTGTTTATTGTATGGCTTATTATCGATTAAATCCGCAAAAAACTATGTTGGCATTTCGCTCATCATGGTCTTTATTTGCCTATCTGGCAATAATGTCGGTTTTTGCCAAGCTTCAGGATATGGATAAATTACATACGGCTTTACCTATGTTGGCTTTTTTTGCCTTTGCGATTATATTCTATCGTTTATTGTTAAACCAGAAATCCTATACATAAACTGCCATAAATTCCTTGAAATGCCACCATATAACGGGTGGCATTTTTTAATGTTCGGCAAGGTTAACTATAGTGGTAAAATGATGCATTAGGCTTTATTTTTTTGCATGGTTTGAGATTATGAGAGGAAAATTACGTTTATTTTTTGCATGTAGTATCGATGGTTATATTGCAAAACGTAATGGAGATGTTGAGTGGCTGGGGCAATTTAGTTTACCCGGTGAGAATTATGGTTATGATGAATTTCTGTCTGAGATTGATGTTATTTTGTTAGGTCGAAAATCGTATGAGAAAGTACTTACTTTTCCCGAATTTCCCTATAATAAACCATGCTATGTCATAACCTCACAAAAGAAATTACCTTCTGATCAGAGAGTTATCTTTTCGGCTGAACTAGTAAAAACGGTAACCGAAATTCTGGCAGCAGGCAAAAATATCTATGCCGACGGTGGAGCGTTATTGATTTCGGAATTAGTTAAACATAATCTTGTAGATGAAATGACAATTACTACATTACCAATTATTCTAGGTAATGGGATTCGCTGTTTTAAGGCAGGAATCAGGGAAAATGTTTATTCGCTTCAAAAAATAGAACATTTTCCAAGTGGACTTACTCAAGTAAAATATATAAGAAAATTTTAAGGAAAGTTAATATGTCAGTACTGGTTGATGCAGCGATTTCCCGCAGTGAACTAAAGGGTTCAAACTTTGAAATGACCTATGGTGGTGCTACCAGTTTCATGCGTAGAAACTATAGTAAATCTTTAGTTGGTGTTGATGTGGCGGTTAGTGGGATTCCTTTTGACCTTGCAGTTACTTACCGTAGTGGTGCTAGGTTAGGACCTCGTGCAATTCGCGCAGCATCAGTGCAATTGGCTGAACTCTTACCTTATCCTTGGGGATTTGATCCATTTGAGCGGTTGGCTGTTATTGATTATGGCGATTGCTTTCTTGACCCACATAACCCGCTGACGGTACGCGATAGCATTAAAGATCATATTGCAAATATGCTTGAATATGACGTATTTCCACTAACTTTTGGTGGTGATCATTATATTACTTATCCAATTTTACTGGCGATTGCAGAAAAGTATGGTAAAGGTTTATCAATCATTCATTTTGATGCCCATTGCGATACTTGGGCTGATGATGAAGAATATTCACTTAATCATGGTACCATGTTTTATAAAGCCATAAAAAATGGAATCATTGACCCAGCAAAATCGGTACAGATCGGTATTCGTACTTGGAATGAAGACTTTATGGGGACCAATATTCTTGATGCTCAGTATGTTCATAATAATGGCTGGCAAAAAGTAGTTGAGAGAGTTAAAGAAATTGTTGGCAATAATCTTACTTATCTTACCTTTGATATTGATTGTCTTGATCCAGCATATGCCCCGGGTACTGGGACTCCTGTGCCGGGAGGGTTAAATAGTGCGCAGGCATTAGCAATTTTACGTAATCTTCAAGGGATTAACTTGATTGGTGCTGACGTTGTTGAAGTTGCACCAAGCTATGATCATGCTGAAATAACCGCCTTGGCAGGTGCTCACGTTGCCTGTGATATAATTTGTTTACTTGCCAGTAGTAAAAAATAAATATGGTAGATAATCTAGGTGGCAAAACCAAGCTTGGATTAAAGGCAGTGGTTTTTATGATTATGACTTCCTGCCTTGGTATCCGCTGGATCACCGTTGCCGGAGGCTTGGGTCCTTCTGCCATTTTTTTCTGGGTTATTGCCGCGCTTTTATTTTTTGTACCTTTAGCATTGATAGTAATTGAATTATCTTTGAATTACAAGGATAATGGTGGGGTTTATCTGTGGGTAAAGGAAGGAATCGGTAATAAATCAGGCTTTTATACTGCTTGGTTTTACTGGGTTAATAATGTATTTTATTACCCTGGGCTTCTTACTTTTATTGCAGTTAATCTAGCTTATCTTATTGGCGACCATTCACTTGCAACTAATCCTCATTTCGTAGTGATGGTCGTAATTATTTTCTTCTGGGGTGCAGTATTTTTTAATATCGCCGGGATACATTTAATTGCTAAGATAACTACTTTATCTGGTTTAATGAATTTTCGTCTAGGCTTATTTGTAATAATTGCTGGTGTATATTATGTCCTTTATCATGGTGACAGTGTTACTCATTATCACTGGAAGGCTTTTCTACCTCAAAAAGATTTATTTCATAGCCTCTCAAGTGTTACCATGTTAATGCTGGCTCTTGCCGGAGTTGAGATGATTCCGACCATGAGTCGCTCAATTGATAACCCAGATAAAAATCTTATCAAGGCAATAATAATTGGCGGAGCATTACTGGTAGCTTTATATATCATTGGAACTATCACCATAAACTTTATCATGACTCCTAAAGAGTTAAGTAAAACCAGTGGTTTAGTAGAGTCTTTATATGCTATTGTAGCAAAGCTCCATTGGCCGGAATGGATGGCTAAGTTTATTGTTATTTCCTTAGTTATTGTTGAATTTGGTGGATTAAATATCTGGCTTATTACATCAAGTATTATGTTTTTTCAGTGTGCAGAAAAGGGAATCCTCCCTGTCTGGTTGCAAAAAGTAAATGTGAATTATGTTCCGGCAAATGCTCTAATTGCTCAAGGTGTATTAGTTACTGTGATTGTTTTGCTAACTCAATTCATGCCTAGTGTAAACGCCATGTACACAGTACTGGTATTAATGTCAACCATCATATATTTTTTACCTTTTCTTTTTCTTTCAGTTGCTTATATCAGGATAAGAAAAATGCGTAATCTTGAGCGACAGATTTTATCCGATAAAATGGCAAAACTCATGGCAATACTAACTTTTATTTCAATCTTAACTGCTATGTGTCTTGCTGTCATTCCAACTGAAGACCTTACTACCAAGTTTCAAATCTTCATTTATGAACTTGAATTGATTGGTGGTCCAATTGTGTTTATTATTATGGCAGTTTTGCTCTATAAACGTAAAGAACGTAATTTAACAAGGCAGAGAGTGTTATGAGTAATACTAGCAAAAAAATAGGTGTTTTTTCAGTTATCTTATTAATGATTGCTTCCTGTCTGGGGATTCGTTGGATACCAGTAGCTGGTGCAATTGGTACATCAGCACTTCTATTTTGGGCTCTTGGCGTGTTACTTTTTTTTATACCTTTATCCTTGATGATTATTGAATTGTCGCTTAATTATGATAAAGATGGCGGGGTCTATTTATGGGTCAAAGAGGGGCTCGGGTCTTTTAGTGGCTTTTTTAGTGCTTGGTTTTACTGGACTAATAATCTTTTTTATTATCCTGGTCTTCTAACTTTTATGGCAGCAAATCTTGCTTACTTTATTGGTAATAAAGATCTTGCCGCTAATCATCATTTTATTGTTACGGTAGTAATTATTGGTTTCTGGCTTGCTATTCTTCTCAATATATTTGGCATGCAAAAAATAGCTAAAGTAGCTGGTATGGCGGGTATTTTAAACATTGGTCTGGTTATTTTTATTATTATTGCTGGAATTAGTTATATTATGTTATATCATAATCCTGCAACTCCTTTTGAAGTGGCAAATTTGATTCCCCATGATAATGCCTTTGACAATCTATCTAATCTGGCTCTTTTAATGTTTGCTCTTGGTGGTCTGGAACTTATACCAACTTTGGCTCAGTCAATAAATAAACCTGAACGCAGTTTACCTATTGGCGTATTAGCTAGCGGTATTGTTCTAATTGTTCTTTATATGGCGGGTACACTTGCGATTAATTTTATTTTAACGCCTCATGAGCTTTCAAATACTACAGGATTAGTTGATGCATTTTACGCAGTGACAAATAAATTACACATAGCTGGGATAGTAAAGGTTTTAATCGCAGCAATTGTTATTGTTGAATTCGGTGCGATTATCCTGTGGCTGATTGCACCAACTGTAATGTTTTTTGAGTGTAGTGAACCGGGAATTTTACCCAAATGGTTGCAACAGTTAAATAAGAATCAAGTACCAGCAAATGCTCTTATCTTTCAGGGCGTAATTGTAACTTTGATAATTTTATTAACTCAATATCTCCCGACTGTAAATTCGATGTATCTAGTGCTAGTACTAATGGCAGCAATAATCTATTTCTTGCCATATCTCTTTCTAGCTATTGCCTATTTTCGATTAAGAGTCCAGAAAAAACTTAAGAAAACTATACTTAATGATTTTTTTAGTAAATTAATAGCTATGATTGCTTTCATTGCGGTATTATTCGGGATTGGTTTAACCTTTGTGCCAACAAGCGATCTTAAAACGGCACATGATATTCTTATATATGAACTTGAATTAATTGGGGGACCGGCAATTTTTATATTGGTCGGAATAATAATTTATGCTCGTAGAGCTTAATTAAAAGGATAGCTGAATGGCACAAATTAAAGAGCAAGCTTGGAATTATAAAAAAACAAAAGAATTCTATTGTGTAAGTGGTTGGGCAAATGGTTATTTTGATGTTGAAAAAAGTGGTTTACTAACAGTTAAACGTGGCAAGTACGTTAAAGATGTACCACTACCACTGGTTGATATAGTTGATTTTGCCAAGAAGAAGCATAATCTTGAAACTCCATTAATTCTTAGATTTACTGATATTGTAATGGATAGAGTTGAACGGATTACTAAAGCTTTTAATACAGTTAGAAAAGAACTTAATTATAAACCTGAATATACTCTAATTTATCCGATTAAAGTGAATCAAAACCGTGCCGTAGTTGAAAGCGTAGTACTGGCAAAAGCTAACAATGGACTTGAAGCTGGAAGTAAAGCAGAGCTTTTAGCAGTTTTATCAATGGTGAAAAATAATAAAACTCCGATTATCTGTAATGGCTATAAAGACAAAGATTATATTCGAACTGCCTTGATTGCACGCAAAATCGGACGGAATATTACCATCGTTATTGAAAAAATGCAGGAAGCTCATCATGCAATTGAGCTATCAAAGGAGTTGGGAGTTAAGCCTCTACTTGGGGTACGTTGCCGTTTGGCATTAACTTTGGCTGGTAAATGGGCACACTCTGGAGGTGAGAAGTCTAAATTTGGGCTTAGTACAACTCAGATTCTTGAACTATTAAAATTATTACGTAATAACGAAATGCTTGAATGTTTACATCTGATTCATTGTCATCAGGGTTCGCAAATCGCAAATGTCAAAGATATTGAGCACTACATTAATGAACTAGCGCATGTTTATGTTGGTTTATGTAAGCTTGGTGTTGATCTTAAAGTTATTGATGTTGGTGGTGGCTTAGCGGTTGATTATGAAGGAAGTCGTAGTCGTAGCTTTAATTCAACTAATTATAGTCTTGGTGATTATGCATT
>JBDHRI010000187.1:0-2693 GCA_039807465.1 Burkholderiales bacterium | reverse complement strand
GCTTTTGCTTGAGCCGCATCACGTAAACGCTCCTGTTCATTAATTTGATTCATGGCATCAAGCACCCGCTTATCAGGGTTTATATCGGTTATCAGACTTTTAGTAACTATATAACCAAATTCAGCCATCTGGCGTGACAAAGATAATTCAATATTATTAGCAATTTCATCTTTGCTTTCATAAACCTGATCAAGTGTCATAGTTGGCACCTGTGAACGGACAATATCAAAGACGTAGCTCCGAATCTGGGCACTAGGATTTGCTAATTTATAAAATGCATTAAATACCTGTTTTTCATCAATCAGTAATTGTACCGAAGTGATTATTTCTAAAGTAACGTTATCCTTAGTTTTAGTATTAGTAGTCACATCCAGTTGCTGAATCTGCGTTGATACTTTGGCGGCAATCTGCTCAATAAACGGTATCCGGATATTTAATCCTGCTGCGGCAGTACGATTAAATTTACCAAAACGTTCAATAACAGCAACCCTCTGCTGTGGAACAATAAACAATGTAGCAAACAGAAGAATAACAATTGCCAAGAATACAATAATAAACCCAATCAAACCAGTCATGATCTCTTTCCTATAAAATTTTTCCGCGTAACTACTAGTTTAGCATATAATTAAGCCTATGGTAAATAACTATATCAATATCAACCCCAAACTACAGCTCTTAATTGATAATTTTTTTGTATCATTTGATGGTCAAAATATTTTTTGCGAAGTAGCGGATATTAATCAGCGAATCGTTTTTTTAAATGATTACTTCGAGAAACAAAATACACGGCTAACTAAAAGTAATGCTATTGGTAAAACTTTCATTGAGTTTGACCAAGAGCAGGATTATCGCTTTATGCCGGAATACCTTGCAGAAATAGAGAAACTCTACTCAAAAGTAATGACAACGCGTCAAAAAATAACTTTCTTTGCCTATGCCCTTGATAAAAACGAAAATGAATTTATCCGTCTTACCAATGTCTTTCCTCTAATTACCGCAGATAAGGAAATACTTGGTACATATACTTTATCATGGTTTGCCAATCCATTCAATTTTCTAATGAATTTTCTCAATGACTTCCAAAATCGCGAAAGTCAACAAAAACAATTAGAAAATATTCCTTCACTCACAAAGCGCGAACATCAAATACTATTTTTACTAACGCATAAATTCTCGCAGTATGAAATTGCCAATTTCCTGAAAATTTCCCGTGCTACAGTACAAAAGACAATTAATGATGGATTAATGGAAAAATTTAATATCCATAATAATGATAGTGAAGAATTAATTAATGCAGCTATTAGATATAATCTACATTTATATTTCCCACCAAGCCTCCTTGGCAACCACCCTCATATATTAAGTAATGAAGAATCAGTTATTCGCCAGATTGCCAACAAAATTAATAGCAAGCCGTAGATATCCATTTTAGATGGTTAATAAATAATTTAATCCCATTTATAATCATGGCTGATTAAATTATGAGGAGAATTGGCAATGGAGAGTAATAGCTATAAAATTGGTGGAAAGAATATTTCCAGTAAAATCAATAAATCTCATGTCACTTGGTTCTCATTGTGCGCTACGCTCTTGGGGGTATCTTCCACAGATATTTATATTTCATCACTACCACAAATGGTAACAGACTTTGCTACTAGCCCTAGCATGATAAACCTTACTATCTCTTGCTATACCCTAGCAATGGCATTAGGCGGCTTATATATTGGTATCCTAAGTAACCGTTTTGGTAGAAGACCAACCTTATTATCTGGAATCGCACTATATATCATTTCATCATTTTTTATTGCCCATACCTCATCAGTAACCCTAATGATAACTATGCGAATCTTGCAGGGAACTGCCTGTTCTGCAATTGCAGTAATCACCCGAGTGATATTCAAAGACATAATGGATGCCAAAGAACAAATCCATGCTAATGGTATTCAGGTGATGGGTATAGTGATTTCGCCAGCCGTTGCTCCCAGTATTGGTGCATTCATGGCGGCTCATTTTGGCTGGCAAAGCTGCTTTGAATTAAGCAGCTTTCTTGGCATATTTTTATTAATCACGGGATGGTTTATCATAAAAGAAACTAACTCGACGCCAGTAAATAAACTAGAGTCACCATCCAAATATATTGCAGCATATATTAGTATCTTTACCAATAAAACTCAACGCAGTTTATTGATGATAATCGGATTTTCGTTTGCGAGTTACTTTGTATTTATTGGTATATCCAGTTATCTTTATATAAATAAACTTGGTATCTCACCGATTAACTACTCATATATTTTTATCATTATTGCAATTGGCTATTTTGCCGGCAATAGCCTGATGATGTATCTAAATAAGAATTCTCATCCGACAGATAAAATCATATATAAAGGACTATTAATTAGCGTTGCTGGACTCATTCTGATTATTGCGGCAGTCTTCGTATCTAGTAAGATATTGATTATTTTACTGTTAACCAGTGGAGTTTTGGTCATGCGTGGTGGTTCGGCATTAATAATAGCTCCAACGCAGGTAAAACTACTTGAAAAAGCTAAAGAACAGGGAGCTCTTGCAGTGGGTCTAGCTCAGTTTACTCAGTTTGCTTTATCCAGTATCGCAGCTTCATTAGTGGTAATGTTCCATGAGGTTCCACTTGCTGGAATGGTAATTATGACAGTGATTTCTTTTTTACCCGTAAT
>JBDHRI010000186.1:0-2696 GCA_039807465.1 Burkholderiales bacterium | reverse complement strand
GCTAACCGTAATTATGCCAATTTTATTCATTTATTACTTCTTTGATCAAATCTGGCTCATAATTTGTCTGGCGAATAATCAGATCAAATAACTTCTCTTGATTCACCCAGCGATCACTAAATAGTGATTTCTTCAAAAAAGGGAATCGATAATTTGTGATGCTATAATCAAATAAAGAAATCGTCTTATCAATACGTGATAAGGGTTCCAATAGTGTTTTCCACGAATAACGACTATGTGGATTAGCTAATTCCTTTAAATAAATAAATAATTTACGTTTAAATAAATCAACGTGGTCAATCTGGTAATCTACAAGTGGAAGAAAACTTTCTGTACTAAACCCTGCTGAAATCAACTGTTGTGATAATCCAACCTCGTAATCAAATACGATTTGGTCTTTATTCTTTAATGTCTGAACGCCATTCCAAAATGAATTAAATACCTCTGAGTTAATAACATTATATTTAAAAACGAGAAAATAACTCTGAAGATGAAACTGTGGGCGCGAGTTTGCACTCATTCCCCAGAAGTCCGCAGGCTTGGATGTCATCTGGACAAAGATATCTGACAGCGGAAACAAAGGCCCAAAGCAACTGTCATTACATAAAATTAATTGTTCGACTTCATTTAGATTTTCGATTGCATTGATGCCTACTTTATAGCTATAAAAATCATGTCCAATATTTTCTCGGACAATCACTCTAGAACAGAATTGGTTCAGCTTAAAACAGTCACTATCATTTAATTTGGAAGTGCTAACAAAAATGATATAATCGGAAACTTGTTTCAATTGCTCTAAATAATGTAAAACATATTTTTTTATTTGATGATGCTTATCAAAGTGTGCAAAAATAGCTAACCTCATTTTAATAAAGCCTTCAATATAAATTTAAAACACCAGATTACACCGAGCTTTCGAATAATCCAAGAAAGCAGTTTAAAAGAAACTCTTTCATTTTTTAACAAAACATTATAGTAATTCTTTGCATATTTAATATCGACATCATCAATAAAATAAGACTCCCTAGACAATACATTTAAGTCCTGTAAATGGCGATTAAGTACAAGGTTATTATTGCCCTTTGATAATGCACCAACTTGATTCGTTGAATGCTGGCGATAGCTTATTAGCACCTGATTTAAATATTTTATTTTATTTACTTTGGCTGCCAAGATTGCTAATATCCTCTCATGCACAGTAACTCCGTGCGGGAACCGATTATTAATCAAACTTAAAAGCTTTTTTCTAAATAAGCATGTACAACCAGTAACATTATTTTCAATTAAATACTGAGCATAACTGTTTATTTCATGTTTACAGTATGCAAAATAAGATGTTTCAAAAATCACTCCGGCCCCATCAATTAAGTTAGCATCAGAATGAATTAACCAGTTATCTCCCAGATTTAACATCAACGTACTAAGTTTATTAGAAAACCAAACATCATCTTGATCACATAACGCAATAAATTCCCCATTCGCCAGGGAAATTCCCTTTTCAAAGGTTGCCACCAAGCCCTTATTTTCAATATTACGAAAAATAAACCAATTTGCTTTTTGATTAGTGTACTCTAATAAGAGCTCATAAGTTCCATCACTAGAAGCATCATCAACTATTATTACTTCAAAATTTGGGTAGTCTTGAACTTCAAGACTAGAAAGCTGCTGCCTTATATATGCCATGCCGTTGTAACAGGCCAAGACAATAGAAATTAATGGGGATTTATTCATAACTCATCAATATTTTTCACCCGAAAATTAATCGGCATATTTATCCGCCAGCATCTAAATAGCAATTTTTGCCAAGCATTAAATACTTTTCTGACAAAATAATCCACGATGCCATGATTTTTTACGCCACTAGTACATAGTTTATATTCTTCAAGGCGTCTAACTAAAAGCCTAGGGACAAACCTCTCCAGATAAATATCAAGTTGGTTTAATTGATTAATTTTTAGTATATTTCCATGATTACTACTTACTTTTATCCAGCGATAACCACTGGCTTCTACAAAGTAAAGTAGAGAAGTCTCTATATCATGTGCCAGAGTCCCAGTAATTTGAGAGTTCTCAGGTTCAAAATCTGTAATCTGTATATTTTGCTGTATTAGCTTCGTTAACGCTGAAGTTTTTGCAAAAAACATTGTACTAGTAGGAAATTCAAGTAAAGTATCATTGAAAATATGAATATTGGATCTAGCAAGCAATCGCTTTACATTATTAAACCTAGTCCCCCAACTTAAATTATGGCGATAAACATTAATATTTTGTGCAAATAAAAACCCTACTTTCTCATGACTAAGTAAAGCTAAATTAGTCGCAACAATATCTTTTGTTCCACATAAAGTATAAAATAAATACTTTCTCCAATTTGCTACGGCTGAATTATGTATTGTTTTTTTTGTGTGTAAATGTAGTACATATTCATAGTTAGCAAATACTTCTTGAAAATTAATAATCATCGGGGCAATATCCCGCCCCCGATTCTCAACGACCCGAATATCAACTACCCAATCTGGATATTTTGAACAGAATAATTTAATCTGTTCAGCTTTTTCAATACTATCAGTTGAGATAAATAGTTCTGGACAATACGCAAAATTATTTATACACTCAGCAATTTCAGGCATTAACTCAGGATAAAACACATGAATGATAGCTGCAATTGATAATCTTAGCACAATATTACCATCTAA
>JBDHRI010000185.1:0-2715 GCA_039807465.1 Burkholderiales bacterium | reverse complement strand
TAAGAACTATGCTAAGCACTTGGCTACCTTCATCTATCCCGGATGAAACGAATTTATTAAATATCACTCGTGCAAAAGGGTCATATCTATATACCGCAGATGGAAAGGAGCTTTATGATGGAGTTTCGAGTTGGTGGTGTAAACCGTTAGGACATTGCCATCCAATTATAACTGACACTTTAGCTCGTCAAGCTAACTTATTTGAACATCATATTCCAGCAAATGCAACTAATGTAGTAATCGAGGAATTATCGAGTCGCCTTCTAGGTATATTCACACAGATGGACAAAGTAATGTATGCCTCGGATGGTAGCTCAGCGATAGAAATTGCCATGAAATTGGTATATGAAGCTCGGTTGTTAAATGGTGAACAAGGTAAAAATCATTTTATTGCTTTATCTGGTGCATATCATGGCGAGACTGCGCTAACTCTTTCCGTGTGTGGGATAGATGCTTATAAAAAAAACTATCAAGGTTTACTTACACAAAATTTCTTTATCTCAGATATTCACTATGTAAATTCATGCAATAATCAATCATGGCATGATTCGGATTTTAATGAAACATTATATCGGAAATTCTTTAATCTGCATGCAGATAAGTGCTGTGCATTAATCATTGAGCCAATTATTCAGGGTGCCAATGGATTAAAAATTATCAGCCAAGATTTTTTAACAAAGCTTATCCACTTGGCTCGTGAATATAAGCTTTACATTATTGCCGATGAAATCATGGTTGGACTTGGACGACTTGGATGTCATTCTGTTTGCGTCAGTTATCTCGGATTTGAGCCGGATATAGTTTGTTTTGCCAAAAACCTCACTGCCGGAGTTATTCCTATGAGTGCGGTAGTGATTAATAAAAAAATTACCGATATTTTTAGGTACTATCGTAAGCTATTCCCACATTCGCATACTCATAGCTGTAATACACTTGGTGCCAGTGTCGCCAATGCTTATTTAAATCACCTTGCTAATTCTGATATGTTAGTTCAGATTAAAGATAACGAGCTAGGGATGCTAAAAATGATGCAGGAGTTCGCTAACAAATATGATTTTATAATTAACCCGCGGGCAATTGGTGGCATAGCGGCTTGTGATTTAAGTCTTCCTACTTCAGCTATTTCACAGATATTTAATATTGGTATTCAATATGGAATATATTTACGCCCAATTAATAATACTCTGTATGTACTGCCGCCATTAAATAATTTATCTGACGATATTCGAATGATAAGGTCATTACTTGCAATGGTTTTGGATGTTTTGCAAAAATGGGAATAGCTTATTCAAATTTGGAACATTTTACTAGTTAGTTCAGTGTTATTATACTGATAAGTAAAATAATTTATCAGATAATCTGAATTTGTAAAATGACTGGAGTAGGGATGAAAACAATGGGTATTATTGCTAACTTTATGATTTTGATGTTAACTCTTAGTAGTTGTACAGATAATGACGTAAGATCTCTTCAGCAAGTAATCAACGCTAGTAATTCTAATAAAGGTTCAACATTTATTTTTAATAAAACAGTAAATATTGATGCTAATAAAGAGCGGGTATAGTTAAATAACAAATAATAGCGGAATTACATGAAAATTAAATTAATTTTGATTTCTTATCTAATAGTTTTTTCACATTTAGGATTTACACTTGATACCAAAGGGTGTAAAGACCTTTCTTTGGGTGAAAGCTATTTAAATGCTAATAATCCAGCGTATCTCCAACTAAATAATTATAAGTATGTAAATCAGAAATTACCACCAAAGCTACGTTATCTTGATAATTATAGAATTATTGCAAGTGCTCAATTTACCGAATCGCAGTTTATAAATGCAATCCAGAATAAGGGTAAAGTGGTTGATGTAGATTTAAGAGCAGAATATCATGGTTTTAATAATGGGATACCTTTTTCTTATATTGCATTACCCTATGATAATGTGAATTTTGGTAAATCACAAGATACAATTCTCAGGCAAGAGCAGCAGGTTTTATATGATAATTTGGCACATGATAAATATATAAAGTTCTATAGGAATAATCTGAAGGATATTCCTAATGTGAATAGTCCTACGATGTGTATGGCGAGTAGTATAAAAAGTGAGTCAGATTTAGTTGCCAAATATAATCAGGAGTATTATCGGATTACGGCAACAGACCATTTAGCTCTGTCGCCTGATAATATCGATCATTTACTTGCGCTATATGATGCGCGTTTAAAATCAAACCCTAACCAGTGGGTGTATCTGCATTGTCAGGGTGGGGCAGGGAGAACTACCACAGCTACGGCAATTTTGATTATGCTAAAACAAAAATCTGCTAAATCATTAATGCCATTTGATGAGCTGATTAAATATGTTGAGCAGGTAAGTAGCTATAGATTAGTACCAAATTGCAGAGCATCAGATAAATCATATCGTTGTCAGGCAAAATGGCAGCGTTACCAGATGCTTCAGCAGGTTTATGATTTTGTCCAAAAACGCAATGGACAGGAAAGCTATACTAGCTGGGCATCCAGGCATTAGTTTATGGATTTAACAGGTGGGAATATCAGTCAAAATAATGATTATGCTCATCATCTTCATAATAACCAGAAGCAAAAGCAACAGAAGTTAGACCGCTGGTAAAAAGGATTCCAATTAGTTGTATAAGTCTAGATTAGATCTGACAAACACAATTTACCTGACAGCTTCAGTACGATAACTAAAGCTGTCAG
>JBDHRI010000184.1:0-2718 GCA_039807465.1 Burkholderiales bacterium | reverse complement strand
GCCTTATTTGGTTGAGCTTGATCATAACCAGCCGCAAAAACATTATCTGCGGCAATTTCATAAGCATCTGCCTGATTGCTATCATTAAGTGGCTGTACCAAAATATGTGTATGTGATAGTAAAATCCCTTGATTTTGTGCTTTTCCGTTAACCATAAGAGGCTGAATGGTTTTACTCCCTACATAAGCCGGAGCAGCCTCTACTGTCCCAACTAGCAAATGCGCACCAACAGCTTCACAACTGGCAGCATCCGCAGCAAATGGTGCAGGTACCGGAGGAATTGGTCCAGCACCACCATTATCAGCAAATACATTAAGATTAATACCAGCAACCAAAATAAGTGCAGTTAAAAGTTTTTTCATGACAGTCTTCCCTTTTAAAGATTTTTGTTTTTTACTGACGATATTTTCACCGAAACCAATTTTTTTTAAAATAGTACTTTTGCTCTATTCGAAAAATTATCCCTACCAGTACAAAAACACTATTTCTATTTTAAAAGGAAACAAATAAAATACCGTTATTAAAAAACATAAATCAAGGGAGTCCATCATGAAAAAACTTTTAATCATAATTCTAACAATAACAGGTATAGTTGCTTGCAATAATCAGCTATCAAAACCATCCGCAACCACTGTTTGGGAGCTTACCCAGATAAAACATAGTCAGATAAAAGCCGTACAATCAGGACAAACAACTATTGGTGAAGCAGTGCTTACCGGAAATTTTGAAGAAACCGCAATATAAAAAGCTGCCTTTAGGCAGCTTTTTATATCTTTTCTAATCTGTTTTTGCAGTTTACCAGAATTTCATTGCTGTTCCAGCTACTGCTCTTGATTTCATAGCTGGAGCATCACAAACATTTTGTGCCTGACCATTATTAAATGGTATCCAAGGTCCCCAATTCTGTTTTTGGTATACTTGAGATGGTGATAGATTCTTGATACTATCATCAATTCCATAACAAGCAACGTAAGTTTGTCCATTATCATTAACTTCAGGATAAACTTGGGCATTAACGTCATTACTCCAGAATGGATTATAAAGAGTACCACTTACCCAGTTACCATATTCAGCAACATACATGCCAGAGGTAGTTTTAGTCGGCGCTGGAGTAGGTGCAGGAGCTGGAGCTGGTACAAAATCACTTTGAGCAGTAATATTTAACTGCTGTAAATTATCACTATTTGAAAGCTTACAAGTTACCCCGCCAACATCAGCCGAACATGCTCCAGATAAATTATAGCCCCCCTGAGAATTAATAAAGTTATCAAGTACTCCAAGATAAACACCACCAGCATAATTAGCCTGATATGAAATAACATAATGTGCCAATGCTGCGCTAGAAGTTACTGGAGTACTCTGCAATACCTGAGATGAATTTTTCTGTAAAGTAATCAATCCTTGTTCAGACGTAGCATTTAATTTATAGTTAACTGCGTACGTAGTATAAGCATCTAGGTTAGGACAATCAGACTTTGTTTTGGCTGCAATGGTACAAATAGTTGAGCCATTAGCTTTAACCACCAAATCAAGATTACTCTGATTATCAACATTTGCAGTATACGCAAATACATTGGCACTTGCGATCAAACCTAAAGTAGTAATTAATTTTTTCATGATGACTCTCCGTTAAAATTAAATTTGGGATTAGCTTATTTACTAACGATATTCTATCAACTAATAAATCATTTGCTAACCGTCCAAAAATGACGGGAGTCATATTTTTTTAATTAATTTCTGAAAATAATCTTTAGAGTAACCCTTTTGTTGAAGGTAAACTATCTCCAGTTTGTTTAATTGCCTGATTTAGCGCTTTGGCACAAGCCTTAAATAATCCCTCTACCATATGGTGGGCATTATCTCCAGTCGCTTTCAAATGAATTGCTGCCTGTAACTGATCTGACAAACTCAAGAAAAAGTGTTCAACCATTTCTACCGGAAAATCACCGATCAATGGAGTTTGGTATTCTGCTTCATAAACTAGAACTCCTCGACCACTAAGATCAATACTTGCAGTTGCATTTGCCTCATCCATTGGCACGGTAAAACCATAACGATTAACCCCCCTTTTATCACCTAGCGCCTGCTTTAACGCCTGCCCAAGAGCAATCGCCACATCTTCAACAGTATGATGATAATCTATATGCGTATCGCCATCAGCAACAAGACTCAAGCTAAACCCGCCATGCTTAGCAAGTTGTTCCAGCATATGATCAAAGAACCCCACCCCAGTATGAATTTTAATTGGGCTAGTTTTATCTAGATTAACTTCAACCATAATCTTGGTTTCATTGGTATTACGAATCACTGTAGCAGTTCGTTCTGGCTTATTCTCTAGCTGTTTAATCCCAAGTGCCGCGAGTAACAAATCATTTTCAGCCGGGCTACCAATAGTAATCCGTAACGTATTGGCAATATCCTTATGCCGATTACGAATCAAAATACCTTTACCCAGAAGCTCTTTATAAGTTTTAGCACCATCAGCCACCTGAATCAGAAGAAAATTAGCATCACTCGGATAAACCGTAATTTCTGGTAGCTGTTTTAATGTCTGATAAACTCGCGCACGTTCGGCTTTTAAAGTATCAATCCGGCTTTGTGCTAATTGTAAGCCATGTGCTGACATGGTTTGAAGCGCCACTCTGATACATGGCTCAGCCAAAGGATATGGTGCCATTACCTTACGAATTAGTTCAATTATCGGGTTTTGTGCAAGCA
>JBDHRI010000183.1:0-2750 GCA_039807465.1 Burkholderiales bacterium | reverse complement strand
GCAGGTGTTGACGTTGTAGAACAATAAGACAGTATAATGAAACACAAGATAAAACAGATCCATTTTATTGGAATTGGTGGAGTTGGAATGTCTGGCATAGCTGAGGTGCTACATAATCTTGGTTATACCGTTACTGGCTCAGATGCAATGCAAAGTTATAATACTGATCGATTATTAGATATTGGTATCAAGGTTGCAATTGGTCATCGTGCTGAGAATGTCGGGAATGCTGATGTAGTAGTATCTTCAACCGCAATTGATGAAAGTAATCCAGAAGTCCTCTATGCCCGTGAGCATAATATTCCAATTGTTCCACGGGCAATGATGCTTGCCGAATTGATGCGTTTCAAATATGGTATTGCTATTGCCGGAACGCATGGTAAAACTACTACAACTAGCTTAGCAGCTGAAGTATTAAAAGAATGTGGGCTTGATCCGACCTTTATTATCGGTGGTAAACTTGCAACTACTGGCTCAAATGCAAAACTTGGTGATGGGGATTATCTGGTAGCAGAAGCAGATGAATCCGATGCCTCTTTTCTTTATTTAAGCCCGATGATTTCTGTTGTTACCAATATTGATCTCGATCATATGGATACCTATGATCATGATGAAGGTAAATTGAAGCAAACCTTTGTTGATTTCCTCCATCGTTTACCATTTTATGGACGGGCAATAGTTTGTGCCGAAGATAAGCGGATTCAGGAAATTATCCCACAAGTGAAGCGTCCTCTTGTTACCTATGGTTTTGGCGATTATGCTGACTTGTATGCTTCAGAGATACAGGCAGTTGGTGGAACAATGCATTATCGCGTGCATATTAAGTGGCTCAATTTAAGTTACCCGATTGTTGTAAATATGCCAGGTGTGCATAATGTTCTTAATTCACTTGCGGTAATTGCGATGGCACTAGACTGTGGCGGCAAAATTGAAGATATTGCACGTGGATTAGCTGGCTTTCATGGTGTTGGACGCCGTTGTCAGCATTATCCGGATATTATTGTTGGTGATAAAGCTGCAATTCTTGTTGATGACTATGGGCATCATCCTGTAGAGGTAAAAGCAACTTTGAGTGCGCTACGCGGTGCATATCCCGAAAAGCGTATGGTACTGGTTTTTCAGCCGCACCGTTATACTAGAACACGTGATTTATTTGATGATTTTGTTTCCGTACTAACTGATGTTGACCAGCTAATTATAACTGAAGTTTATGCGGCAGGAGAAAAGCCATTAGCTTTGGCGGATGGTCGGAGTTTAGTGCGGGCAATCCGGTTGCAGGGTAATGAAAATGCAATTTTTGCTGAAGATCTGGATGATGCCGAGACAAAACTTTTTAATGTGCTGCAAAATGGTGATTTGGTAGTAACTATGGGTGCAGGAAGCGTTGGTAAATTGCCAGCTAGGATTTCTGGAAGTCATTAATGTGTATTGTAATTTAAACTAGATTAAGAGCCTATAATGAACAAGAAATATGGTAAAGTCGCGGTTTTGATGGGGGGGAATACTCCCGAGCGGGAAATATCATTGATTAGTGGTCGGGCAATACTTGAATCCTTGCAAAGAAGCGGGGTTGATGCTTATGCGTTTGATCCAGTAGAAAAGCCTTTGTCAGATTTGCAATCTGATGGTTATGCTAGAGCATTTGTCATTATTCATGGTAAAGGTGGCGAAGATGGCAAATTACAGGGGGCTTTAGAGTACTTGGGGGTGCCATATACTGGTTCGGGTGTAATGGCGAGTAGTATTGGCATGGATAAGCATAGGACTAAACTAATTTGGCAGGCTACTGGTATTCCAATGGCGAAATCGCAATACCTAGAAAAGAGAGGTTATAGCAAAAATAATTTTACATTACAGGTAAAATTACCTGTAGTTGTTAAGCCAGTTGATGATGGTTCAACTTTGGGGTTAAGCAAAGTTTATGATGAGAAACAGCTAGATCAGGCAATTGATTTTGCATTTCAGAGCTCAGAGCGAGTTTTAATTGAAGAAATGATAGTTGGTGATGAATATACCATAACAGTTTTTGATGGTAAGGTGTATCCGGTTGTGAAAATCGAAGCTCCGGCAGGAGAGTATGATTATCAAAATAAATATTTCACTGACGATACCAAATATATTTGTCCGTATGACTTAGGGGCATTACAAGAACAAATTAACGCTTGGGCTTTGGCTGGCTATAATGCTATTGGTGCTAGCGGTGTTGCGCGCCTTGATTTTATGATTGATAAAGAAAAGAATGTCTATTTTCTTGAGATTAATACACTACCGGGAATGACTAATCATAGTTTGGTACCAATGTCACTAGCAGCCGCAGGTTATAGTTTTGATGAACTATGCCTGATGATCCTTGATGGGGCTTCAATTGCTAAATAGACTTGGTGCACTAAGTTTTGATAATGCTAAATTTAATAATCGTTTGGCATATCTGATTAATTTTGCTAGTGTACTGATTCTTATTTTTTGTGCAGTTCATTATGTTGTCAGGAATTGGTTTACAGTAAATCGGGTAATTATTGAGGGTGATATTTACCATGTAACTCCAGTACAGCTAACCTATATTGCGCAAAATCGACTGCACGGTACATTTTTTACCTTGGATATTGTTGGGCTAAAAGCAGCCTTTCAGGAGATTCCATGGGTAGATGAGGTAAATGTAAAGCGTCATTTTCCACATACGATTATTGTTCATATCAATGAATACAAAGCTCTAGCTAAAATTGGTGATGAAGATATGCTGGCTGAAAATG
>JBDHRI010000049.1:0-13471 GCA_039807465.1 Burkholderiales bacterium | reverse complement strand
AGAGCCAAGGCAAGTTTATGTAGTAGTTTTAACTCTGACTCATAAGGATAGCCATGATCAACTAGCAAATTTTCAGTATTGAAATATTGCTCCAGTGTTTCTGTGCGAAGATTATCATTGACTTTTACGCGCTCAAGTTTACTTTCATGTGATACCACTGCCATCTGATTATCAATTGTAAAATAAATGCTTACAACTGGTAATTCTTTACCTTGATCAAGACTATAATGAGAGATAATCTGCTCGGGTAGCATAGTTATCTTATGCCCTGGGTAATATACCGTTGAAATCCGACTACTGGCGATTGACAGCAATTCCTTATTTAACGATGGTGCAGATATATGAATCCCGATTCTCCAGCCATCATTAGTTTTTTCTACTGAGAAGGCATCATCGATTTCGGTAGTATTACTATCATCAATTGAAAAAACTTTGATCGTATCATTAAGGGGAATATCTTCACTATGATCATTAATGGTTATATTGGCTAATTCTGTTCCTTGTGGGAAATAATGACGAATAAAATTAGTAGTCATTAATTCTTCAATTGATTTTATATAACCAAGTTCAAATAATAACTCCGCTAAACTTAGTTTTAATTCCTTGGCAGCCTTGCTGCTAGCCTTAAATTCAATCGAGTTTTTATCTGGTTTATTGAGTAAGCTAAGTGGGTCAATCTGCCATTCAGGCTGCTCTTTATTGATGAGTTTATTATAGATGCGCTCAAATTTTTCCTGATATTCTTTTTGCTTGGCAATCTGGAGTTTATGCTGGTTTATCTCTTCTTGATTACAGCGTTTTAGTTTTTTTTCTTTCTGATTATAAACGAAGTAGATTTCTGGAGAAGTCAGCGCAATAAATAAAGCTACCTGATTTACCAGTTCGGTATTATTGAAATATAGTTCAGCGAGTGCCGGATATTCCCAAAGTTGATTATCTGTACTTAGTTCCCAAAGAAGCTCTTGATCAATCTCTTGACTAAGTAATGACGATGAGGAAATTAGTTTCTCCGGGTCTGGATGGCTAAAACTGTTGACCAGATTATCAAATTTAATCTTCTTTTGCTGCTTATCGGCATCAATCAATTCAATTAATACGCTTTTTTTATCTTGGCTAAGCAGTTTTACAATTTTATAGCTATTATCATCGTAAATTAGAGCTAAATCGGTCATAGTTTGATACACAGTACTAGAATTAATATAATTATTACAAGAATCAATAATTGGTTTTGGCGCTGATTATTTTTTAATAATTTTTCATAACGCAGATTTATATCACTAGATTCTTGGAGTTTAAGTAAGGTATTTGCAAAATTACGTGGTAGGGTAGGCAAAGTATATGACCAGTGCGGTAGTTCTTCTTTAAGGTTTTTGATTACTCCCTTAATGCCCATTTGTTCGCGGAGCCATTTATTTAGAATCGGTTTGGCAGTTTGCCAAAGGTCTAGTTCGGGGTTAAGTAATCGACCCAAGCCTTCTACATTAACAATGGTTTTTTGTAGTAGGATTAATTGTGGCTGGACTATAATTCCAAAGCGACGTGAGACTTGGAATAATTTAATCAGAACTTGGGCAAATGATATCTGTGCTAATGGTTTATTAAAAATTGGCTCACAAACTGCACGAATTGCATTTTCAAATTGTTCGATTGGTGTATCTTTGGGTGCCCAGCCAGATTCAACGTGAGTTAATGCAACTTTTTTGTAATCGCGATTAAAAAATGCCAAAATATTGATTGCGAGATAGCGCTTATCTTCTTCTGATAAGCAGCCAACGATACCAAAATCAAGTGCGATATAACGTCCATCTGCTGCACAAAGGATATTTCCCGGATGCATGTCAGCATGGAAAAAGCCAAAATGAAATACCTGCGTATAAAAAATCTCTACGCCATAATGTGAGAGTTTGACTAGATCAATATTTTGTTCGCGAAGGTGAGCTATTTCTGAGATTGGAATACCATTTTTCCATTCCATCACAATAACATCTTTGGTGCAATAATCGTAATATATTTCGGGGATGACTATCCGGTGATCATCTTTATGGAGTCTTGCCAATTCAGTACAATTGGCAGCTTCCTGTAATAAATCGAGCTCACCATAAATGGTTGTTTCAAACTCTTCAACAACAGCAAGTGGGCGCAGTCTCTTGCCATCACTAAACATCTTTTCAACTATTTTCGCAATTATTTTTAAGAGGCGAATATCTTTACGGATTATTTTACCAATACCCGGGCGTAAAACTTTTATTGCAACTTCCTTGCCATTTTCAAGTAGTTTACCGCGATGTACTTGTGCTATTGAAGCGGATGCAACCGGATCATCACTAAATGAACTAAATACCTTCTGGATCGGATGTTTTAATGCAGATTCAATAATTTCCCGCGAGAGTTTTGAACTAAATGGGCGAACCTGGCTTTGCAGTTTGGCTAGTTCTTCCATGTATTCAGCAGGAATCAAATCCGGGCGGGTTGATAGCAATTGACCAAATTTGACAAAAACTGGTCCAAGTTTTTCAAAAGCTAGTTTTACTCGTTTCGGTAATGGTTCATTGGCTAATTTAGGTGGAATAAACCAGAGTAATAGGTCAATTAGTATTGCGAATCTGGTAATTCGTTCATTAAGGCGTAGAATTTGGAATAAACCATAGCGTTTGAATGTAATAATTATCTTTAGAAGACGGAGTAGTGTCATATATTTCTTAATTTGGCAATTCGTTTATTTAGTAGTTCGTAGCGGGAGCTTAATTCATCAACTTGATTACAAAAATCCTTTATTTCATAGTATCCCACTAAATCTTGACTTTCGTATTGTATATATTGACTACTTGAGTATAATCCATTGCTGATAACCAGTTTGAGATAATTAATTAGCATTATAATTAATTTCTCCAGCTTACGGGTAATTACTCCCAGAAGCATATTGTCATGCTGATATAATAAATCTTCAGGATGAAGTTGGCTTAATAGCTGCAAAAATTCTTGCCCGGTTTTAAGTTCACCTTCAATTTGGATCTGCTTCATAGTTTTTAACTGGTCATGATTAATCAGATGAGTTGAAGCACTAAGTGGAATATTTATTCGCACATTTGGTTCAATATTTTCGTTCTCAGTAACAAGGCTGCCTATTATTTCAAATTGGAATTTTGCACCAATAATGATAAGTTCAATAGTCTTCCCTTTGAGTTTAGTAATTTGATCAGCAACCCCGACGTTTGTCTTGAGTAGGCGATTTATAATAAGAGCAAATAACTGATTTTTCATGATTTAGTTATCTTATGATTAGGCTTTATAGCCTTTATGTAATGCTGTCACACCAAAAGTAAGATTATGATATTTTACTTTATCAAATCCCGCTTCAAGCATCATTTCTTTTAATGTTTCCTGATCGGGGTGCATCCGGATAGACTCTGCTAAGTACTGATAACTATCAGCATCTTTGGCGATAATTTTACCCATTAATGGTAATAGTTTGAATGAGTAAATGTCATAAATTTTGTCGAGTGGTTTATGGACTTTGGAAAATTCTAGCACCATCAATATGCCTCCCGGTTTTAGCACTCGATACATTTCTTTTAGAGCAATATCCTTATGGGTCATATTACGAAGACCAAACGAAACGCAAACACCGTTAAAATAATTATCTGGAAATGGTAGCTTCTCGGCATCACACAGGCATTGTGGAGTTAGTATTCCCTCATCAAGCAAGCGATCACGCCCAACTTTTAGCATGGATGAATTGATATCGGTGTGCCAGACTTCACCACTATCACCAACGATTTTCTTAAATCCTTTAGTCATATCTCCAGTGCCACCAGCAATATCAAGAATTTTATCTCCAGATTTTATTTCCGAAGTAAATAATGTAAACTTCTTCCAAATCCGGTGCAATCCAAACGACATCACATCATTCATAATATCATAGTTTTTGGCTACTGAGTGAAAGACATCTGCAACTAAACTTGCCTTTTTATCTTCGGTAACTGTTTTAAAACCAAAATGGGTTTGTTGCTTATCATCATTCATGATTACTCTCCTTACGGGTCAATAGCATGGCATCGCCATAGCTGAAGAATCGATACTTGTTTTCAATTGCATACTGATATGCATTTTTAATTTCATCTATTCCGGCAAATGCCATTACTAACATCAATAAGGTTGATTTAGGTAGGTGGAAATTAGTGATTAATTTATCTACTATTTCAAATTTAAAGCCGGGAGTTATAAAAATATCAGTTTCACCACTTTGGGCAGTTAGACCTCGCTTGGCGACTGTTTCCAGTGTCCGCATACTGGTAGTTCCTACCGCAATTACTTTTCCGCCGTGCTGTTTTGTTTGAATAATCTTATCAATAGTTTCCTGATTGATATTAAAAATCTCACTATGCATTTTATGTTCAGAAATATTCTCAACACTTACGGGTTTGAATGTCCCTGAACCTACATGTAGGGTTACATAAGCAATTTCCGTCCCCTGCGCTTCAAGTTTATCGAGGGTTTCTTTAGTGAAGTGAAGCCCCGCGGTCGGCGCAGCTACCGAGCCTTCGTCTTTGGCATATACGGTTTGATATCGCTCTTCGTCGGATAATTCTGCCTGCCGCTGCATATATGGTGGTAATGGAAGATTGCCATGTTTATCGAAATACTCTATCCAATTTACTGGATTTTTACTACTTACCTTAAATAGCCCACCAAGAATTTCAGTGATTTCAACCTCCAATTCAGGAAGGATTATCTGCATACCTAGTTTAATTGACTTACTGGTACGCACGTGGGCAATTAGTGAATAATCATCAACTATTCGCTCCAGCATAACTTCAACTTTGCCACCACTTGGCTTATGTCCAAATAATCTAGCTTTAATCACCCGAGTATTATTTAAAACCAGCAAATCTCCGGGACAAATGTATTCGGTTATATCTTTAAATTGTCGATCAAGTGGTTTATCCGCAACAACAAGCAAGCGACTATCATGTCGTTCTTGTAATGGTGTTGTTGCAATCAACTGTTCTGGTAAATAGTAATCAAAATCAGAGAGTTTCATTTTTGGGCTTAAATATGATAGGTATTACGAAATACCCAACGAACTGCGATAAATACGGTAAATACTGTGAATATGGTCAAAACTAGCCATATTACTAGCATTTGTAACCAAGGTAGCGGCAAAATCTGAATGCCATTACCAAATAAAGGTTGCATTGTAGATAATAGCTGATTTAAATATTTATCGAGAAAGTGAACCAGTAATGCTGCAATACTGGTTGCAAGTGTTACCTGCCATACCGCGTAATGAATCAACGGGCGCATGATAAAGCTGTCACTAGCGCCAATCAAGCGAGAAACACTAATCGCATCGACTTTAAGTAACATTTGTAAGCGAATAATATTATATACCACCAGCGCTACTAGAACTATGCAAATCAGCTGAATAGCCTGAACAATAATTGATGAGAATTTTACTAGATGGCTAATTTTTTGCGCATAGTTTAAATCTACATGTGAATTATCTACTTTTGGTAGTTGTCCCAGCTGGATATTTATCCGTTCTATTTCCTGACTATTATTGGTAGCTGTTTCAACAATAAATACATCAGGTAGCGGATTAGCATTTTCTTCAAGAGTATCAGATGCTATTTCTTTAAGATTTTTATCTTCTTGTAGTTCAGTAAGAGCCTGTTCCTTACTAATAAACTTGTAGTTACTAATTAAAGAGTGGTCAAATTTATGTAATTCTTTTTCGATCCTAGCAATATCTTTGCTATTGGCTGACCTTTCTAGATAAATCGTAATTTGCGGGTGTAGAATATTTTTTTGTTGCCAATGACTTAGATTGTTTCCAATTATTATAGCCACCATGCAAATTGCGATGATCACAGTTAATGCCATAATATTGATAAAGTGCTCAACCGGTTTGGTTAAGATATTGTACCAAGCATTATTAAAACTTCGTAAATGTTGTGTTAATAATTTCATGCTAACCCCGGAACTGACCGTTATTTAGATGGAGTATCCTTTTCCCGTAATCACTTAAAAGTGTTTCATCGTGAGCGGAAATTATAATTGTTACTCCTGCCTTGTGAAATGCCTTGAATAATTCAAGGATTTTTAATGCATTTTCTCGGTCAAGATTTGCGGTTGGTTCATCAGCCAGTAATATTTTAGGTTTATGTACGACCGCTCTTGCAATACACAGACGCTGCTGTTCTCCTCCAGATAGTTCCTGTGGATGAGTTTTGATTTTATGTTCCAGTCCTACTGCATGAAGTGCGCTAGTAACCCGTTCAATGGTTTCTTCCTTGTTGTATAGCCCAGTTATGTCAAGACCTAGTCGCACATTGTCAAACACATTGCGATCAAATAATATCTTGTGATCCTGAAAGACGATGCCTACATGCTGGCGAATAAATGTTCGCTGATTTTGGCTGATTTTGGCTAGGTCAATACCATTAATAATAGTGCTGCCAGTGCTGGCAACTTCTATGCCGGCTATGAGTTTAAGAATGGTTGACTTGCCAGCTCCAGAGTGTCCGGCCAAAAAAACCAGTTCACCTTTATTTATGCTAAAACTAATATTGTTAAGAGCATTGCTTGAAGCATCATAGCTTTTAGTTACCTGATTAAATTGAATAATTGGGGTTTCTGGTGTCACCTGAATACCTTATAAAGGTCTTATATTTAGTCTCGGTTATAAAAATCATTGTAATAAGTTGAATATTATACCATTTACCTGTTTTGGTCGGGCTGGTTAAATTGGTATTTGCCTGTTTAGATCTAAATAAAATTGCATAAATGCAACATAAAAATACTATGAATTGAACAAAAAACTAAAAAAGAATCAATTTTCGAAGCTGGGCGGATTAGCTAATATTTGTTATATGCTAAAGTAATGGTATATGATCAAGGGTAATTTTTCTATTCCCTGAGTAATTTTTGAGGAAAATCCTCCATTTATGCTTTGTGGAAGGGGCATGTAATGAACAAAAAAATTCTTGCGCTTATTTGTGCCAGCATTAGCTGTGGAAGCTATGCAGATGTAACGTTGTATGGTCGTGTCTCTGCTGCTTTGGAAAATGATACATTTCCTAGTGCTAATCAGGTGCAACCTGGCGGTACATCGGTACAGGATTATGGTTCGTATTTTGGTATTCGTGGTACTGACAATGTATATGGGCAAACAGCGGCAATCTGGCAGGTAGAGCAATTTTTAAATATTACTACTGGTGAAGCCTATCAAAATACTACAGGTTCAGGTTGGGTACCAAATCATCCGGGTAATACCACATATTATGGACAGCCAACTTCTGGTGTCAATGTCTTGGCTTCCTCGGATTCCTATATTGGTTTGCAGGGAGCATGGGGGCGTGTTCGTATTGGTAATCTTTCTAATACATTCCGTACTAATACTGGTGCAGTAGATATCTATAATGGTGCTAATGCCAACGTATTTGGTACCTATGATCGTATGCTTGCAGTATTACCTAATAACGTTAAATATGATTCTCCTGCATGGGGCGATGTTTCTTTTTCTGCTTACTATAGCTTCAATCTGGATGGAAACTTTAATACTGGTGGTGCCAATGGAAATGGTATGGATGCTGCTGGTGACATGAATGGAGCAAATAATGCCGGGATTTACGGTTTTGGTATCTTCTATACCCCGGGTAATGTTTCTCTAACTTGGAATAATCAGATTTATCAAAATACAGGTATTTATCAAACTATGGGTGGAAGCCAGCCTGGTGGTGTAGGTACTGGTGCTAATGGCGGATTTTTATATACCGCGCAACAGGGAATCAATGCGTATGTTAGCCGTCTGGAGCTACAGTATGATGATCCTGATAGCTGGTTTGCTGGTGTTGGTGGTCAAATTACGCAGGGTCTTGGTTATTTCTCAGTACCAGGAAATGGTAATATGAATAACTACTGGATTCAAAACCCTTCAGCGAATGGTGTAAATAGCCAATATATAAATTCAGCAAATTGTGCTAATGGATATTGTCCACTTAATCAGGCGGTGTTATCTACAGCTGAGATTGGTGTGAGTTTTGGTTGGCATATTGATAATTGGACGCCAAAAATTGGTTACGTATATGGTAGCAATCTGATGGCAGGTGGATCACCGTGGGATATTATTTCTGGGAATAACCAGCTTGGTGGTACTGGCTACCAACAGGCAATTGCCGAGCTTGACTGGAATATTACACCACGTACCATTGCTTTTGTCAACTACGGACAAATTTGGTGGGGTAATGCTGCGCAAAATACTATTATGTCGGATGGAACTAATCCGGGGGCAAATGCAATTGCTCAGTCAGGTTCCAAATGGATTAATAATGGAACTGCGGCAGTTGGATTCTCGCATACTTTCTAGAGTCTGCCTTTATTGTAAAGCCACCAAGAATTTGGTGGCTTTTTTATTTGTTTATTTAGCTTTGATTTTGGACTAGTAGCTGATAAATGGCATTAAGTAGATCACGTCCCAGTAGGCTTGAGCGGTAACCATTCCAGCCATATTCAATATCTGGCAGGTTGGCGTTGTCCTTGAATGGCATTTCTAGTGTGAATGACAGGCAGTCAAACTGGTTCCCAATCCAGCTGGTTGCAATTGTAGGTGTTTCAACATTGAAGTGACCTTTCTCATAACCGTATTTAGTCTGGTAATCCGGATTGATTAACTGGTAGATTTGTTCGAATTTTTTTTCTAGGTTTTTTTGCTTGTCGCTATAGCTTAAATTATCGGCGCAGCCAGCAGTGAAAATATAAGGTAGTGCTTCATCGCCATGAATATCAAAACTCATGCTAACACCTGTTTCAAGCATTTTATTCCGAACATGAAAAACTTCAGGGGATTTTTCAAGACTTGGGGTTAGCCATTCCCGATTCAAATTTGTTCCAGTTGTGTTGGTGCGCAGATTTCCATTATAGGCTCCGTCTGGATTCATGTTGGGTACTAGATAGAAGACTGATTCTTGCAATAAGCTATTACTGATTGCATCTTGATTATCCAAAAGACGATGAATTAATCCTTCCATAAACCATTCAGCCATCGTTTCACCCGGGTGTTGTCTCGCTATAATCCAGATTTTATTTTTAGCCTCGACTTCACCAATAACAAGCAAGTCAATATTACGACCTTCTGCGGTTTGCCCAAGAATCTCATGGTTAACAATGGTGTGTGAATTAGCAAAACCAATCAATTCTAAGTGGCGATTATATGAATAGGGTTCAAAATATGCAAAATAGATTGAATTTGCCGCGGGGGTGATATTAAATGTTAATGTGTTATTATTAAACTGAGACTCTATTCTAAACCAATTATGATTATCATAGCTGGCACACACATTGTAATTTTCCCAACCACCGGGATAGGCTGTTTTATCTAGTTCTTCAAGGTTTATTATTAATTCCTGATGTTTCACATTATTTAGCTGGAAATAAAACCATTGCGCAAAATGTGAATTAGTATCATTTCTTATCCCAAACCGTAAATTTTGTGGATTTTTAATATCTTTTACTATGATGCTTCCAGCATCAAAGTGGGTATTTACATTTATCATAAAGTTCCTTTCATTTGACATTTAGTGCATAAACCGGTTATTTCAACCGGGTTTGCCAGTTTGAAGTTATAAGTCTTGCTAATTTCCAGTAGCGCTTCAGTTATTTGTGCGTGATGAATTTCAGTCTGATTTCCACACTCTTGACAAACTAGAATCTGGCAATGGTGGTCATGTTTACAGTAAAGATGGCTGCATAACTTGTATGTGTGATTGAAAGCTATTTTATGAATTAGCCCGTTTTTTACGAGAAACTCCAATGCCCGATGGATGGTCATTCTATTTGCTTTTGGATTTATCTTTTGTAATTCATGGAGAATCTCATTTGCTGTTAATGGAGATGACATCTCGGTAATTATTTTGATGATCAGCGATTGTTGATTGGTTAGTAATATGCTATTTGCTGCACAATAGGCTGTTATCTTTTCAATTTTAAGCTGCATACTTGAGATATAAAAATTGGTTATTAATACTGTATTATAAATCTAATTATTGTTTGGGGCGATTTATTTTAGTTTAATGGTTTAAGTTGCCACTATGATATAATGTTACACTGTAACATTAGTGTCAGCAGCTAGTTTAATAAGAATTATTTAGAGCGGATATAAATAGTGTTACTTTGTAACAGAAAGGTGTATAATTATGAGAAAATTGCCTGTAACAGTATTGTCTGGGTTTCTTGGTGCTGGTAAAACTACTCTTTTGAGCAATATATTAAATAATCGCGAGGGTTTGAAAGTTGCGGTTATTGTTAATGACATGTCAGAAATTAATATTGATGCCGCAATTATTGAAAAGGGTGATGCTAAATTATCCAAAACTGATGAAAAGCTAGTTGAAATGTCCAATGGCTGTATTTGCTGTACTTTACGAGATGATTTGCTAGTAGAGGTTGAGAAAATAGCCAATAGTAACAAATTTGACTACCTATTAATTGAGTCAACCGGGATATCTGAGCCACTTCCAGTTGCTGCAACCTTTGCGTTTCGTGATGAAAATGGTAAGTCACTTTCAGATGTTGCCAATCTTGATACTATGGTGACGGTTGTTAATGCCGAGACTTTACTAAAAGACTATAGTTCAGACATGTTTCTCAAAGATATTGGTGAAAGTCTGGGAGAGGATGACGAGCGAAGTCTGGTAAATTTACTGGTTGATCAGATAGAGTTTGCAAACGTTATTATTGTTAATAAGGCTTCTCTTATTGATAGCGAAGAGTTACAGCAAGTTATCTCGGTTATAAAAGGGCTTAATCCGACAGCAAAATTACATATTACCGATTATGCGCAGGTGGAATTAAAAGAGATCTTAAATACTGGATTATTTGATTATGATGAAGCTAGCCGCTCACCTTTGTGGGTTAAGGAATTAAATGGTGAGCATGTTCCGGAAACAGAAACGTATGGGATTAGCAGTTTTGTTTATAAGGCGAGAAAACCATTCCATCCTAAGCGATTTTACGAATTTCTCGAAAGTGATTGGGGGAGTGTTATTCGGGCAAAAGGTTATTTCTGGTTAGCTTCACGTAATGATTGGGTCGGTCAGATTGCTCAAACTGGCATGGCAGTACAGCATGAGGCTGTTGGCATGTGGTGGGCAAGCTGTCCGGCTGAAGAACTTGATGAAGATGCGTTAATTGAAATGCAGAAAGATTGGGATCCACGCTGGGGCGATCGCCGTCAGGAAATGGTTTTTATCGGTATTGGGATTGACAAAGAGAATTTAATCTCAAAACTAAATGATTGTTTACTTACTGATGCTGAAATGAATCGAGGGGTTAATGCTTGGCAGAAATTTGAAGATCCATTTCCACGTTGGGCATTCGTTGATGAATAACACAGAATTTATTTATAGCTTAATTTTTAAAGGTATTTAATATGAGGAAAATTGCTTTAATTGCATTATTGTCAATTCTTGGCGTAAGTTCTTTTGCTGCTGGGGTAAATATTGTTGCCGCTGAGAATTTTTATGGCGAATTAGCTAAGGAAATCGGTGGTAAAGAAGTAAATGTGCAAAGCATTATTAGTAATCCTGATGCTGATCCACATTTGTTTACAACTTCTCCTTCGACAAGTAAGGCTCTTGGGCAAGCACAAATCATAATTTATAATGGTGCTGATTATGATAGCTGGATTAATCAGATGATAGCTGGCGTTGATAAGACAAAGGTTATTATCATTAATGTAGCTGATTTGGTTGGGGTGAAATCAGGTCAAAATCCGCACCTGTGGTATAAACCCGAGACTTTTCCCAAGTTAGCGAAAGTCTTGGCGGATAAAATTTCTACTTTTAATCCATCAGCTGCATCAGAGGTTAAGCAAAATCTGACTACCTTTATCAAGGGGCATGATACAGTTATTAAAATGATAAATGATACAAAATCAAAATATGCAGGGACTCCAGTTACTGCGACAGAGCCAGTCTATGGTTATATGGCTGATGCTATGGGCTTAAAAATGGAAGGGCTTGATTTTCAGTGGAAAGTGATGAATGACACCGAGCCTACACCTAAAATGATTGCGGATTATCAAAATAGATTAACTGGTAAGCAGGTTAAAGTATTGTTTTATAATAGTCAGGTCTCTGATTCGATTACTAAAAACATGCAGGATTTGGCAAAGAAAAATAGTATTCCGGTTGTTGGGGTAACTGAGACTATGCCTGCCAATACTAGCATTAATAAATGGCTGACTGGCGAAGTAGTAAATACTAATCAGGCTTTAGCCAAGAAATAAATATACTCATCGTCTTTGAATCTTGGGCTTTGGCGTATTTCATAAAAAGCTCCTCATGTACTTATTTGTACATGTCGTTGTTTTTTATATCAATACTTCGCGCCCAAGAGTCAAATACTTTGAGTAGCGGATTAGATTTAAGTTAGTCCAATTTTCAATTATGAGCAATATATGATAATTTGTAAAAATCTTGAACTGGGTTACGCATCAGGAAGCGTGACCCCAGCCTTTGACCTTGAGATTGATGATAACCAGTGGATTGGGATTATCGGTAAAAATGGTGCTGGGAAGTCAACTTTTCTAAAAACAATTCTTGGCGTTATTCCAATTATTAAGGGTGAGTTAACCATTCTTGGGCAAAATCCCGGAGAATGTAATAAACTGATTTCATATATTCCACAGGAGCGGGAGATAAATCTTGCTGATAAAATGAGTGGAGTTAGTTTAATAACATCAAGTTTTGCTGGCTGGAAATATGGTTTACCTTGGGTTAACAAAAAATTAAGGGATCGGGTAGATGAATTGATCGATTTAGTTGGGGCTAATAGTTATGCACACCAACCATTTACAACTTTATCTGGTGGGCAGAAAAAAAGGATCTATCTTGCACAGGCATTGATAAATCAGCCACAATTATTATTACTTGATGAGCCTTTGGCTGATCTTGACCCACATGCCAAGCAACATTTTATTGAAGCATTGCAGAAAATCCATCAGTATCAACGACTTGGCTTAATGATTATTTCACACGATATGCATGAAATAGCTAGCCATCTGGATGCGTTTATTCATTTTAGTGGTAATGGTGTCCATTATTGCCCAACTATCGAATGTGTAAAAGAGGATACTTATGTGGGCATATAGTTTTATGCAAAATGCTTTATTTGGCGGGATGATTGTTGCTACCGTATGCGGAATTGTCAGTGTTTTCGTTATTTTAAGACGAATGGGTTTTGCTGCTCATGCTCTTGGGCATATGAGTTTGACTGGTGCCTCAGCTGCCGCATTACTAGGAATGTCTTCAATTCTTGGGCAATTGATACTAAATGGTTTAGCGGCGATTGTCATGGGTTTAATGGGGGATAAGGTCAAGAAAAATGATCTTGCCATTGGCGTGGTCTTAACATTTGTCCTTGGGCTTGGTGCATATTTTCTTTTCCTATTTCAGAATAATTATGCTGGCAG
>JBDHRI010000048.1:0-13473 GCA_039807465.1 Burkholderiales bacterium | reverse complement strand
AAATATCGCTATATGTTTGATATGTATCCGTTAAATTATGCAAAATCATCAAATAATGATGAGCTTAATGATCAATTGTTGGCATTCTTGCAGATAAATGCTGATCAGACCAAGCAGCCAGAATCGGAGGAATCTTCCGTTGAGCCACGAACAAAAGACTACCCTGAAATCGCTCCTGTTCCAGAAGGTAAACAGACCGTTACTAAAGGGAAAATTCTGGTAATGATAGACCCTGGGCATGGTGGTGAGGATCCGGGGGCGATTGGACCACAGGGCACGAAAGAAAAGCATATCGTTCTCGATATTGGTAAGAAACTGAGAGATCTGATTAATTCCAGTGATAATATGCGTGCTCAGTTAACTCGAACACAAGATATTTTTATTCCGTTGGGTACCAGAGTCGCAATTGCACGGAAAGCAAAAGCCGATATATTTGTTTCAATCCATGCTGATGCTTTTAGCTCTCCTCAAGCTAGAGGGTCTTCAGTATTTGTTTTATCCGAACATGGTGCGAGTAGTGCTTTTGCCAAATATATGGCAGTTAGCCAAAATAATGCTGATTTGATTGGTGGGATGTCATTTAAAACTAAAGATAGTGTGGTTAATCGTATTTTGCTGGATATGACCCAAAGTTATACCATGCGTAAAAGTAGCAAGCTTGGTCAGATTATTTTATCGCAACTTAAAGACATTAATAAACTTCATAGTCAGAATATTGAACGTGCTGGTTTTGCAGTTCTAAAAGCACCAGATATTCCGTCAATACTAGTTGAATCGGCATTTGTCTCGAATCCAACTGAAGAAAACTTGCTAAGAACTGAAGAATTTCGCCAGAAAGTAGCTAGGCAGGTATTTGATGGCTTACAAGCTTATGCTAAACAAAATTATAAACTAGCCTGACAATGACTAGAATTATCATCTTTAATAAACCTTACGGAGTAATCAGCCAATTTTCACCTAATCCACCACACCAGACGCTCAAAGACTATATATCTGTTCCTGATGTGTACCCAGCAGGAAGACTTGATACTGATAGCGAGGGGTTAATGATACTCACCGATGATGGACAATTACAGGCAAAGATAGCCGAGCCGAAATATGGTAAATCGAAGACGTATTGGGTTCAGGTTGAAGGGGTTCCTGATGATGAGCAATTGTTAACTCTTGCATCGGGTGTTAATTTGGGAGATTTTATAACTGCCAAAGCATCTGTCAAAATAATTGAAGAGCCGGATAATCTATGGGCGCGAAATCCACCAATTCGCGAGCGAAAAACTATTCCAACTAGCTGGCTAGAATTATCTATCACTGAAGGTAAAAATCGTCAAGTTAGACGAATGACTGCCAAAGTTGGTTTACCAACATTAAGGCTGATTCGTTCAGCTATCAGTGGTATTCAGCTAGGTGATTTACTTCCTGGTGACTTCTATGAATTAGCATATCCTGATTTTATGAAAAAATTTAATCGTTAGGTCAGTTTCTGGAAAATTTGTATTTGCGTCTGTAAAACTATCATTACATAAATTAAAGAGGGGTATATCATGAAGTATGCGGTAACTAAAGAAAGGCTAATTTCTGCCTCCTCACAACAGTTATTGAACTGTATAGCTGATTTTAATAATTGGGGTAGTTGGTCACCTTGGGTATGTCTTGATCCTGCTACTATTGTAAACTGCCAGAATAATTATCTTGAGTGGGAAAGCAGGTTTACCGGTGTTGGTAATATGAAATTAATTAGTCATACTGATGATCAGGTAAATATTGAACTAAATTTTATTAAACCATTTAAATCGCAGGCTAAGGTAACCTTCAAGCTAGATGAAGTATCTGCTAATGAAACAAAGGTCAGCTGGCAGATGGAAAGTAAACTACCATTATTCCTATGTTTCTTCAAAAAACTATTTCAGGTTATGATCGGACGTGATTTTGAGCGCGGGTTAACCCGGCTTGAATATATGGTTAAATTGGGTAAAATCCCAGCACGGCTTGAATATTTTGACACTCCTGATACAATTACTGGATTTAATGTGGCAGGAATCAGTAGTGTTTCTCATATGTCTGGGATTGCAGGTAGTATGCGAGCTACTTTTACGAAGCTTCACGAGTTAGTCAGTCAAGCTGCTATTACGCCAACTGGAATGGTTTGCTTTTGTGATAAATTTAAAATTAGCCAAGAAATAATGCATTATACCGCTGCTGCTGTTTATGATGGGGGCAATGTTTCTTTGAATGAACTAAACCGTAAGAGTATCCCAGAACATAAAGCAATAAAAGTAGTCTTACATGGTAGTTATGACTTTCTGGGGGATGCGTGGGCAGGTGCCTATGCTCATATGCGAGGATTGAAATTAAAAGCAGATAAAAGAGTTCCCCCGTATGAGGTATATCTAAAGGGTCCACATAATGCCGAAAACGCGGAAGAGTATCTTACTGAAATCTATATGCCTGTCAAATAAACATGGATAGCCTCATCAAGACTTAATAATGCGGCTTTACACAATCCATGTTATATATGGTCATGTTGGCTTTGCAAATTAACTTAGTTGCTTTTAATTCGCTATGGCTTTCGATTTGTTACTGGGTGATTAAATATTTTGGCTGAAATATAAAATAATTAGCTATAGACATGCTAAAATAAAAGGTTGGATTGTCTAGATAAGGATTACCTAATGCCCACTTTAATCAAGCAAAATGACTTCATACAATCAGTAGCAGATAGTTTGCAGTATATTTCCTACTATCACCCATTAGATTTTATTCAGGCTATGGCAAAAGCCTATGAACATGAAGAATCACCTGCCGCAAAAGATGCTATTGCTCAGATATTGGTAAACTCACGAATGAGTGCCGAAGGAAAACGCCCAATCTGTCAGGATACTGGAATTGTTTGTGCTTTTATTAAAGTAGGTATGGATGTTCAGTTTAGTGATGCCACGATGTCGATTCAGCAGATGGTGGATGAAGGGGTTAAGCTAGCCTATCTCTACCCTGATAATAAATTGCGTGCCTCAGTTCTTGCTGATCCAGCCTTTAGTCGTAAAAATACCCAGAATAATGGTCCGGCTGTAGTGCATTTTGATATTGTACCGGGAAATACTATTGAGGTTGAGATTGCAGCAAAAGGTGGTGGATCAGAAAATAAATCCAAGTTTGCAATGTTAAACCCTTCAGACTCAATCGTTGATTGGGTAATAAAAACTGTTCCACAAATGGGGGCAGGCTGGTGTCCACCAGGAATGCTTGGCATTGGAATTGGTGGTACTGCGGAAAAAGCTATGTTGTTGGCGAAAAAGTCTTTGATGGAGTCAATTGACATGGCTGATTTGATCGCTCGTGGACCACAAAATAAAATTGAAGAGCTAAGAATTGAACTTTATGAAAAAATTAATGCATTAGGAATTGGAGCTCAGGGTTTAGGTGGATTAACAACGGTTTTGGATGTTAAAATTCTTGATTGTCCAACTCATGCGGCAAGTAAACCGATTGCCATGATCCCAAATTGTGCTGCTACTCGCCACATTCATTTTACGCTGGATGGTAGTGGACCAGCAATACTGACTCCACCGAAACTTGAAGATTACCCAGCAATTACTTTAAGTTCAAATGGTTCAAAGCGAGTGAATATAGATAATATCAGTAAGGAAGAACTTGCTAGTTGGAAAACAGGCGATACTATTTTGCTATCCGGGAAAATTCTAACTGGTCGTGATGCTGCGCATAAACGAATTACCGATATGTTAAATAAGGGGGAGCAATTACCTGTTGATTTTAATGGGCGATTTATTTATTATGTTGGACCTGTTGATCCGGTACGTGATGAGGCGGTTGGTCCAGCTGGTCCGACAACTTCTACGCGTATGGATAAATTTACCCGTCAAATGCTTGAAGCTACTGGTTTGATTGGAATGATCGGTAAAGCTGAGCGTGGACAGGTTGCAATAGATGCAATTAAAGACACTAAAACTGTTTACCTTATTGCCGTTGGTGGGGCTGCTTATCTAGTATCAAAAGCGATTAAATCAGCTAAAGTGGTGGCTTTTCCCGATCTTGGAATGGAGGCTGTTTATGAGTTTGAAGTCGAAGACATGCCTGTTACGGTTGCTGTTGATAGTACCGGAGATTCTGTTCATCAGAGTGCGCCAAAAATATGGGCTCAGAAAATAGCCATGCAGGCGCAGGCTTAAATAGTTAAGGTTTTGCGGATACTCTTCGCATTTATATCAAAGAGTATTTAATCAATATAAAATTTTTTAGGTAAAAAATATGAGTTGGCTTAGTAAACTGTTACCTCCAAAGGTTCAGGTTGATTCTACCGAAAAGGCAAATGTTCCAGAGGGACTGTGGCATAAGTGTGATAGCTGTAATGAGATCTTGTACTACACCGATTTGGAGCAAAATCTTGATGTTTGTCCAAAATGCGAACATCATCACCCATTAAATGCTAGAAATAGAATAGCTATGCTACTTGATAGTGAGGGACGAATCGAGATTGGTCGTGAGGTCCATCCTGTGGATAGTTTGAAATTCAAAGACTCAAAAGCATATGAAGAACGATTGACAGCAGCACAAGCAAAAATTGGTGAAGATGATGCCTTGGTTGTAATGCAGGGAACTATCAATAATGAGCCTGCTGTTGTAGCAGCGTTTGAATTTCGTTTTATCGGTGGTTCAATGGGTTCAGTTGTTGGCGAACGCTTTGTTCGTGGTGTAAAAGCTGCTGTGGATAATAATTGTGCATTTATTTGTGTGGCAGCATCTGGTGGTGCAAGAATGCAGGAAGGCGTTAATTCTTTAATGCAGATGGCAAAAACATCAGCGGCATTACATTTATTAACTCAAAAGCAGTTGCCTTTTATTTCTGTCTTAACCGATCCTACAATGGGCGGTGTTTCAGCTAGTTTTGCTTTTCTTGGTGATGTAGTTATTGCTGAGCCTGGAGCTTTAATCGGTTTTGCGGGTCCACGTGTGATTGAGCAGACGGTTAGAGAAAAATTACCTGAGGGCTTTCAGAGTGCTGAGTTCCTTCTTGAAAAAGGAGCAATTGACATGGTTGTTCCAAGAAAACAGTTAAAGTCTCAAATTGCAAAAATTATTCAACTCTTTTTAAACAAAGGGATTAGTGCATAAATGATACTTGGAATTATTTGTGCCATGCAGGAAGAGTTAGACGAGATTATTAGAGAACTGGCACTTACACCAATTAATCAGATTGATCTTTGTAGTAATAGTTATTTTGTTTATACACATGGTAGTCATACTGTCGTTGCCGGAGTTTGTGGAATTGGCAAGGTGAATGCTGCGGTTACTACACAGTTGATGATTGATAAATTCACACCAGATAAAATTATCAATGTTGGTGTTGCTGGTAGTTTAAGTCAGAATCTTGTCTTTGGTGATGTGGTTATTGCTGAAGATCTCGTTGAACATGATTTTGATATAACTCCATTTGGTGTCCGTCTTGGTCAGATTGCGCGAATGGATACTTTTTCATTTCCGACTGATAGTGGAGTAAATAAACTTATATTAGATAACTTGGCGTTACCTGAGAATAAAATTGTTTCTGGTAGAATTGTCAGTGGCGATCAGTTTATTGATGATAAGGAAAAAGCAAAATTTTTGGCTAAAGAATTTGATGCTGTAGCTTGTGAGATGGAGGGAGCAGCAGTTGCACATGTTTGCTATCTGAATAAGGTTCCAGTTTGTGTTATCCGTTCATTATCGGATATGGCAGGACAGGATGGGCAGGCAATTCATTCTTTTAATGATTTGAAATTTATGGCAGCGGCTAGGGCTGCCAATGTAGTGGTTAATTTATTGGAGCATATATAATGATGAAAGTAGGCTTTGTCGGCTGGCGTGGGATGGTTGGTTCAGTATTAATGGATAGAATGCAAAAAGAAAATGATTTTGCTAAAATTGATGCAACATTTTTTTCTACGTCTTCAGCAGGAGGGGCAGCTCCAGATTATAATCAGACGCAAAAAACTTTAAAAGATGCTTATGCTATAGATGAATTAACAAGACTTGATTGTATTGTTACTACCCAAGGAAGTGACTATACTCATGAGGTTTTGCCAAAATTAAGAGCTGCTGGCTGGAATGGTTACTGGATTGATGCGGCTTCCGCATTACGAATGGATAAAGATGCGTTGATTATTCTTGATCCCATAAATGGAGATAACATTAATAGCGCCCTTGATAATGGCGTGAAAAATTATATTGGTGGTAATTGTACGGTAAGTTTGATGCTTCTTGCGCTCGATGGTTTATTCAAAGCGGATCTGATTGAATGGATTTCTTCAATGACCTATCAGGCAGCATCTGGAGCTGGTGCCAATAATATTCGCGAGCTATTACTCCAAAGCGGAAAACTTTATGATTCGGTTAGCGATATTATCAACGATAAATCAGCAACGATTTTGGATATCGCCTCGCGGGTTAATCAGACTATAAATTCAGATGGTTTTCCTAAAGAGTACTTTGGTGCACCGTTAGCAGGTAGTGTTATTCCATGGATAGACTCAGCAATGGACAATGGACAGACTAAGGAAGAATGGAAAGGTGCTGTTGAAACCAATAAAATTCTTGGGCTTGCTGCGGATACAATTAAAGTTGAAGGTTTATGTGTTCGTGTCGGTGTTTTACGTAGTCATTCGCAAGCGCTTACGATTAAATTAAAACGTAAAGACCTTTCGGTTGAAAAGATTAGTGAAATTATTGCTTCGGCAAATCCATGGGTTAAAGTTATTGCTAATAATAAAGCTGATACTTTAGCTGGACTCACTCCTGCTGCAATTAGCGGGACGCTTGATATTGGTGTTGGTCGTATAAAAAAATTGAAATTTGGTGATGATTATATTGCATTATTTACTGTGGGTGATCAGCTATTATGGGGGGCGGCGGAACCTCTACGCCGTATGGTAAATATCCTAGTAAGTCGTTATGCGTAGATCAGTATTGCTTATATTGGCTGGCTTGATGTTTATTTCATCAAGCTTTGCCGATTTGGGTGATATCAAGGTAAATTCATATCTTAGTCAACGCTTTGATGCTATTGTTCCTCTTACAAATATGCCAAAAGATACTGATTATAATAATCTGCATCTGGGCTTGGCAAGCAGTAAGAAATTTAAAGAGTATGGGATTAATTTTAATCCTGAACTTGGCAGTTTTGTATTTCAGATAATAACTGATTCCAAAGCACCATACGTAAAAATTACGTCTAGTAAATTAATTAATTCTCCAGTTTTAAGCTTCCTTCTACACTATCGTATAAATAATGATGATTTTTATCGTCAATATACAGTTTTGTTAGATCCTGTAGATTATACTTCTACAACTCAGGCAAAACAGGATAATAAATTAATAGTTGTCCGGGATAATCAAAGTAATCATCGAGTGGTTCCAAATGAAAAACCTATTCCGATTTACTCCAAAGTAGCTACAACAAATATCCAGAAGCCATCTTTCCAAATGGATTTAAGTAATCCATCCTTGCAGGCTAGTTTAGCTAGATTCAATCAGGAGTCAATGTTATATACTACGGTTACAAATGATAGTTTATATAATATTGGAAAATTTAATCAGGCTATCTATCCTAAAGCGCAATTAACCATCAATCAAGTACTAATTGCTTTGGGAATGGAAAATTATCATTTAATGCATAATGCTGAATATTTGTATGAATCTGATGTTTCAATTAAAATACCTTTAGCAAAAAATATCAGTTTAATTCCAGCTAATCTTGCGGATGCCTATTTACTTGATGTTAGTCTTTCTAATGATCAGAAATTTGGGGTTTTAAAAGCAATAGTCAGCAAATATAATCCAGCAATAAGCATTGAGTCCGCTGAATTATTTATTGCCAAACCAACCGAAAAAAACCCTGTTATCAATAATCTAAATTCTTCACAGAATATTAAGCTTCATTCACAGCATAAAGATATTAAACCAGCGGCAAAACCTACAGATGATGGTTTGTTGTCATTTATCCTTGCTAATTCGCTCTATTTATTGGCGGGGCTAGTTATCGTTCTTATTCTGGTCGTACTTAGAAAACGTTATCCCGATATTTCACTTAAAGAACTATTAAATAAGTTTAAACGTAAACGGGTGCGTAAGAAACTAGATGCAGAAGAGAACTTGAATAATGATGATAATATCTATGGTGATCTAAACAAGTTTTCTCATCATCGGACATTATCTCGGCATCAATTTGAGGCATTTGATCAACCGGACGAAGGAATGCAAACCCAAACTTCACCATTGCCAGATGCTAATCAACAGACAGAAACAGAAAAAGAAGTGACCAATAGGCAAGCTTCTTTAGATGAGGGTGTAAAATTATCAACCGCCTCTAAACCAGAATTTAAGGTGGATCATGAGTTATTGGAGACTCTTGAAAAGATTTTATTAATGGATCCTAGCCGTGATGATATAAGATACAAGTTATTTGAATTATATCTTATGGATGGAAAAATTGATAAAGCCAGTAAAGTATTTTATGCACTGGATCATAATCTTGATATTGATGATGTGTTAAGGCAACATATTGAGCTTATTTGTCAGAAATACGATTTTATGCCTATTCCTGAGTCAGAACTTACGGATAATCCCGAGAATTTTGTGCATCCTGAGAGTAAAGTCGAAACTCCTGCTTTGGCAGAGGCTTCTCCATTGATGGAGGTAGATAATTATATTCAGGAAATGGCACATACCGATCATGATATAAATCAATCAGCTGAAGAAGCTAATCGGGTTGTTGACTTTATTTCTTTTGCTCCGACACAGAATACACCAGACCCTGATGAAGTGGTTAGTTTTTCCCAAGAGCGAATGCTTGATTTTTCTGTAGTTGATTTTAAACCGCTAGCAGAGCCAGTTGTTGAAATGGACTCTCCTGATGAAAAACACAGTATTTCAATTTCTGCCGATAATCCAATTAGCAGTTTAATTCCAGAAGAGGCTGAATCTATAATTATCTCAGAAGATAATACTCTAGATGAAAAACTTAACCTGGCAAGAATGTATTTCCATATAGAAGAATCTGATAAAGCCAAAGATATTATTCGTCAAATTTTAGATAGTCCTGCCTTATCTGATGCCTTGAGAGAAGAGGTAAATAAATTAAAAGTAGAGATGGGACTTAATGGTTAAATACGCAGTATTGCTTGAATATAATGGCTCAGATTTTCATGGTTGGCAGATTCAGGCTAATACACGAACTGTGCAGGGGTGTCTTGAGTACGCTTTAAGTAAATTTGCCAATGAAGCAATTAAAACCATAACAGCTGGGCGAACTGATACCGGTGTCCATGCTCTTAATCAAGTAGTCCATTTTACAAGTAGTGCCAAGCGTAACCTAAATGGCTGGATAAATGGCGTTAATGCCAACTTACCGATGTCAATTCGTGTGAAGCAAGTAGCTATGGTTGAAGATGATTTTGATGCCAGATTTAGCGCATTACATCGGACTTATCACTACTATTTGCTTAATCAGCCGTTAAGTTCACCTATTTTTGAGAAACTTATTGGTTGGTATCACCGAGAGCTTGATTTAGATGCGATGCAAAAAGCTATAAAGCAACTAATCGGAAAACAGGATTTTTCTTCATTTCGGGCTGCAAACTGTCAGGCTTCGTCTCCAATCAGGGATATGATTGCAGCTGAAGTTGAGAAATCTGGTAGCATTCTCCGATTTACTTTTACAGCAAATGCATTCTTGTACCACATGGTTAGAAACATAGTTGGTGCTCTCATTTATGTCGGTAACGGACGTATTAGTCAGGATGCGTTTGCCGATTTAATTGTTGCGAAAAATCGAGCTAAAGCACCACCAACATTTATGGCAGATGGCTTATATCTCGCGCATGTTGGTTATGCCAACAACGTATTTAATCAAAATGAACCTAAAGGATGGCTATTTGGAGGGAATGTTTTGGGTTAATTTCTGACTTGGGTTTGATCAAATAATAAACTAATATATTGGGATGAAATAATGTTTTATCAGAAGCATGTGTTTTTTTGCACAAATCAGAAAGAAAATGGCAGTGGTTGTGGGAATCTGGCTGGTGATAGTGGCTTTGCTTTTGCCAAATTATATTTACAGTCACTTGATTTATGGGGCGAAGGAAAATATCGTGCTTCAAAATCAGGTTGTCTTGGACGTTGTAAACAAGGTCCTTTGTGCGTGGTGTATCCCGATGGTATCTGGTATTCTTATATTGATGAGGATGATGTAAGAGAAATAATTGATAGTCATTTATTACAGGGTAATATTGTTGAACGTCTCAAATTATAGATACTTAACCTAAAATTAAGAACGACTAAAATCAGATAATTATTATATTTTTAAGCATGGTTGGATAATAGGGATGAAGTTTGTAAGCATACTAAAAAGAAAAGTTTTATCATTTTTTGATAATCGGTTTACCAATCGTCGGCAGTTTCATGGAGATGCCAATCATTTGGATGAAGAGTATCCCGTTGACCTAAACCAAGCACCCGCTACAATTACCCAAAATTTGATTACATTTTCCTACCTTTCCAATGCAGAAGCATTGCTTACCTTGGGTTCTGATCTTGGTGGGCTTACACCATATGAGGTTGAATATAAAATCTCACAATTCGGGTATAATGAGATTGATAAACAGGAGGAGTTATCCTGGTATAAACACCTGTGGTTAAGCTATAAAAATCCGTTTAACCTCCTTCTGACATTGCTTTCTATCGTTTCTTTTTTTACTGATGATATGAAAGGTGCAACGGTAATTAGCACTATGGTTGTCATATCCACCGTTCTTCGTTTTGTACAGGAGCGCCGTTCAAATAACGCTGCTGACAAACTAAAAGAAATGGTAAGTACTACTGCTACCGTTATTCGTCAGGAAGATGATGATGAGGAAGATGATGAACATATTGCAGAACTTGAAAAACAAATCATGGCAAGTAATCCGGCACAGATGGAAAACCGGGTTGAGGTTCCAATAAAGAATCTGGTTCCGGGTGATGTAATTACACTATCAGCTGGAGATATGATTCCCGCAGATGTTAGAGTCCTGACTGCCAAAGACTTATTTATTTCTCAAGCCGCTTTAACCGGTGAATCCTTACCAGTTGAGAAGTTTGCATCTCAAGCTAAGGAGAATGTCAAGGACGTCCTTGAACTTGAAAATATTGCCTATATGGGTACCAATGTGGTTAGTGGCTCAGCATTAGCTGTTGTTTTGACTACTGGAAAAAGTACTTTCTTCGGTTCGCTTGCAGATAAAGTTATTGCTGAAGATGCCGCAGAGACTTCATTCCAGAAAGGTGTAAACCGGGTAAGCTGGCTTCTGATTTATTTTATGCTAATCATGTCTCCGATTGTGTTTCTGATAAATGGTATAAGTACCCATGCATGGCGTGATGCTGCGTTATTTTCCTTATCTATTGCGGTTGGGTTAACCCCGGAGATGCTACCAATGATCGTTACTTCAACATTAGCCAAGGGCGCTGTATTCATGTCCCGGCGGAAAGTAATTGTCAAGCGGCTTGATGCTATTCAGAATTTTGGTGCAATGGATATCTTGTGTACCGATAAAACCGGAACGCTAACTCAGGATAAAATTTGTCTTGAGAAGCATACCGACATTTTTGGTGATGATTATGATGATGTTCTTGAATATGCTTATCTAAATAGCTATTATCAAACTGGATTAAAAAATTTGCTTGATGTTGCAGTTTTGGAACGCGCCAATTTTGGTGATATACCGTTACTGGTAAAAAAATACTCCAAGGTTGACGAAGTTCCATTTGATTTTCAGCGTCGCCGAATGTCAGTTGTGGTTGCAGATACAAATGGTGGAAATCTATTAATCTGTAAGGGGGCAGTTGAGGAAATGCTTAACTGTTGTACCCATGCCGAACATGATGGTCAGGTAATGCCACTAACTAATGAATTATTGAATAAATTACGCTCAGTTACTGCTGAGCTTAATGCAGATGGGTTACGTGTTGTTGCCGTTGCCAAAAAAAACTATCCTGAAGCGAAAGGGAGTTATTCGGTTAGTGATGAAAAAGAAATGACTCTTGTTGGTTATGTTGCATTTCTTGATCCGCCTAAAGAAACTACTCAACCAGCAATTGAAGCTCTTAATCGTTTAGGTATCGCGGTGAAAATCCTAACTGGTGATAATGAGCTTGTTACCGCTAAGGTCTGTCGTGAAGTTGGACTTGATGTTGAGGGGCTGTTGCTTGGTTCTGATATTGATAATCTTTCTGATGAAGAGTTAACTGTTATTGCTAAAAACACTACGGTATTTGCCAAACTTACACCAAGCCACAAAGAGCGTATTGTTGATATTTTACGAGCCAGTGGGCATGTAGTTGGCTTTATGGGAGATGGCATTAACGATGCACCAGCATTACGTGCGGCAGATATTGGAATATCAGTAGATACCGCAGTCGATATAGCTAAAGAAGCCGCGGATATTATCCTTCTTGAGAAAAGTTTAATGGTGCTTGAACAAGGTGTAGAGGAAGGGCGAAAAACTTTTGCGAATATGCTGAAATATATCAAGATGACAGCTAGCTCAAATTTTGGTAATGCCTTTTCAGTTTTAATTGCTTCAGCATTTATTCCATTTTTGCCAATGTTGCCAGTACAGCTATTATTGCAGAACCTTATCTATGATATTTCACAAACTGTGATACCATTTGATAATGTTGATCGTGAATTTGTCATGCAGCCACAACGCTGGGATCCAGTAGATTTGCGCCGCTTCATGATTTTTTTTGGTCCGATAAGTTCTCTTTTTGACGTTTTGACATTTTTTGTTCTTTGGCATTTTTTTGGTGCCAATAGCCCAGATCAACAGAGTTTATTTCAAAGTGGCTGGTTCCTTGAGGGACTACTTACCCAGACGTTGATTGTGCATATGATTCGAACAAGGAAAATTCCATTCTTGCAAAGTACTGCTGCGTGGCCAATATTATTAATGACAACTTGTGCGGTTGCTCTTGGAATTACGATTCCGATGTCATCAATTGCTCATATGGTAGGTATGCAGGCATTACCTGGCTCTTATTTTGTCTTTTTGGTTCTTGCAATTGCTGGTTACATGATTCTTACCCAGTCGCTTAAAGGGGTTTATGTTCGTAAATATGGTTGGCAGTAAAATTCACTTAAAATAAAAGTGGATTTAGAATAATTGTTTAGTTATTTGCTGCATTGTTTTTAGTATAAATAGTTTGACATAGGCTGAAACCTTGTGGCATAATGTGTACCTCGACAAAATCTACAATGAATTAGAATGCGGGAATAGCTCAGTTGGTAGAGCACAACCTTGCCAAGGTTGGGGTCGCGAGTTCGAGTCTCGTTTCCCGCTCCAAGATTTTGTCAGGTAAATATAGTATGTGCGGGAATAGCTCAGTTGGTAGAGCACAACCTTGCCAAGGTTGGGGTCGCGAGTTCGAGTCTCGTTTCCCGCTCCA
>JBDHRI010000047.1:0-13680 GCA_039807465.1 Burkholderiales bacterium | reverse complement strand
TATCCCGCGTCTTTATTCGCGAGATCAGTATTATCACATAGCACCAACTATAATGTCAAATCTTTTTAGCCGTTATTTAATACTTTTGCTAGTTTTTACAAGCACGATTAAAACACAACAAAGAGATATCATTAAAATTATTTTACAAACTTACATTCATCAAGCACGTTATTATGATAATCACATTTAACCGGAGTAACTACCGTAGCATTAAATTCAACCGTAGTTTCCTTACGTAAAGCATAATTGCCAGATTCTTCATGAGTAATTTTGCAGTTATTTATAATATCCGCAGCAGAGGAGTTACTACTTAAAGTATAAGTGTTGCCACTTTCTCCCTGACAAGTTACTATCTGCTTATCCAGATTAAGACTATTAAATGCCTGGGCATTAACAATAACAAATATATTAGCAATTAATAACATCTTTTTCATATTTCAAACACTCCTCTCAAAATCTGGCAATAACTAAATTAAAAAGTTCAATATAGAAATGGTTAGTTTTTTGCAACCTCAACCATTTTTTTATTCTTTTGATTTAGTTTACGAATGATAATTTCTGCCTCATCAAGTGGCACCGTAATAAATGAAAACTTATCCATAATTCTAATATCACGTACTTTACGTCCCGGAGTTTTACAATTTTGATGTAACACATCAAGTAATACTCTTGGTGTCATTCCGTCTTTCTTCCCAAGAGCCACAAATAACTTCACATTATCCGCACTAATCCGATTTTGTTCAATTCGCGCATAACTCTCTTCAATAAATTCATCTTGATACTGATAGCGCAACAATGAAGCAACCAAAGTTGCTGGATCATTATTAGCAAGTAACTGATTAGCTAGTTTAGAATATGAATAAAAATCTTTTTCATTGATAATTTCTTCAACGCAAGCCTGCAAATATTCTTCTTTTGCTTTGATTACATCCTTAATTGCAGGAATTTCCTGTTTTTTAATATCAGTCTTAGTAATTTTACGAATTTGCCCTAGGCGTGACATTTCTTTCGGTGTGACAAAAGTGATAGCAATACCTTTTTGACCCGCACGACCAGTACGTCCAATCCTATGCACATAAGCCTCAGCCTCATGTGGAATTGAATAGTTAATCACATGCGTTAGGTTATTTACATCAATACCGCGTGCTGCAACATCAGTCGCAACCAATAGATTGGTAATACGCTCTTTAAATTCACCCAAAGTTTTTGTTCGTTGCCCCTGACTGATATCACCATGTAGAGAATCAACCGCATAACTACGCGCTTTAAGATGTTTAGTAACTTCATCCACTTCAACTTTAGTACGACAGAAAATAATCCCATAGAAATCTTGTTCAAAATCAAGTACCCGACACAATGCCTCAAACTTATCACCTTCTCTAACCTCAAAGTAAATCTGCTCGGTTAGTTTAGTGGTTAACTCTTTATTTTCAACTTTTAGTACCTTATATTGCCCCATATAGCGTTTAGCAATTTGTAAAATTGAAGGAGGCATGGTTGCAGAGAAGAAAAGCATATTTTTCTCGGCATTAGTTGACTCAAGAATCTTTTCTATATCTTCAACAAAGCCCATATTTAACATCTCATCTGCTTCATCAAGAACAAAAAACTCAAGATTATTTAATTCAAGAACTCGGCGCTCCATCAAATCCATAATCCGCCCAGGAGTTCCAACGATGATATCACTACCCTTGCGAATGCTACGAATCTGCTGCTCAATTGATGCACCACCATAAACTGCAGATACACGTAAATCACGTTTACCAATTAGTGAATACATTTCTTCACAAACTTGAATTGCAAGTTCGCGGGTTGGAGTAAGAATGATGGCTTTGATACTACCATCTCTAGTGATACTCTCAATTATCGGAATTGAAAATGCCGCTGTTTTACCAGTTCCTGTTTGCGCCTGACCAATAATATTGGCTTTTTCTGCCAAAAATTCGGGAATTACCAGTGCCTGAATTGGACTTGGATTCGTAAAACCTTTTTCATTTAAAGCATCTAGCATTTCCTGACTTAAATTAAAATCATTAAATGTTTTCATATAGTTTATCCTTTTTAGACTGCAAATACCTATAACTGCCCCAAAAAGTAAAACTTGATGCAGTTAGCATACTTAGCAAAGTATTAAAATAAAGAAGCAGGTGTAAAAAAACCACCTGCTAAAGAATTGTTATCCCTGACGGTGAACCTTGGTCGCACGAGCTTGTCGACCAGCAAGAATCAGAGACTCAGCAAGATTAACATGAAGAGGAAGGTTTGCTGTATAGACTATCAAATTGGCGATATCTTCAGCCTGTAATGGTTCAAACCCATCATATACTTTTTCCGCACGTTCGGCATTACCATGAAACCGAACCTGACTAAACTCAGTATTTACTGCCCCTGGCAATATTTCACTCACTTTTATACCGTGCTCAATCATCTCTTCACGCAAGCTTTGAGTAATCGCGTGAACGGCATGTTTGGTTGCACAGTAAACACCACCTTTGGCATATGATTCCACACCGGCAACTGAGCCAATATTAATTATATGTCCAAAGCCTTGTCGCACCATTTTCTGGCTAATTAGCCGCAATACAGAAAGAAACCCTTTAATATTGGTTTCAATCATAGTTTCCCAATTATTAGGATCATCATCAATAAAATTATCAAGCCCTAAAGCCAATCCTGCATTATTGATTAGAATATCAATCGCAGAATATCCATCAGGCAGATGATTTAAAACCATTTCCACCTGTTTGGCATGGGTAACATCCATTCCAACTACAAATACTTCAACCCCATATTCAGATTGCAGACTTTCGCGAAGAACCTCAAGTCGATCAACTCTTCTGGCAGCAAGAATCAATCTACAACCATAAGATGCAAACTCTTTGGCACAAGCAGCACCAATCCCGGAACTAGCTCCAGTGATTAATACCGTTTTACTCTTGATACGATTTAACACCAATTAGTCCTACCAGATGAAATGAGCATCATGCTGATCACCAAAGCGATTAGCACTTTCATAGCTATAGTTTTTATAAGCATAGCCACCACCAAGATCCTGATACAACTGAACTATTGTATTTAGCTGAGTTTGCTTGCTATTAGCAACCGTGATTGCGGCATTGTCCATTGTTACCGCATTATTTAACAATGTCGGCAGACTATATAATCCGTCTTTAAAGCTTTGTTGAGCAAGCTTATAAGCAACCACAGTACTATCATAATATTTAATTTGCGTATCAAGACTTTTGGTAACTTGATCATGTGCTGAGAAATCAGAATCCACTGAAGCAAAAGCATTACGAACAGTCTGTAAGTAATTGTAGTAAGCATTGTAATACTGACCTTTAGCCTGATCAATTTGCCCATAAATACTAAAATTAAGAATCGGAATAGTTGCTGTAGCTGTGTAGTTCCAGAATTCATTGCCTGGAGTAAATAAGCTATTTAGTGCATTTGAAGCTGCCCCAGCATTACCATTTAAGCTGATAGTAGGGAAAAACTGTGAGGTTGCAACACCAATATTAGCATTAGCTGCAATCAATTGTTGCTCAGCCTGCTGAACATCTGGACGATTACGTAATACGGTTGATGGAATATTCGATGGAATCACGCCATAACTATTAATTTTCATGAAATCCAAGCCACGATCAACATCACCAGGGTTCTCATTTAACAACACTCTTAGCGTGTTACGTGAAGCTACAATGTTTTTCTCAATAATTGGAACTTGGGCTAATGCCTGATTATAGTTCTCAATATACTGTTGTAATTGATACAATGAAATATAACCATCTTTGTATTGCTGTTTAGCTAAAGTCAGGATTTCACCTAAATCTTTTACCAGCTGTTTTTGCAATACAAGTAGGTAATCATTACCACGCAAAGTAAAGTAGCCACCAACAACCTGACTGATAATACTTAACCGCATTGCATCTTTAGCCGCTACTTGCGCTTGATAACTAGCTTCTGCGTATTGAATACTACGAATTGCTTGGAAGATATTTATGGTATATGCAGGCAGTAACCCAGCGTTATATCCTTCACCATAAACCGCACGAGTTTGATAACCAACTTGCGCACTACCAGTAGGAATCCACGCAGCCTGAACTTGTTGTAAATACCCTTTGGCAGCAATAACATTACCAACTGCAGCCTGAATATTATTATTATTTTTCAATGCGCTTTCCATCAAATTGTCAAGCACAGGATCATTAAATGATTTCCACCAAGCCATTGCAGGCAAATTATCACTTTCAGTTACGGATAAATAATCCCGACTAACCCATTTTTGTGGATCTTGTGTATCTGGCTTATCATAACTAGGCCCAAAGATCGCACATCCACTCAATGCTGATACTATAGACAGTGCAATTAAATTAGTTATTTTCTTGATGCGCATGCAACTACCTCTTGATTATTTATTCCGTTTTTTCCAACCATATACTGTAACCTGCTTTGTCCTTGCCAAAGTCAACTCGTTTTCTGGGGTATCTTCAGTAATAACTGACCCGGCACCAATTAATGAGCCATTTTTTAATGATACTGGTGCAACCAACATTGTACCAGAACCAACAAAAACATTATCACCTATTACAGTTTTAAATTTATTTTGCCCATCATAATTACAGGTAACACTTCCAGCTCCAACATTCACTTTACTACCAATACTGGCATCGCCAATATATGTCAAATGATTTACTTTTGAGCCCTTACCTATCTGACTTTTCTTGATTTCAACAAAATTTCCAATATGTGTGTCTTCCGCAAGCTCTGTCCCTGGGCGTAGTCTGGCATATGGACCAATTTGCGCACCAGCTGAAACTCTAGCCTCTTCAATAATAGTATATGGCTTAATTGTAACATTAGCAGCAATTGTAGCATTTTTGATAATACACCCAGCTCCAATAATTACATTATCGCCCAAAACTACATCACCTTCAAAAATGCAATTCACATCGACACAGCAATCTTTTCCAGCTTTTACACTACCTCGAATATCAATCCGTGTTTTATCATAAAGGGTAACACCTGCTTCAAGTAATTTATTTGCCTGATTAAGCTGATAAATCCGTTCCAGCTGCTCCAGCTGCAATTTATTATTAACACCTAAAACTTCATAATGATGTGGTGAAAGCACATAGTCTATCTCGACCCCATCCTGATAAGCTAAGCTAATTACATCAGTAAGATAATATTCATTCTGGTTATTATTATTGGATAATCGGTTTAGCCAATCACCAAGTCTCTTATTTGGTAAAACATAAAATCCGGTATTAATCTCACGAATAAGCCTTTCACTCTGAGAAGCATCTTTTTCTTCAACAATACCAGTAATAGCAAACTCATTATTTCTGACAATACGACCATAACCAGCGGGATTATCAACTTCATCCGTTAGCATAACAATACTATCTCGGTATTTTTCAAGCATCTTCTGCAAAGTTGCAAGACTTATTAATGGAACATCACCATATAAAACTAAGGTAATACCTGAGTCACTTAAATACGGTAAAGCACATTTTAATGCATGTCCAGTTCCAAGCTGCTGATCCTGATGTGCCCATTCAATTTTACTACCATAAACAGGCATGAGTACATTTTGTACCTGATCACCGCCATGCCCGTAAACTACTATCAATTTTTCTGGGTTAAGCTCTAAGGCAGTATCAATAACGTGCTGCAACATCGGCTTGGTACTAACAGGATGCAACACCTTTGGCAATGACGAATTCATTCGTTTACCCTGCCCGGCTGCCAGAATAACAACATTTACAGCTTGCATCATTTTTGATTTAATTCCATATACAAAAATCCTTGCTAATTTTAGAACTTTGGTAATTATTATACCTGATTAATACCAAACTTCCAGCGGCTTTTTCCATTTTCGCCAAGAAGAATACTGATTTCATCAAGACTAGCATAACTAAGATTGTTAATTTTATATTCCTCACCCAAGCGCAAATAACACTGTCCAGATTCATTTTTATAACGTATTTTTAAAGGAATTGTACCTTCAGCTGATAAATTTAAATACTTTTGCAATTGTTGCCAGTTATCAACATTACTTAACTCAAGCTCAAGCAAATTTACCCGACTAGCAATCACTTCATCTAGCTGCAAAACCTGATTCGCATTAACCTTGATTTCATCACGAAATGAATCGTAACTAACTTCTCCAATAACAAAAACCAGCTCATCCATCTTTAATAAATGATTATATTTATCGTATTCCTGATTGAAAATCACAAACTCAAGCTCGCCACTATCATCTTCAATCCGGATAAAACCAATTTTACCACCGCTCTTAGTTGGGCGCGATCCCATATAGTTAATGATTCCACCAATTAGTACCTTAGGCTTATGCTTTTCATAGCGGGCATTAATAATCTCCTGAATATCTTCATCTTCAAGATTAAATTTACTTAACGGAACAATCTCAAGCTTTTTGCAAATATCATGATAATCCTGAAATAGACTGCCTGAGAGATAATAACCAATTGCTTGTTTTTCCAAAGTTAACTGGTCTTTGGTGTTAAATGGCGGATACTCATCAAGTTCGATAGTTATTAACTCAGGCTCTTCACCAGCAAACACATCAAAGAGTGAACCTTGATTTTCATTTAAGCGCTCTTGCTCGACAAAATCGATTATCTTACCAAGATTATTAAATAGTTTAGCCCGATTAGCTTCAAGCGCATCAAACGCCCCAGCTTTAATCAGATTCTCAAGTGTCCGTTTATTGATTGCCTTCTTATCCACTCGCCGGCAAAAGTCAATTATGTCTTTATAATCACCATTTTTTTCCCGTTCAGCAACAATGATATCAACTACATTCTGACCAATTCCCTTGATCGCACCCAGTGCATAACGAATTGAACCACCTTCTTCACCTTTTTTTTCATTAACAGGCGTAAAGCGATAGAATGATTTATTAATATCTGGCGGCAATATTTCAAGCTTATTATCAATACAATCCTGATAAAATTCATAAAGCTTATCTGTTTTATCCAGCTCTGAAGACAAGGTTGCCGCCATAAACGATGCAGGATAGTAAGCTTTTAGATATGCAGTATGGTATGAAACAACCGCATAAGCTGCGGTATGCGACTTATTAAATCCATATTCGGCAAACATTGCCATTAGATCGAATAGCCGCTCAGCCAAATCTTGATCATATCCTTTTTTCAGAGCACCTTCGGTAAAAATTGCCCGATGCTTTGCCATTTCTTCCGGCTTTTTCTTCCCCATCGCCCGGCGTAATAAATCAGCACCACCCAGCGTATAACCACCAATAGTCTGGGAAATCTGCATTACCTGCTCTTGGTAAACAATCACCCCATAAGTTGGATCAAGACAATCACGTAAGTCTGGGTGAAAATAATCTATCTCAGCTTCACCTTTTTTACGTTTGACAAAATCATCAACCATTCCCGAACCAAGCGGTCCTGGGCGATATAATGCCAGTACTGCAATGATGTCCTCAAAACGGCTGGGCTCAAGTTTTACCAGTAAGCGTTTCATTCCCTGCGACTCTAGCTGGAATATTGCGGTGGTATTTCCAGCTTGCAGAAGCTTATAAACATTTGGATCTTCAAATTCAGAATTGGACAAATGCAAACTTACTCCATGTAGCCTTTGAATATTTTCAACTGCTTCTTGGATAATTGTTAGATTGCGTAAGCCAAGAAAATCAAACTTGACCAAGCCAATGGTTTCAACATCATCCTTATCTAACTGTGAGGTTTGCATCCCATCAGCAACATAGAGCGGGCAAAAATCAGATAATTTACTTGGTGCAATCAAAACACCAGCAGCATGCTTACCAACATTTCGGGTCAAATCTTCAAGCTGCTTTGAGGTTTCCCATAAGCGCAGTAATTCATCATCAGCATTATCAATTTTGGCAGCTAGTTCGGGAAATTCTTTATAAGCATCTTCAAGTGACCAGCTTTTAGCTGGAGTATTTTGGATTAGTTTAGAAATTGAATCACATAGCCCATAAGGTAAGCCTAGCGCCCGCCCAACATCTTTAATTACCGCCTTAGATGACATAGTACCAAATGTTGCTATTTGCGAAACAGCATCTGCACCGTATTTATCTTGTACATACTGAATTACCCGCTCGCGTTTATCTTGACAGAAATCAATATCAAAATCTGGCATTGATACCCGTTCTGGATTAAGAAAGCGCTCAAAAAGAAGGCTATAGCGAAGAGGATCAATATCAGTAATACCCAGGCTAAACGCAACTAGAGAACCCGCACCAGAGCCTCGTCCGGGACCAACTGGAACACCATTATTTTTTGCCCAAATAATAAAATCCGCAACAATTAAGAAATATCCAGCAAAGCCCATCTGAATGATTGTTTCAATCTCACGCTCAAGCCGCTTAGAATAAGTTTCAGTATTTTCTTTACGAATATTCTCGTCTGGAAATAACTCAATAAGCCGCTGCTCTAATCCCTTATACGATAGCGAAGACAGGTATTCATCAAGTGGCTGCCCATCAGGAGTGGCAAAATTTGGCAGAAAATATTTACCTAGGGTTAATTCCAAATTACACTTCTTGGCAATTTCCACACTATTCATAAGCGCAACTGGAATATCCGCAAAAAGTTGATACATTTCTTCAACAGACTTAAAGTATTGATCTTCACTATATTTGGAAATACGTCTTACATCATCAAGAACCTCACCATCAGCGACACATACTCGAACCTCATGCGCCGTATAATCTTCAGGTTTCAGAAATTGAACTGGGTGCGTAGCCACCAAAGGAATCTGTAATTCAGAACTTAATTTTACAGTACCATTCAAAAGTTCTTCATTATCCAAATGTGAGATCCGCTGTATTTCAAGAAAATAATTATCAGGAAAAAATTCCCGCCATTCTTCTGATTTAGCTAACGCATCTTTATAGCGGTTCTGTTTCAAATACTGCCCAACATCACCATCATGTGCACCAGAAAGCAAGATTACATCATGGCAAGGAACTGATTTCAGCCAAGCTTCCTTAATATAAGGAATATCAAGAATTTTATTCTCAACATAAGAGCGCGTAAGCCATTCGCATATCTGGCGATAACCGGCTAAATTTTTTGCAAGTACCAGTAAGCGATAGTTAAATTCGGCGCCTTCAACATTAATCTCACTACCAATTATCGGCTTTATCCCGGCTTCACGACAACTTTTATAAAATTTCACTAAACCAAACATATTCTGCAAATCAGTTATTGCCAAAGCAAGCATATTAAAACTTTTTGCCTGCTTAATAGTTGGCTTAATCCTAAGCGTACTGTCTGTTACTGAAAACTCAGTATGTAATCGTAGATGAACAAAATCACTCATAATATTATCTAATATCTTATATAGTAAAATTTATAAATTGCTGAATTAATTTATCTTTTGCTGCAATTATTTCTTTAGTTGGAATATATTCTGGATGGGTAATTTCACCCCAGATTGGGTTAGGATAATGCTTATCTGCAATAAACCGAGGAATAATATGCCAGTGTACATGTGGCGTAACATTACCTAGGCTAGCAACATTTATCTTATCCGGATTATAGACATTCCTGATTATTTTCTCGCTAGCAAGAACAGCTTTAAATAAATTTAAGGCATCTGCATCATTAAGATCAGAAACTTCCTTTACATGTTTATTCAGAACAATCCGAATAAATCCGGGGTAATCAGTTTCCAAATCAATAAATATGATACGATATAAATCACAATTAAATAAAATTGTTCCACCAGTAGTATCACAAAAAAAACAGGGATTCATTGCTTCTCTCACCTAGTTTAAAAGAACGCTATTCTACATTTACCCACAAGAAATGATAAAAGATGCCATTAATGACATCTTTTATCATTTCTATTATCTTCATTAGCGAACATAATGAAAACTTTGTGGTACTTCTTCAGGATCGTCATAAGTTACGTACTCCCAACTATCAGGATGACTCAGTAACTTACGAAGTAGTTTATTATTAACTGCATGCCCGGACTTATAGCCTTCAAAACCACCAATAACCTGATGCCCAATGATATACAGATCCCCAATAGCATCAAGTATTTTGTGACGCACAAACTCGTCATCAAACCGAAGCCCACCCTCATTAAGAATAGCATCGCCATCAAGCACCAGCGCGTTATTCAGATTACCACCAAGCCCTAAACCATTATTCCGCATACTTTCGATATCTCGGACAAAACAGAACGTTCGCGCCCGGCTAATTTCATCTACATAGGACTGCTTGCTAAAATCTATCTCACAGCTATTATTTTCAGGTTTAAATAATGGATGATTACCAAAATCAATACTTAATTTGACCTTATATCCATCAAATGGTGTAAATTTCACCCATTTATCTGGCTCTACCACTTCTATCGGCTCTTTTATTCTAATATACTTTTTTTTTGCGTTCTGATCAATAATTTCTGCCTGACTTAGCAGGTACAAAAAAGAATTAGATGAACCATCCATGATAGGGATCTCGGGCGCAGATAATTCAACGATAATATTATCAATCCCATAGCAGGCAAATGCTGACATTAGATGCTCAATAGTCCCAACCCTGACACCACTTTCATCAACCAAAGTAGAAGATAATCTGGTATCATTAATCAAAAATGGATGGCACTGAATTGCCGGACTATTAGGTAAATCAGTTCGAACAAAAGTAATCCCCTGATCCGCCTTAGCTGGTTTCAGGGTCAAAGAAACCCGACAACCTGAATGAAGTCCGACCCCAATTACTGAAATCGGATTTTTAATAGATCTTTGATGAATCATGAGCGATTTTTACGGAAAAATGCCGGAGTAGAAAATACATTTTTGTTAAAGTTAGCAAATGGATCATTAACCTGTTCTTGCTGGCTAGTCTCTACCGCACCTTCTACTGCTTGATTAGCCGCTAGACCCATGTCTTCTTTAGCAAAAACTGGCTGAAATTCATTACCAGCACGCATATCGGTAAGACCTGTTGCAATAACAGTTACACGCACTTCCTCTTCATCCATATCCTCAATCTCTGCCATACCTGATTTGAAATCAGCTTCAGGATGAATATGGCGTTGAATAATTCCAATAATTTCATGGTACTCACGCATTTTTAATGCACCAGGAGTAGATGAAATATTTACCAATACACCTTTCGCACCATCAAGAGAAACATCATCTAATAATGGACTATAGATTGCCTTCTCAGTTGCTTCCTGGGCACGATGCTGCCCCTTAGCTGCAGCTGAGCCCATCATGGCTAAACCACGCCCAGACATTACCGTTTTCACATCAGCAAAATCCAGACTGATTAACCCAGGTGTTTTTATAACTTCAGTAATACCAGCTACCGCGCCACGTAAAACTGCATCCGCAGCAGCAAATGCTTCACGCATTGAAACATCTTCATCAAGCTCAGTCATCAGTTTTTCATTTGGTATAACTATCAGTGAATCAACGTGTTTACGTAACTCTTCAATTCCATGATCAGCAATTTTACGACGCTTCTCACCCTCATAATCAAAAGGTCGGGTAACAACACCTACAGTTAAAATATTCAGACTTCTGGCAATATCCGCAATTACTGGAGCAGCACCAGTTCCGGTACCACCGCCCATACCAGCAGCAATAAAGAGCATATCAGCTCCTTTTAATAAGGCTGCAATTTTCTCGCGATCTTCCATTGCCGATTTTTGTCCAACTTCAGGCTGACTTCCAGCACCCAATCCACGGGTTAACCCATGACCAAGCTGCATCAAATGATGCGCTTTATTACGACTTAAGGCTTTAGCATCAGTATTGGCACAGATAAATTCAACATGTTTGATGCCATTTTTAACCATATTATCAACAGCATTACAACCACCACCACCGACACCAACTACTTTAATAACTTCACCGACATGAGTAAATACTGCTTCTATATTATAATTACTTTCCTGCTCTGCCATTTCAAAGAATTGATTCATTATAAAGCCTTTACGTATTTCTGAATATATTTTTTATTTTTTTAAAAACCTGACCAAAACCAATTCCAGAATCAGAATCATAATTATAAGATTTTTGTGTCAGCACTTCATTGGCATAATATAAGGCACCGAGGCTGGTAGCATAACGCGGATTACAAACCATATCCGCAAAATCACCATAATAATCTGGAATACCGACCCTTACAGGCACGTCAAAATATTGCGCCACAAATTCTTTCAGGTTTCCAAGCTGTGCCGAACCTCCAGTCACAACGATACCGGAGTTGATTATATCACATAAATCATTGTTATTCAATTGAGTTCTTACCAGACCAAAAATATCCTTTAATCTCTCAACTATAACATCTGTGAGAAGTTTACGTGAAATCACGGTATTTTCACCACGATGATCTGTCAAACTAATTCCCTCATGAGCATAACGTGAATGACCAAAATTACCACAACTACCATAATTAAGTTTCAAGTCTTCAGCCAGATTTCTTGATACTTTAAGCACTGCTGCAATATCTCGCGTAATATCTTCACCACCAAGTGGAATTGAACTTAAATGACGGATAAAACCATTTTCATAAACAATTATATCGGTTGTACCCGCACCAATATCAATCAAACAGCACCCCAGCTCGCGTTCTTCATTATTAAGTACAGCCAGCGCTGAAAGCATTGCTGAGGGAACAATTTTAGCTACATCAAAATTACTATAAGAGATTGCCTTTTTCAAATTTGCCAACGGTAATTTACCCGCAACCATTATATTTATATTTGCATTAATGCTTTGACAATTCAAGTTTAGCGGATTTACCGTATAACGCTCATCATCAATCAGATATTCTTGAATTTCAAAATCAACAATTTCATAGTTTGCCGGAATTGTAATTTCTCTAGCTTCATTAATCATATACCGAATAGTATCTTCTGTAACGGCAGCGCCATTCATTTCCTGACGACTATGCGAATAAACATTTCTAAGATGTCCTCCGGTCATATTAACAATTAGCGCGCCCTTGGAGCAATCTGCACTAATTTGTGCTTCATGCAGAGTCTGTAATATTTTTGCTCCAACTTTTTCCACTTCACAAATAAGCCCATTACCAAGCATTTTGAAGTCATTATTAAGCTTATTATTCACAAAATTGTAATTACTAAGACCCAATACCTCCAATTTTTCGCCTAGAAGTCCAACTAGCGAAGTAATTTTCGAACTCCCAATATCCAAACTAAAAATTAACCTGCCACTACTCATTTAATGTACCCCTTTAGTTTGTACTGTAGACTCAGATTTTTTCCTGATAAACACACTACTTTCATAATTTATTGCCAATGCATTCTTATAGCATAAATTAATACTATTTAATTTTGGATTAAGTAAATAAAGCTTATTCCAGTATAAATCAAGCCTCGATAGACCATCGGTTAAATCCGAAGAACAAATTTCAACAGTTAAGTTATTTTTAGTTGAAAATTTGGTTATTAGTGGTGAAGTTAACCATAATTTGGTCAAGCTATCACCATGCTGAACAAGAACACTCTCAATTTGCCTATATTTTGCAAGGGCTATATTTGCTTTTGCCGCCGAAACATAAAAAACTGGCAGATTAAGCTCATCATCAGCACCATCAAATATTTCGCCATTTTCAGCTAGCATATCTTCATCACCAATTTTAGCTAGCGCTTTGTATTCGTTAATATGAA
>JBDHRI010000046.1:0-13751 GCA_039807465.1 Burkholderiales bacterium | reverse complement strand
CTAACCATTAATTACCGTAGTAAGCACCTGGAATCGTTGCTACATAGCCAAACTGACCACTTACACCAGACTCTTGGTAAACCCCAAGTAAATAATTTTGGTAAACAGTATCACTAGTTGTAATGCTAGACCCCGGATACCAAACGTTTGTCCAAACTGAAGTTGGATTAAACGTTCCATTTGAATTACGTTTTACATTAATTAATGAAACATACAAATTCCCATTAGCTAGACCACTTCCTGCAAGATTATAACCACCATTGCCATCAGAGGTAATACCTTCAAAATGTGCTACTGCAGATGGCTGATTATTGTAAGTATAGGAAGTCCAGTTACTAAATGTTTTGGTTACACGATTATAATCAGCCACGAAAGCATAGGTTCCAGGAGCATTTTCTTTTATGTCCGGACTACCATTACCATAACCACCAGCAACGGTATAACTTTCACCACCATTTGACCAGATACCGTATAAAGAAGTGTATCTTGATCCCGGATAACTAACGCGCTGATATGATTCTGTTTCGACATCATAAATAAATGCATTCCCAGCTGTCGCTAACGAAATATAATTCCCAACAATTAAGCCGCCCATAATACTATGAGGAACAGTGCTTAACACAGTAGAGTTATCTGGGTCTTGCGCAGAAGGAAACATAAGAGTTTGCCAGTTAGATGAAGACTGAGTATTAGAAACCGGACCATTATAATAAAAACCAAATTGAGTGGAACTAGACTCAACTGTATAAGTACCAGTTAACTGAACATTCCCATTAAGTCCGTTATCTGCACTGTAAACATTTGTCCCAGCCGTAGGAGATTCATTAAGTGAAGATGGGTAATCATAAACATAATAGGTTCCGCCGCCTGTAACTGGACCAACATACAAGGTACCATGATTAAAGCTTTCTATAGCATAGCTGCCCGTAATATAAACACTACTACTGCTGCCAACCTGACGAATACCAGTTAAACCAACAATACCACCAGATGGAAGAGTTCCAGAATAATTTAAAGTTGTATATTGAATACCTGAACCGGAAGATGAGCTTCCATTGCTACATGCTACCAACAGTCCTGCTGCAAGGGTTGATAATAATCCTATATTTTTTAGTTTCATATAAAAGCCTCCAATAAATTTTGCAATTAAAATTTTAGCACAACTCATAAAAACAAAATTCTGCCAAAATGGATAATTGTTTACTTTTATACAACAAACAACCATAATTACAACAAAGTTACTAATTATAAATATGCAATATTGCTACAGTTCTAGGTTGCTTCAATCCGTTTAGAATAAAATGATAAACTGATCAAACCAACTATAAATGCAAATAACAATACAAAAGGAGGACCATTGTCATAATATGCATGACGGATAAAATGGGACAAATCTAACATTAAAACAGATAAAGGTCCTAAAACAGAATAAGTAAAAACATATGCGAGATAGCGGCTAATTAACCACCGCCGCTGCTGTATATCTTTTACATGATATAAGTATAATGGAGTCACGCGAATAAATACCCCATAAATATAAGCCATAGTATATGCGGTAAGCGAATACATGTAATGATTCTGATTATCCCCAAGTAATAACCAAAGTATAGCTACGCCGATACTTATCAGAAAAAATGCTCGAATTATCTGAAATGGCTCAATAAAACGGGTAAAAATCGTAACTGTATTCGTTCCTAGAAAAGCAAAGCCTGCCATAAAAAGGACAAGATGGTTTACTTCACTAATTGACCAACCAAGCCCCAAATGTAGCAGCGTTGGTACCCGAAAAATTACTACAAATATTAATAAAACATGGCATAGTACTATTGTTGAGCGCAGTAAAATATTTACCCCATCATGTTTTATTGTTTCGACAAAATTCCATACGGTAAAACTATAAAACGACTTCTGTTTTAGTGGATAGATAAAACGCGCAAAAGCAAGCATCATAGCAAAGCAAGCTCCAATTATCGTCTGTAATTCCCAAGATTTATCATTCATTACAAATCCCATATCGTGGGTTACCAAAAGACGATTGAAAAAAATGCATACCACCGTTCCAAGCTCACTGGAAAACACAATAAAATAGTATAAAAAACTATGGTATTTACGCGACAGGGAAATGCTGGCAAAATTTACAATTGATGCAATCTCCAACCCCATAAAATATCCCTGTAATACCCTTACTAATACAAATACAACGATAGCAGATTTAGACGGAATTACCCCTGAAATTGCTATAAAAATTAGTAAATAACCCGCCCCAATAAATAATAACCTTCTGTAGGGGTGAAAGCTATTTTTCTTAGTCGCCATATTGAAATGAACAAATCCAAGAACTTTAGCTAATTGGCTAAAAAATAATATAATCGAGAAAATAAACCCAGCCTGATAAAAGTGAACGCTAGGTAATAATGCCGGAGTTAGATAAATAGCATAACCCATGTACAAAGCCATATCGTACATATCAAAATATATCGTAGAGAAAATTACCCAGAGACTCTGTTTCTCGAACTCTCGAAATGGTGCTTTACGTAATAATGATATGGTATAGCTTAACATAAATTAATTGACTCTTTAATATCCAGATAGCGATTATAGCCTGAACCCTCTTACTACTGAAGCGTTGTTTTAATTTAGATACCATTTTGTCTCGATAATCAAATTTGCTCCCGGCAAAACCAAATAAATGATAATATAACTTACGTTTAAACTTTTATAAGCTGTGGATAAGATACAAATCAGGATGGAATATAAAAATGATGAAATCAATACAATGGAAATTGACAGCAATCCTATTTGGAATAATTCAAATAATAATGGCACAAGATTTATATAGCAATTTAATCAACATTAATGGACATCAGATCCACTACTATCAGACGGGAACAACGGGGGAACCGATAGTATTACTAACAGGCTATGCTACAACAAGCAATTTCTGGAGTAAAGAATTCATTGGTTGCCTAGCCGCTAATCATAAAGTGTATTTATTTGACTATCAAGGTATAAACACAGCTAGCAAATACGATGTAACTAAGCTTTCAATTAAATCAATGGCTAGCGACGTAAACCAGCTAGTTGATAAACTTAATCTAAAAAATGCTCAGCTTCTTGGTTGGTCAATGGGTGGAGCAATCGCACTAGAAGCAAGCTTTCAATCCCCAAACCTATATCAAAACCTAATTTTACTGTCGCCTGTGTTACCTACTGGAGGGAAAACGAAATTAATTCAACCGATGCCTGAACATGCACCATTTAAGACAGATAATGATGTTCTAAACTACGTCCTGAATAATAATTTATACAATTACCAGCCAGATAGTCTAAAATATTATAAATCACAGTTTATTCAAAGTAAGCTCGAAGAAATTTTCCCTGAAAAGCTAGTACGTGATGCTCAAGGAAAAGCAATTGGCGAATGGGTAACCAATTTGGCAGTCGGAGAACAATTTAAAATTGCAACCACACCAGCCACATTTTATTTACCAATAAATGATACAATTATTAATCAAAATACTGCATTAACCATAGCTAAAGAATACCCAAACGGAACGATTATCAAAGTCAACAATAGCGGACATGCCGTAGCATTACAAATCCCAGACACGTTGTGTAAAAACATTGAGGAATATTAATGTTAAAAATTGATAATAAACAATAAATTAAATCGGGTTATAGATGTCTATAAATTCAGCATCAAGCAGCAATTCTTGTTGTATGTATTTTGTTAATGCCTTAATACCATACCGCTCTGTCACATAATGCCCGCCAGCAACAAAGATCGTATCACTCTCTTCAGCCAAATGTTTTATTGGCTCCTTTACTTCACCAGTAAGATAGAGATCAACATCAAGATTTAATACTGTTTCAAACATTGAGTCAGCTCCACCAGTACACCAGGCAATTTTACTTATTTTCTTCTTAGAATTACCAAACCACAAAGGTTGATGTCCTGTTTCTTGCTGGTACAATTGGGTAAACTCAGCAATAGATTGCTCCGTAGACAATTCACCAACCCATATTAACCCCTGCTCACCAGTAGTAAAAAGTGGTTTAATTCCTAATAAGTGCCCCAATTGAGCATTATTACCATATTGCGCGTGATTATCTAGCGGTAAGTGGTAGGCGATCAGATTTATATTATTTTTGATTAACTTGGAGATTCTTTGATATTTTATTCCAGTTATTGGATAAGGAGACTTATTCCAGAATATTCCATGATGAACTAGAATTGCATGAGCTTTTTTTTCAATAGCACAATCAATCAGCTCCTGAGAAATAGAAACACCAGTAATAATTTTTGAACTAGTATCAATTCCCTCAATTTGTAGCCCATTTGGACAGTAATCACTATAGCGTTCAATTGCTAATAATTGGTCAAGTTTCAGAACTAATTCTTTGGTGCGCATAAATTGCTCTATAAAAATAAAAACCCCACCGAAGTGGGATCTTTATATGAAGAAAGTAACTTTTTAAATCTGATTACAGATCTTTTGCATGATTAGCCAGATAATCAGCAACTCCTTGAGTGGATGCTTTCATACCTGCCTTACCTTTATTCCAACCAGCTGGACAAACCTCGCCGTGTTCTTCGGTAAACTGAAGTGCATCAACCATACGCAACATTTCATCAACATTACGCCCTAATGGAAGATCATTTACAACCATATGACGTACAACACCATTTTTGTCAATAAGGAATGACCCACGGTATGCAACACCACCAGCCGCTTCAACTCCAAAGCTTTGGCAAATTTCATGCTTGATATCAGCAACAAGAGTATAACCTACTTGACCAATACCACCTTGATTAACAGGAGTATTACGCCATGCTGCATGTGTAAAATGCGAATCAATAGAGACCCCAATTACTTCTACATTTTTCGCTTTAAATTCAGCTAATCTGTGATCAAATGCGATTAATTCAGAAGGACATACAAAAGTAAAATCAAGTGGATAAAAGAAAACTACAGCATATTTACCCTTAGTAGCTTCTTTAAAATTAAAATTATCAACTATTTCACCAGAACCTAAAACTGCAGCGGCAGTGAAATCTGGCGCTTCCTGACCCACTAAAACTTGTGGGAAATAGAAATTTGTATCACAACAATCCATTTTATAAACTCCTTCACATAATATCCGATAATTAAACTCGGACATTATTCTATCACTTTTAGTAAAAGCATTATCCAACTAATCATTTTGCAGCGCAACATAAAACAACAACCCAAATTCATTCTTGCACAGCATTTTCAGCGTTTCTATAAGTATTCACATATAACACTCTAGAGAATAAAAATGAAAATTATATTGCAAACATATAAAATGTAATGTATAATACTGCCACGTGTTATTGATCGTTTAATTATAACAAGCGATATTTTATATATAAAAAATTGTTTTCTAAGGAAATTTCATGAAAAAACTATTGGCTATTTTGATTGCTGGTGCTTTCGCTACTTCTGCTTTTGCTGCTGAAGCTTCTGCTCCTGAAGCTGCTACTAAACCAGCTGCATCTAAAGCTCACAAAAAATCACACAAAGCTAAAAAATCACACAAAAAAGCAGCATCAAAAGAAGCAGCTTCTAAATAATTAACATTTTCTTAAGGTAAATTGAATGAAAAAATTACTAGTTACTCTTATCGCTGGTGCAGTTGCTGTATCTGCATGTTCATCTGATAAAGCTCCTGCTTCTAACAATGATCTAGTTGTTGTACAACACAAAGCATCTTCTGGTCCTGCTAAAAAGCATCACCATAAGAAAAATGCTTCTATGAATTCATCTAAAGTTGGTAACTAATCCACTTTAAATCTAAATCATAGATTAAAACCGAGAGTTTATGCTCTCGGTTTTTTAATTGCATAAAGTAATATTGAATATTTATTTATAAATTTTGGAAAAAGATATGCAACGAATTCCAATGACCCAAAATGGGGCAAAACTACTCGAGGAAGAGTTGGTTCGTTTAAAAGGTGCAGAACGTAGTGCTGTTATTCAGGCTATTGCTGAAGCTAGAAGTCATGGTGATATCTCTGAAAACGCTGAATATGATGCAGCTAAAGAAAAACAGGCATTTATTGAAGCCAGAATCGCAGAAATTGAAGCAAAATTATCTCGAGCTGAAATTATCACACCAAGTCAATTAAATAGTGATGGTCGAGTAGTTTTTGGCGCAATAATTGATCTGCTAGACATGGAGAGCGAGGAAGAGGTAGAATACCAAATAGTTGGTGATGATGAAGCCGATATCAAACATAAAAAAATTTCGGTAAATACCCCGGTAGCAAGAAGTTTAATTGGTAAAACCTGTGGTGATGTGGTTGAAGTAAAAGTTCCCAATGGAATTAAAGAATATGAAATACTAGGTATCAGGTTTGAATAGTTGTAGAAATACAACACCTCTATAAAAAAACATCTTTTTTTCACTTTAAATAAGCCCAAAAGATGAAAAATTCAGAAACTATATGTTATATTATTGTCTATGAGGGTAACACGGTCAAAGTAACCAAGTTGCCATGTATATAGCAGGGACTATAACCCAGTTGATTGTAAATGAAGGAATTAAATATGAAAAAGATTTTAGGTTTGTTACTAGGTTTGACGGCAGCTTCAGCATTTGCTGACAATGGTTTATATGTTGGCGTTGGTGCAGGTGCAGGTTGGAATGATATTGCATCTCCTGCTATGGCTTTTCGTTTGGATGGCGGTTACCAAATTACTCCGGGCTTCGCAATTGAGGTTGGTACTACTGGTATTACTCAATCTGGTGGTGCTATTAATGAGAATGTACAGATGTATGATTTATCGCTTAAAGGAATTTTACCTCTTGGCGACATGTTTGATTTATTTGCTCAGGCTGGTGGTGCTTATCAAACACCTGGTGCAATTAACGTTAATGGTGGTGGTACGGTAAATTCTAATTATCCAATTAATAATGCCACAGCGGCTGGATGGCAGATATTAGTGGGTGGTGGTTTTGACATTAATCTTACTAAATCTGTAGCATTTAATGTAACTGACCTATACTACTTCGGCTCTAATAATGCTCTTGGAAACTCAAATGCATTACTTGCTGGTATGAAATTTGCATTCTAAGCATTAAAACATAATAAAAAAAGATGAGTTTTATTACTCATCTTTTTTTATATCTATATCATTATTAATTGAAGTACCAAATTTATCCATATACAGATTTATTACTTTTACTTTCAATTCCTGTTGAAGAAGATATTTCTGCAATAATCCAGAATGAGTAGTAATTACTACTTGCGAATTTAACCCAGCTTCAGCAATTAATAATGCCAGCGGCTCAATTAATTCCGGATGAAGACTCATTTCTGGTTCATTTAAGACCATAACACTTGGCGGTCTTGGGCTTAGCAATGCAGCCAAAAGACATAAGTAACGAATTGTTCCATCGGAGAACTCTCTTATTGCAAGTGGACGCAAAACTCCTGGCATTTCAAATAATATATCAAAACTAGCATTCCCATAAGAATCTCGAATAATTAATCTGGAACCAGGAAATGCAAGCTCTATAAAATAATGAAGCTTTTCCTCATCGCCAATTTCCAATATTGTTTGTAATGCAGCAGCAAGGTCATTACCATCATCAGCAAGCACTGATGTTCTAGTACAAATCCGCGGATAGCGGATAATAGAATCTTCATTTGTATTAAAATTATGATAAAACCGCCAGTTAGATAATTCCAATGCCAAAGACATAATTTCTGGATATTTATGAGGATCTTTTAATTGAGATAAAACTGATTCTGAAAAATTCAGACAAAAAGGATAGCTTTGTCTCGTACCTTCCATATCAGTTATAAACGCAGTATTTTGCTTACGCTCAAGAATTGTTGTAGAGGGTCTGCGTTTCTGCCCAAGCCAGACAAACTCTTCTTTAATCTCAGGATCTAGTGCAAACATACTTGGAGGTTTATTTGGAGGAAATCCACAAGCAAGAGAATAAGAAAAGGTATCAGTCTCAACAGCAATCTGAAGCCTAATCTCCTCTTTGCTAAAATTAGCTCTTCTTCGCTCACCTGCCCACATTATAGATGGCATCCCACCTTCTTTGACCAGGGAGTCAGCAAAGCGTCCTCGAGGTGCTTGGGCAACAAGCCTGATAGCCTTATAAATATTACTCTTGCCAGAACCATTTGGTCCTGTAATTAAATTAACCTGCGAAGATAATTCTAGTTCTATTTTTTGGAGAGAACGATATCCCTCAATATTTATCTGCCTGATTGCCATGAATCCAGCCATCCCGAGAGGAATCTGCGAGTTGCTTTTTCTAAAGCAGGCGAATACTGTTTGGTTTGCATTCTTAGACTTTGCAGGGTTACATTATTAATACCATCCAATTCATGTGCATTACCAATAAACCAACGCTCCATTCCCCTTGCATTTACTTCAGGATGAAATTGAAGCCCTAGAATATTATTTCCAACAGTAAAAGCTTGATTCTTACAAACATTCGTTGAAGCATGCAAAATAGCTCTATCCGGTAAATCAAATGTATCTTGATGCCAATGAAGAACTTCAACATCTTCAAGGTAGCGAAAATAATCATGTTCAGGATGTGGCATAATCTTTACCCTACTCCATCCCAATTCGGGGCGAGTATTCATCTTGACTTTAGCACCCAATGCAGTTGCTAACATCTGAGCACCCAAACACACAGCTAAAATAGGTAGTCTTAGTGCTAATCTATGCCTTAAAACCGAAAGCTCATCACGAATAAAAGGAAAATCAGCATCTTCATAAACACCGATAGGACCTCCCATTAACACCAATAAATCAGCTGGATTATCATTTAGCTGGAGAAAGTCATCATATCCAGCATCAAAATATTTAATTTTATAGCCATAGTCAATCAGGACTGGTTCAAAGGTACCCAAATCTTCATAAGTTATATGCCGTATAACATGTGCAGTTTTAGTCATGTGCTTTTCCCGAAAAAGGCATCATCTTAAAATAATAGAAGCAGGCGTAAAAGCCTGCTATCTATTATACTTGATTATAAAACGAAAGTTAAATTATTTTTTCTTTTTTGGCATATATAAATCCGTTATCGAGCCATCAACTATCTCACAAGCAAAGGCAACCGATTCAGATAAAGTCGGGTGAGCATGTACAGTCAAAGCAACATCATGGATATCACAATCCATTTCAATTGCAAGACAAGTTTCAGCCAGAAGCTCTCCTGCTCCAGCACCTACAATTGCCGCCCCAATTACTTTATGGGTATTTTTATCCGTGATAATTTTGGTAAAGCCATCATCACGTCCATTACCTAATGCACGTCCAGAGGCTGCCCATGGGAATTTACCAACTTCAATTTCTAGCCCCTGTGCTTTTGCTTCAGTCTCAGTTACCCCAACCCATGCAACTTCAGGATCAGTATAAGCAATACCAGGAATAACCCGCGCATCAAAGAAGGATTTCATCCCTGCACAGTTTTCTGCAGCAACACGCCCTTCATGCACCGCTTTATGAGCAAGCATTGGCTGACCAATTACGTCCCCAATTGCGTAAATATGCGAAACATTTGTACGCTGCTGCTTATCCGCCGGGATAAAACCATTATCCTGTACAATTACACCAGCAGCTTCAGCACCAATAGTTTTCCCATTTGGTCTTCGTCCAGCTGCAACTAGAATTTTATCAAATTTCTGAGGTTCTGTTGGCGCTCCGGGACCTTCAAAAGTAACCCAGATACCATCAACTTTTGGCTCAACTTTAGCACATTTAGTTTTGGTAAGAATTGCCTCATAGCGTTTTTTGATGCGATTTTCAAGGATTTTCACAACATCCCGGTCCGCCCCCGGAATCAATCCATCACCAAGCTCGACTACTGTAATTTTACTACCTAGTGTAGAATATACTTCAGCCATTTCCAGCCCAATAATACCACCACCAACCACCAACATTCTTTCAGGAACACTTTCTAATGCCAATGCCCCAGTTGAATCAATCACTCGCGGATCATCAAACGGAAACCCTGGAACTTTAAAAGAATGTGATCCAGCTGCAATAATTGCATTTTTGAAACGAACTGTCTTTTTACCCTCTGCGGTATCTACTTCGATGGTATATGGTGAGGTAAATCTTGCTAAACCCTGAACTTTTTGAACTTTACGCTGCTTTGCCAATCCATCAAGTCCCTTTGTCAATTTACCAACCACCCCTGATTTAAAATCACGAATTTTATCAATATCAAGCGCTGGTTTACCAAAAGAAACCCCATGATGACTCATCTCATCCGCTTCATTTATTACTTTTGCCACATGTAACAACGCTTTTGATGGAATACAACCAACATTAAGACAAACTCCGCCTAACGTTGGATGCTTCTCAATTAATACAGTATTTAGACCCAGATCTGCGGAACGGAATGCAGCAGTATAACCGCCAGGACCAGCACCAAGCACAACAACATCACAACTAATTTCGCCAGCAACAGGAGCTGGAGCAGTAGCAGCCTCTGGCGCAATCACTGGAGCGGCACTTTTGCTTGTTGGTGCTTCTTTAGTTGCTGAAGCTGGTGCTGCATCAGACTGACCAGCAGCTTCAACTTTAATTATCACATCACCTTCATTTATTTTTGACCCAACTTTAACCAGAACCTCAGTTATCGTTCCAACCTTATCCGCTGGAACTTCCATTGTTGCCTTGTCTGTCTCAAGCATAATCAAGTTATCATCAATGTTTATTTTATCGCCAACTTTTACATATACTTCAGCAACATTTACATCACTGTGTCCACCAATATCAGGAACTCTGATTTCCAAGATGCTCATATAAAACCCTTATATTTAAAATAAATAATTAAAATGAAAACTATACTAAGTTATACTAACCGCAGATTTAATAAATCATTACTGGTAAAAAATCTCCAAGCCCATAAAAAGCTAACACCAGACAGAAAGTCAGGCTAATTGCAAAATGCATCAAGATAGCCACCTCGATTTTACCTGATTTTCTATATATATATCCATATGCACCGCCCACAAAGGAGCTAAAAAGCCCAATAAAAATTCCAAATTTAACATGAAATAAACCATAAACTATGCTTACTATCAAAATTGCTATCCATCCCATACTTGGTCCAATTTTGATGCGAACAACTTGAATTAGCCAGTTTTGTAGAATCCCGCGAAATAGAACCTCTTCTGCAAAAGCAATTAAAAAAGCATTTAAGACCAAGGTACTTAGGTGTAAGCTACCTATATTCAAATCCATAAAGATGTATAACATTACAATCAAAGGAATTAGCAATACAATATAAACAAGGAATAGAATTGACCAAGCAGAGGTGAATACTTCTTTCCAATATTTTAAAGATAACTTGGGATTAAATTGATATGCAGCTAAAAGTATCGCTGCTAGAATTTTTTCAAAATTAAGGTTTATGATAAAGCGTTGCTGAGATTTTAATAACTCCAACTGTCCAGACCAACTTAATACTCGCCCTTCATAATCTTCACTAAACAATGCCCAAAATACCAGCATAAGTAAGATGATTCTTAATACGGTACTTTTATCTCCATCACGCTGAATAAAATGATAACCCGCGAAGGTTAAGATCATGATAATAATTACCGAAGAGAAACTAATTTCATTTAGATAGCTGGCATAAACTGCAAGCAATAAAGTACCAGCCACTGCATATACATTTGGTAATATCCAGAGGCTTAGTATTAAAATGGTAAGAAATAATGAAAGTAAAAAATTATCCATAAATCTAAGACTGAATAACTTTCTCGATTTTTTTATCAGTAAGCATATGCCCAACTGCAAAAACTATGCATAATCCGATTACCCACCAAAATAGAATTACCGGATTCATTTCTTGAGTCAGCGCTCCAAACTCCCCGCCAATCCAAGCTCCAATAGCCCAAGAAATCCCCATATTTAATGAAACCAGAGTAGCAGAATAACCATGTGGAGCAAAAGTTGTTGCGGCTGCCAACAATACTGGCAATGTTAACAACTCGCTTAATGAAAAAAACGTATAAAAACCTATAATATAACCTGAACTACCAATATAATGCGGATTTGCTCCAATAGCCTTTACAAGTGGCAATAAAACTAGACTTCCGGCGGCAACCAATACATAACCGATTGCCAATTTCCGACTAAGGGTCAAATCACTACCTGTCTTATTTTTAAACCATTGGTAAAAAGTAGCCACAATTGGTGAATAGATGATGATCAATAAACCATACATTCCATAATACCAAGTGGATGGAATGGTAAAACTACCGATAGCCCGATCAATATTTTTGTCTGCATATAACGTAAGTAAGCCATATGGTAATACGTAAATAACATTCCAGAATATATTACTTACACAAAGACCAAGATACACCGCAACTTTTTTCTTTTCTACTGCTGTCCAAGGCACTTTCACATGTTCGGATTTATGTAGCAAGTTTCCAACATCTTTGAGGCTTCGATTTTTTGCAACCTGAAAATTAATAATACCAATCAGCAAACCAAATGCAGCCATTGCAAATGCATAATCATAACCATACTTTTCCTGAACTACCCCGCCAATCATTGGTCCCAGAAAGCCGCCGATATTAATAGACATATAAAATATGGCAAATGATGATTCTTTACGAGAAGTTTCACCGGGTTTGAAAAACTCTCCAACCATGGCACTAATGGCTGGTTTCATCAAACCACAACCCGTGATTAACAAAGCCAATCCAAGGTACATGGCTTTTTCACCGGGAAAAGCTAGCGATGCATGCCCGCACATCATAATGAAAGATCCGAGCAAAACAGCCATTTTTCTACCAATAACTTTATCAGCTATGACACCACCAATTATCGGCGAGACATATACCAATGCGCCGTAGTACCCCACCAAACGCAATGCATCTGCCTGAGTCCAACCAAGTCCGCCTTCGGTAACTTTTGCTGCTGCATATAATACAAGTAAACTTTGCATTGTGTAAAAGCTGAACCGCTCCCACATTTCTACTGAAGATAGTGCAATTACACCCCGAGGGTAACTAAACTTTGCCATAATCAAGACCTTCCAAATAAAACAAGAAAGCTAGATTTCTACATACAATTTGTATGGCAGTTAATCTATCAATAAATCTGTTCAAACAACAAAAGTGCAAAGCTAGGCATTGCCAATAGCGTAGTAGTAATTCAGAACTTTAAATGGTTTGAATAGAGTAATTTGGAATTATAATACATCTGATGAATTTATAAATAACATTTTATTCATCAAAGCTGGTATGTTGAGTTAGATATAACAGCCCTGAAATATCAGACATGACTTTACGATCAGAAAGTACAGCTAACTTAAATACAATTAAGGATTTGCTTATACTTTTCGACTTTGTCTTCAAGTAATAAGCGATTCTCACCGGTTAGGGACAAATGTCCCATTTTACGAGCTTTTTTTGCTTCTTGCTTATCATACCAATGAAATTTGGCATTCGTATCAGCACATAATTTGGCGAAGGCATCTTGATTATCAAGCCATACATCGCCCAAAAGATTTAGCATCGCACCGGGTATCTTGATCTCAGTATCACCTAAAGGTAGCCCACAAACAGCTCGTAGCTGTTGTTCAAATTGCGAAGTTATACACGATTCAATCGTGATATGCCCTGAATTATGGGGTCTTGGGGCAATCTCATTTACAAGTAAGCGACTATCAGTAGTTACAAAAAATTCTATTGTCAATATCCCAACATAATCAAGCGCTTCAACCAT
>JBDHRI010000045.1:0-13857 GCA_039807465.1 Burkholderiales bacterium | reverse complement strand
ACTAATTAACCACTATAATTTGGCAAATCGTTCAAATAGTATTTCACTAGCCTCTTTATCTTTGGGAACTAAATCACTAAGTGTATATTGCCGAAGTGTCTTTATAAATTGATTGCTAGCTTTATCCAAAATATTCTTAAATTCACATAAGCCAGTCATCCTACAATCAGAAGTGTTACATTCAACAACAGTAAAAGTAGGTTCAAATTCACTGATTATCCGTGCAATATCATGTTCATATGCACGAGGATGAATCTTCATTCCACCACGAGTACCACGAAAGGTATATATGTAACGGAGCTTGGAGAGCTTACTCACGATTTTGGTAAGGTGGTTGCGAGCAATATTTAATTTCCGGCTAAGCTCATCAACAGTTACTAGATGATTACCCTCCATCATCGCCAGATAAATCAATATTCTTAACGCATAATCGGTTTGTTTGTTGAGTTGCATGTTAATTAAATTCCATATGATTCTACAAAAGCCAAAGTCAAATGATATTTTAATCTTATCACAAATGATTTATTTAAATTAAACAAAACCTGAATTTTTAAGTCATTGTTGTTAAAATCATGTTAATTTAATTAGAAATAAAGGTTGCTTTAATGAGTAAAAATTTGGCACTAACCAAGCAGGAAAAGAAAATCGTAGGACTCGCAGCATTAGGCGGTATGCTTGAATTTTATGATTTTATAATTTATGGCATATTCTCAGTATATTTTGCCCATCAATTTTTCCCGGGCGATAATCAGCTACTTTCAGTTATCGAAAGCTATGTAGTATTTGTGCTTGGTTACATTGCTAGACCAATTGGTGGAATGATATTTAGCCACGTTGGAGATGAACATGGAAGAAAAAAAGTTTTAATCATTACTATTATCTTAATGGGACTCTCTTCACTTGGGATTGGTATTCTACCCACCTATTCACAAATTGGTGTAGCAGCCCCGATTTTACTGCTAGTGCTACGCCTAACTCAAGGACTAGCCCTCGGCGGTGAGTTACCAAGTACTTACGTGTATATTAGTGAGACTATGCCACATAAAAAAGGCTCAGGCTTTGGCATTACCATGACGGGTGTTAACTCTGGTCTATTACTGGGGATGCTGATTAACCAGTTAATGAATACGATCCTAACACCAGCAGAGCTGGCTGATTATGGTTGGCGATTACCATTTATTTTTGGTGGAGCATTATGCCTGATTAGCTACAAAATTCGTAAAACACTACAAGAGACGAATGCCTTTCAACGCATTCACGACAAACCGGATTTTCCACTAGTATATCTATTCAAAAATAATCCGAAACAGCTATTAGCAGGTATAACTGTAACGGCAATCATGTCTGGTCTGGTAGTTGCTGCCATAGTATTCATGCCAACCTACCTGCATGAAATTATAAAAATTGATAGCAAAACAATTAGCCATATCATGCCAGTGGCAATGATTTTTAATGTTATTACCATCTATTATACCGGAAGAATTGCCAACCATATATCCTCTTATTCTATCCTTAAATATCTGCTAATTGCAACCATTTTGCTAACTCCAGTAAGTTACTGGTTAATCGCTAATAGCTTTATATCTTCTGGCGTTATCACCCTCGGTATCTTAGAAGGAATTGCTGCCATGATTATTCCATTACTAATCACAAGTCTCTTTCCTGCAAAAATCAGGCTAACAGGGGTCGCGATGTCTTACAATATTGGCTTTACTATTTTTGGTGGATTAGCACCGATCATTATCAGTAGTTCAATTAAATCAGGGGTTGGTGGGATTTATACCACTCCAATAATCTATCTGAGCGCAATTGCAATTATTGCTGCTTTTGGACTTATCTTTGCCAAAAAACATAGCCATGATTCTATCTTGCTAAAAAATTCTCACAAAGCCAGCTAATCAAATAGGGTCAAAAACATCAGGTTACACCAATATTTCAAGTGGTGTACCTGATCAAATCATTAATTAAGTTATGTAAGTCTAATTCTGAGACGCTAATTTATACAAAAAATCAGCAAACCCAAAGGCTAATCTCCATTTGAAGTACGTTTGAAATTAAATACCCCAACACACATCGGACTAGTAATACTGTTTGTTACAACATCACATTTACTCATATCCATGCTACACTTTAATATATCTGGCTTGATATTTGCTGGTTTTGCATTTGATACAAATATCCTATCTTGGTTTATACTTAAGCTTAAGGGATAAACTAAATGCGCATTTGGCATACTAATACACCTTGTAGCATCTATAGACGCGCATTTATCTATATACGAATCTGTGGTACCTGAATTAGTCCGATAGTAATTACCCTTATAGTATTTTGAATAATAGAAGGCACTAAGAGTTTCATTATCGGGATTACAGTTGATAAGGTTTCCCTTAGCATCCATAATACATTGAATTGCATTACGAGGCGTCGTTCGCCCACTACCAGAATACTCAAAACCACTAATATTAATATTAGGAGGATTATAGTAAAAAAACACCGGGTTTATAATATTGATTCTCTCTTGACCACAACTATCAATATACCCCTGATTAGTGACATTACATCTTGTAACATCGCCACTTTCACCAGTATTGTGTGCATTGATTATATATAAATAATTATTGATAACCAGCAGATCCTGCGGATGATTTAGATTGCTGACGGCAGTATGACATTTATAGCTACCATTATTATCACGACAACTAATTAACTGATTCATAACATCATCGGTTACAAAAATAGTTTCAACACTTTCATTACCAGACTCAGTAGCTAAAGAATTATTTCTTAAATAAAAACCATCATTGATTATCAGAGAGTTTCCAGTGTTATCTTCATTGCGGTCATGACTTTCTATATATACGCTAACTACTGTTTCATCAAAGTTAACATTAAAACTATTGTTTTTTTTATCTAGCTTATTTTTTGAGGAGTTTGGATTCTCAGATTCTGATACCCTTCGTAAATAGCCAATCCCATTTTCTAATGCTTTAGAGCTAGTTTTTCCGGGATCAATAAAATTGACAGCAAAAATTGAACGATCAGTGCCGCTCTTCTGATCTTTATTGGCTTGAGCATTATTAGTATTATTTATATTACTATTAGCCAAATCTCCTTGCGAAACAAGGCTATAACCAACACATACTAAAATAAAGCAGGTGATAAATATTTTAATTTTTTTGACTGGTGACACATCATACTCGATAAGAAAAATTGCTAGTACTAAGAACCATTTTACTAAGCCCAAAATGTTCTAAGTTACAGTTTTGCTTTTAAACTGAAGACTATACTACGTATTTTTTCAATTTGCAAGCTTTTCTCTATATCCTGTACTTAACCAACTAAGCCAAAAAAACAATAACAAGCATAAACCCTCAAAAAAACTGGAATTAGCTTCATTTTTGCAGCGCAAAAAATAATCAGTTTTATTTCTGTTATACTCTAGCAAATACGAAAAATCACATGCACATGACGGGGAAGAATTGTGTCATGTTGGCGAAAACAGTATTAATCAACTATTAACTTTATGGAGGCTTTATGTCAAATATTCAGTCAGTACTTTCTGAAAATCGGGTATTCCCTGTCAACCCTGAATTCACCAAGCAAGCAAATATTAAAAGTGAAGAAGAATATCAGCAAATGGTTGCTGATGCTACTAATAATTATTCCGGCTATTGGGCTAATCTTGCTCGCCAGTACATAGACTGGAAAGCACCATTTAGCAAATCACTTAATGACAGTAATCCTCCATTTTATACTTGGTTTGAAGATGGCAAACTAAATGTATCCTATAATTGCCTAGATCGTCATGTAGCAAATAACCCACATAAAACTGCGATTATTTTTGAATCGGATGCTGGACATATAGAAACAATTACCTATAAAGAGTTTCTGACAAAAGTTTCACGCTTTGCCAATGGCTTAAAAGCACTGGGCGTAGTAAAAGGCGATCGGGTTATTATTTATATGCCAAACAGTATTGAAGCAATTGTAGCAATGCAGGCTTGTGCCAGAATCGGTGCAATTCATTCGGTTGTATTTGGCGGTTTCTCGGCTAAGGCAATTCATGAACGAATCCATGATGCACAAGCAAAAATAGTTATTACCTCCGATGCACAAAAAAGAGGCGGCAAAATATTTCCATTAAATCAGGATGTAAAAGAAGCACTATCGCTACCCGGCTGTGAATCGGTAGAAAAAGTTATAATCCATCGTAGGACTGGAGAAAAAGTCGAATGGGATAACAAACGTGATATTTGGTGGCATGATGTAATCAAAAACCAGTCAGACGAGTGTGAACCAGAATGGGTTGAAGCAGAACATCCATTATTTATCCTCTATACATCAGGATCAACTGGTACACCAAAAGGAGTACAACATGCCAGTGGTGGATATCTCCTTGGTGCAATCACTACCATGAAATGGGTTTTTGATATTAAGGACAATGATATTTACTGGTCAACTGCGGATGTGGGCTGGATTACCGGGCATACTTATTTATGCTATGGACCACTAGCCGTTGGAGCAACCCAGATTGTCTTTGAAGGTATTCCAACCTTTCCGGCAGCTGATCGCTTCTGGCGCATGATTGAAACGCATAAAGTTACCATATTTTATACCGCACCAACAGCAATCCGGGCACTTATCAAGGCTGGAGGCGATTTACCAAATAACTTTGACTTGAGCTCATTACGCTTACTTGGCTCAGTAGGAGAACCGATTAATCCTGAAGCATGGATGTGGTATCATGAAACAATTGGTAAAGGCAAATGCCCGATTGTTGATACTTGGTGGCAAACTGAAACTGGTAGTCATATCCTAGCACCTATCCCGGGAATAACTGCTCTAACACCTGGTTCGTGTACTCGATCAATTCCAGGAATTTTTGTTGATATTGTTGATGAAGCCGGAAATCTGGTTACTGATAATAATGGTGGTTATCTGGTTATTAAAAAACCATTCCCATCACAAATCCGTACCATTTGGAATAATCCGGAACGTTTTATCAAAGCTTACTATCCTGAAGATATTGCGAATGGAAAATATTATGTTGCCGGTGATTCAGCCTCACGCGACACCATGGGCTACTATCACATCCTCGGGCGAATTGATGATGTATTAAATGTATCTGGACACCGTTTGGGAACAATGGAAATTGAATCAGCATTGGTTGCCCATCCGGGAGTTGCCGAAGCTGCAGTTGTTGGTCGTCCACATGACATTAAAGGTGAGGCAATAGTTGCATTTGTGGTCTGCAAGGGACAATTGCCTACTGGTAGTGAAAAAGATTTCCTAGTTAACGAATTACGGGAGTGGGTTGCCAAAGAAATTGGCGCACTTGCTAAACCGGATGAGATCCGCTTTGGGGAAAACCTACCCAAAACCAGATCTGGTAAAATAATGAGAAGACTATTGCGTAGCCTTGCCAAAGGTGAAGAAATTACTCAGGATATTTCAACTCTTGAAAACCCGCATATTCTTGATCAATTAAAATAAAAAAAGACGCTTAATGCGTCTTTTTTATTTATTTACTAGTTTAATACCATAGCCAAAATGGTTCCAACCAGCTAGTTCTTCATTTAATGAAAATAATGTTAGTGGATTATTGGCAATCCAATTATTATCAATGCACAAATCGAAGCCATTTTTACTGACATTCTCAACCCGAATTAACTGCCCAAAATCAAGATTTTTCCGACTACGGTTGAAAATCACTGATAATCTGAAGGCAATTAATGCCCAGACTATCCTAACTTTTGGCTTATTCTGGTACATTTTGCATAATTTATCATAGACTTTCGGTACGCTTCCTCGGTGTGCTCTTACTAGTTCAGCAATCATAGTCTGCTCTGGCTTTGAAAACCCAGCAAGATCTGAATTTTGCAAGATGTATGCACCATGTTTATGATAGTCATTATGTGAAATACTTAAACCTATTTCATATAACTCGCACCCCCACACCAGCAGCTTCAGACGCTCTTTTTTGGTTTTTTCAGCTGGCACCAGCTGGCGTTGTAGATAAAGTGCTAAAGCAGATACCCGATCTCCCTGCGCCTTATCGAGCTTATAACGCTTCTTTAATTCAGAAACGGTTACCTCACGCAAATCAGCATTACTTTTACGTCCCATCAAATCGTACATTACACCTTCACGCAATGAACCATCTGCAATTGTCATTGTTTGAATACCAAGTTCTTCAAATATCGCAAGCATTATTGATAATCCACCAGCAATTACGGGCTTACGATCTTCCTTAATTCCTGCAATACTAATGTTTTTGATGTTTTTATTGCGAATTAGCATTTTTTTAAGCTGCAACATCCCCTCATAAGTAATCTCGGTGGCTAAACCATTCTCGAGACACATATCATAGAGGGTTCTAGCAGTTCCAGACGTTCCAATTGCAAGCTGCCAGTCATGTTTGGCAAATAAATGCTCCATTGCCTGAATCTTGCTTCTAGCTGCCAAAATCGCATTATTAAAATTAGTCTCATTTAGCTGCCCATCAGAGAAATAGCGCACTGAATAAGAAACGCAGCCCATTGTAACACTTTCCATGATTTGTGGTTCATAACCAGTGCCAATGATAAATTCTGTAGATCCGCCACCGATATCAATAACCAGTCTTTTCTCTTCAGTATAAGAAAGTGAGTGCATTGCTCCAATATAAATCAGACGAGCTTCCTCTTTTCCCGAAATAACCTCAATCGGAAAGCCTAGAGCCTTATTCGCAATTACAATAAATTGAGCTGAATTATTGGCTACTCTGAGTGTACTGGTACCTACCACCCGCACCTGTGATTTACGAAAATTACTCAATCGTTCATGAAATCTGGACAATACCTCCAATGCCAGCATCTGTGAGTCTTTGGTAAGATTATTATTTGCATCAAGTCCGCTTGCCAGACGCACTGTTTCCTTTATCTGATCAATCGGAACAATTGTTCCATCCTCATTAATTTTACCAATCAGCAAACGAAAACTATTTGACCCCAAATCAACAGTTGCAAGAAAATTCTCAGTCATGCAATTTTACCCTAAAAGATTAGAATTATTTAATTACGTCAATATTTCCAGAAGATCTGGCAAGTACAAGCTCATTAGCACCACGGATTGCAAATAACCCATTGGTAACTACACCAACAATATTATTTATTTTCTGCTCCAGTTCAATCGGATTTAAAATTTGCAGATTATGAACATCAAGAATCCAGTTACCATTATCGGTTACAACATTCTCACGCCAAACTGGATTACCACCAAGTTTCACCAACTCCCGGGCAACATAACTTCGCGCCATAGGAATAACTTCTACAGGTAAAGGAAATGCCCCCAATAAATCAACATACTTTGACTCATCGGCAATACAGATAAATTTAGCTGAAGCAGCAGCAATAATTTTTTCACGCGTGAGTGCTGCACCACCACCCTTAATCATTTTTAGCTGATGATTAATTTCATCGGCACCATCTACATAAATATCTAAAGTACCAACACTATTTAAATCATAAACCGGAATACCATACTCTTTAAGCAATTTGGTAGATTGCTCTGAACTGGAAACACAGCCCTGGATTCTATTTTTAATAGTTGCCAGTCCGTCAATAAAGTACTTTACAGTAGATCCAGTACCAACACCAATAACCATGTCATCCTGATCAATGTATTTAAGCGCATAATTCCCAGCGAACTTTTTTAATTCATCCTGATTCATCTCAATATTCCTCACAATTCAATAATCATTTTATTAATAACACTACGGCTTCTGCAATCGCAGCTTCTCCACGCCCAACAATTCCTACTTTTTCACTGGTTTTAGCCTTAATGCTTACCTGCTCATCACGTAACCCTAATATTTCGGCAATAGATGTCCGCATTAAATCAATATACTCGCGTAATCGCGGAGCTTCAATTATAACAGTGGAATCAATATTATTTATCTTGTAACCCAAATCAGTAATTTTTTCATAGACTTCTTTTAGAAGAAGCCTGCTATCAATATTTTTGAAACGATCATCGTTATCAGGGAAAAGCTTACCAATATCACCAAGCGCAGCCGCACCAATCAATGCATCAATAATCGCATGTAGTAATACATCCGCATCCGAATGCCCGGCAAGTCCAAGATGGTAAGGTATCTCTATCCCACCAATTATTAAAGGTCTCCCGGCGATAAAAGTATGCAGATCAAATCCCTGCCCAATTCTAAACATCTTGATAATTTCCTCATAAACGGCTGGCAAGAATGCTTGCAGCAAATAATAAATCATCTGGATAAGTAATTTTCAGATTACTATAAATAGATTCTACAATAGCAACTTCCCTACCCAAGGCTTCAACCGCGCTGGCTTCATCAGTAATAGTTATATTTTTTTCCCGACAGTAATTTAATCCAGATACTAGGATATGCTTTCGAAACATTTGTGGTGTTTGAGCCTGATAAATAACCGTACGATCAATTGTTTTCACAATATTACCATTGGCATCGACCTGTTTTAGGGTATCTGTAGCTTTACTTGCCAATATTCCGCCAATTTCACGATCTTTTAGTTGAATAAGTAGCTGCTCAATATCGCGATAATCAATACAGCACCGAGCAGCATCATGAACGAGTACCCAATCATTATCTGCCAATTCAATATTTTCCAGCGCATTTCTAACGGTATCAGTTCTCGTTAGACCACCGACTCGAAGAAAATTAATACTCGGATAACGGGAAATATAATCATTAATATAAGCATCATCCTGCTGACAGATAACATATATTTCATCAATAGCTTCTAGCTTAGTAAACGCCTGTAGCGTCCAGTCAAGAACAGTCTTATCAAGTAATGGTAGATACTGTTTAGCAATCGGCGCATTAAATCGGCTACCAGTCCCAGCACATGGGATAATAACAACCTGCTTCATCTTCTCCCTAGGATTCAATAAAATCTTTTGCTTGATTAAACCACATACAATTACCATTACTGGCTTTATCTAAAGTTTTCAAATACTCTAAATGCTCATTAAGCTCTGTTGCTGATACTTTGACAACAATGTCATTTGAAATATCAATTTGTTTGTACGTTTTTCTCTTTTTTTGCTGTTTCACTTCTTCTTCAGCAAGTAAACTGATTTGCTCTTTAGTCAACTCAAGATACACAAATCCAAGCAGTTCGCAATCGATTAATGCACCATGATAAGTACGATTACTGCGATCAATCTTAAAGCGATCACATAATGCATCAAGGCTATTTTTAGCACCAGGAAACTTCTTACGTGCCATCGTGAGGGTGTCAATAGAGTTTGCAGCATATTCAAGAGTACTTTTCTTGCCTAACTCTAGAAAATGATGATCAAGAAATTTTAAGTCAAATTTTGCATTATGTATGATTAACTCAGCACCCTCAATATAGTTTAGAATTTCATCAATACGCTCACGAAATGGTGCTTCATTTGCAACCTGCTCCATAGTTATACCGTGGACATTAGTTGCTTCTTGGGGAATATCCCGTTCAGGATTAAAGTATAGATGTAGGGAATTTCCGGTAAGCTTACGATCAATCATTTCCAAAGCCGCAAATTCAATGATTCGGTGACCTTCTCCTGGCTCAAATCCAGTCGTTTCAGTATCTAGTAGTAATTGTCTCATTGTTATAGTACCTTAAATCTGTATAAATGCTTACGACAGCTCATACAGATATAATAACGCAGTTTACTTCTTAACCCAAATAGTCCGACGTGCATTAACTGAGCTGAACCACAGTTGCAGCAATGTACCTGTCCATCATTATAAACATTAAGATTTTCTGTCAAATATTTATCATAATCTGGCAACTGCGAATAGCGAACTACCCGAATAACGGCAACAAGAGCATAGCAGGCGATTACAAAAACTATAAACCAGCCAATACTAGCGCTAAAAGCCACCATTAATGCAATAAAAACTATTAAAAACAGGATAAAGCCAAAGCAACCTAACAGGCTTGGAAGTATGATAAAACTCATTAAACTCAGAAAGGCAAACAGGATTAATCCACCGATAACCTCAAAAACAATCATTTTCTCTTCCGCATACTAAATTTGATAACCCCACTATTTTAGCACTTCTCATCAGTTTAACAAACATTAAAAAACCACGAGAAAAATCTCGTGGCATAACAGTAAGATTAGTTTAGAAGGTAGGACATTTTCCTGAGTTGGTACCATTTTGCAATGAATTTTCAAAAGTGCAAAGAGCAATTATATTGCCAACTACAAACATGTCAGGATGATCAAACGGCGTACCTAAAGTGGAAATCAGACTATTAGGTGTCCAGAATTTAGCATTTGCCAATGGATTAGGTTCATCTGGATTGGTGATTCCATTTATTCCCATTGGAGATAGCTGTGTATAATTATTAGTCATCTGGAAGTTAGGAATAACTGTTGATTCAATTAGCCCACTACTAGGCGCAACTGAGCATGAACCAGATGAAGATACTAAACCATTTCCTCCAGGAAAGTTGATACCATACTTCATACAAGAATAAGCTTCATGAGTATTTAATACAGTTACAGCTGAATCAAAAACCATATGAATAAAGTTTATTGGTGAATTACTTGTCCAATTATAAGTAGATCCATTAGTCAGTATCAACTGGAATTGATCATTTGCCGATACTGCCGGATTTATAAAGGCAGTCCCTGAATTATTAGTTCCATAATGATTGGCTGGAGCAGATACAGGATAAGTCGAACCATCTGGTAAAAAGAACGTCAAATTGAGTGGAGTCTTAGGATCGTAGTTATTAATACTAAATGTATTATTTACTATTGCACCAGAAATTTGCCCTCCAGTATAAGTAGTACCCAGAATACCTGAATATAGCTCATACAATGTTACAACCTCAGTTGGCGACATTGGGATATCAGACCAGAACTGGGTATTCATCGCAAAATTATAGGCATTAGTTAAGTTGTGGAAACTATAATACATAGCCGCAGTCAACACATAACTAGTTAATGCTGGCTTATAAGTAGCAGCAGAAACAGCAGTTACTATATTCCAACTATTCATTTGGATAACGGACTCAGTTCTTAATGGACTATTTGCCGAACTCATAACATCGACATTACCACAATTATATGCAGAGTTACTTGAACAATTAAAAACTCCATCATTATTGTCATTAAAAGCAAAATTCATCTGATCAGCAAGGGAATATGCACCTTCCTGAGGAGAGGTAATTTTTAATTTCAAGGCATTCTTACTTAAAATACCACTCTGGCTACCCTGAGCCATCTGCGAAGCTTTTAGTGCGTAGCCACCACCTTCCGAGTAACCAGTAATAAATAGTGGAAGCTCCTGACTAGAGTTAATACCGTAATCACTAGCCAAAATCTGTCTTAATGCCGGAAGCATATTAAACGCCGAGTAAACATTATTATCCGGATAAGCAACATATGGATGAACATTATTATAATCAGCCCCCTGACCAACATAGTCCGGAGCAACAACAGCAAACCCCCGAGCAGCATAAATTGCAGACAAGGTAGCATAAAAACCATCACCGGTATTATCCAGTGCAGTCACATTACAATAATCGGGTATATTTAATGAAACATTACCAGCGCCACTAAAGAAAGGTCCCAAGCACGAAGGAACCTGATTTTTACCAAAAGTAGTTGGATGAAAATAAACCACAACTCCACGAATTGGTGCGCCATTTTTCATATTCGGAACAATGATTAACCCTGATGCCGTTCGGACAATCTGAGCTGGATCTGTCTGATAATTCTGCCCCTGCGTTTGATATTGAATGGCATATGCAGAAACTGACTCAATCATGCTGGCACCAGCAATGTTTTTTTCAATGAAATTTGCTGCCACGTCATAATTATATAAAGTCTTAGTATTTGCCTGATTCGCCGCTTCATAATCCAAAACAGACAAATCACTTTCAAAATAATAACCCAGTTGCGGCTGTGTAGTTGCATAACCCACAGCCAGTGGACTTGCATAGGAGATAGTTCCAAGCCCAGCTACAGGCATACCACCTAATCGTTGCTTGGAAATTGATACCACCTCACCATAGTTGGTGGTATTATTTGGACCAGCATAGCCTCCGCCATTACAGGCAGTTAAAGAACTAAGTATAAGCAAAGGCAATACTGATGATTTTTTGTTTATTTTCATAAAACTACCCAAAAAAAATTTGCTAGCGGGCAAACTAAAATAAGTTATATTATAAACTCAAGTAGTTATTTAGGGTAGATTTTAATGAAAATTTTTACACTTCCTAGCGAACTCTCATTCCTGGTTTAGCTCCATCATGAGGCTCCAATATGTATAAACCACCATTTTTATCTTCAAAACTAGCTGCTAAAACCATACCTTCACTCATTCCGAATTTCATCTTACGTGGAGCTAAATTCGCAACCATAACAGTATGTTTCCCAACCAAATCCGCAGGGTTATAAGCTGATTTTATACCCGCAAATACATTTCTGGTTTCATTACCAATATCAAGTGTCAATTGAACTAGCTTATCAGCACCTTCAACGTGACTTGCTGCAACAATCTTAGCAATCCGCAAATCAATTTTGGAAAAATCATCAATTGTTATTGTCTCGGAAATTGGTTCATAATTTACATTATCAGCCTTAGCTGGTGTGGTAGTTTCGGTTACAGTTACAAGCTTATCGATCATGGCTGGTTCTATCCTATTAATTAGATGGTTATATGTATTTATATCAACTCCAAGAAGGTATTCCTCAAGACTAGCCCATGTTAATGGATGAACATTCAGAAATTTTTCGACATTTCCAATTAATTCAGGCAATATTGGTTTAAGATAAACCGATATAATCCTAAAGGCATTAATCAATAAAGTACACACCTTCTGCAATTCAAGATCTTTTCCGGCTTCTTTAGCTAAAATCCAAGGTTTTGCCTGATCTACATACTGGTTTACATCATCAACTATTTTCATTATGAGGCGTACTGCTTTGGCAAACTCACGCGCTTGAAATAACTCAGCGACCTCATTTCTAATCGACAATACATGAATCAAAAGTGATTCATCATCAACTCTATCTGCAAGTTTATTAGCAAAACGTTTGGCAATGAACCCAGCCGAACGAGCTGCGATATTGATATATTTCCCAACCAGTTCCGAATTAATTTTGGCAACAAAGTCATCCAGAGACAAATCAAAGTCCTCTATCCGACTATTTAATTTACTAGCAATATAGTAGCGGAAAAATTCAGGGTTAAGACCACTCTCAAGATAAGTTTTGGCAGTAATAAATGTTCCACGCGATTTAGACATCTTTTCACCATTTACGGTCAAAAATCCATGAACAAAGAGCCCACTTGGAGTCCGATAGGCTGCATCATGAAGCACAGCAGGCCAGAATAACGCATGAAAATAAAGAATATCTTTACCAATAAAATGGTATATTTCGGTATCTGGACTATTCCATAGCTGATTAAAATCAAGCCCTTCTTGCTCGCAATAATGCATAAAACTACTTAAATAACCAACTGGCGCATCAAGCCAGACGTAGAAATACTTACCCGGAGCATCGGGGATCTCAAAGCCAAAATAAGGTTTATCACGAGATATATCCCAATCCTGTAAGCCTCCCTCAAGCCATTCCTGCATTTTATTTTTAGCTTCAACCTGTAAGCGTCCATCGGCATTTAGCCAAGTAGCCAAAAACTCTCCGGCTTCACTCAAGCGATAGAAATAATGCTCGGACTCACGTAAAACTGGTTTTGATCCTGATACAGCGGAATATGGATCAATCAACTCAGTTGGTGAATAGGTAGCTCCACACTTTTCACAGCTATCACCATACTGATCTATTGCCTTACATTTCGGGCAAGTACCC
>JBDHRI010000044.1:0-14036 GCA_039807465.1 Burkholderiales bacterium | reverse complement strand
ACTAAGTCAGAGTTTAGCTAATTTATGTGCTGGCATATTTGGCTTTATAGCTTTTATGCTAATTAAGGGTGGGTTTAGAACTCCGTATATTGCTTTATCAATAGTATTTGTAATTTGTGCGTTATTGGTATTGCTATTCTTTGACAAAAACCAGAGCAATAATAAGTGTGGAAATAAAGAGGCTTCATTTATTGCTAGCTTGAAGGAAATTTTGAAAAATTCGCAAGTTTGGTATGCATCGTTATATTTTTCTGGTTTATTTGGTGCCGTGCTAACCTTTGTGGATTTATTTGATGTTTCATTTCAGATGAATGCTTTTCATGAAAGTTTTAGCAATGCTACCATTCTTAATTCAATGATTCCATTTGGTCTGACTATTGGTGGATTAATTCTTGGAACATTAGCGCAGAGATTGAATAATTATGTTATTCCAGCTCGGTTTGCTGGACTGCTTGCAATAATAACTTTTGCAGTAATTTTATTTGTAAGGTTTGATTCTGCCAGCGCAAATCTGATTGTTGGCAGTATCTGTGTGTTATTTGGTGTTGGTTGTAGTGGATCTATCCTTGCCATTCCAGTGTGTTCAGAAAAATATTGCTGAAGCTGAATTAAGACCGCTTGCGACATCATTTGTCTTAACTTTTTCATATATATTCTCCGGTTTAATTGAGCAACCTGTAGTTGGTGATTTTATCGCCAATACCGAACTTGGTGTTATTAATCCGGGTAAAAAAATATTTGTTTATCACTGGATATTTAGTTCAACAGTGCATGATGGCTGGTATAAGTATAATATGGGTTTATATTTCGTGTTTGCTACACTAATCATCAGTTTTATTGCTAGCTGTTTTTTCAAACAGAAAAATTAATCTTGAACTAATACATATCCTAATGTCCATGTTAGCGGTGTACCATTTATTGTTTCTACAGCAGTTAGCTGACTAGATTCCATCGCGAGGTTATTGAACAACATATTGTTAATCAAAGTGGAGTTTGCACATTGGTTTTCTGGTTTAAACGCAGTCGGGTGTTCTGCCACAATTTGTGAATAATTTTCAATACAGGTAGTATTTATATTTTGTGTTAGTAAGCCCGGTTGGCTTTCTATATTCCAGAAGCTTAGGGCGTAATAAACACTGGCTATGCCAATAAAGGATTCCGAATAGTAACCAGCTACATTTTTTACCTGATTTATTTCTGGGTATGGAGCTATAACTGAATCATAGTTTGACGTACAGCCACTATAATCAAAATTACCATTAATGTTAAGTGAGACACTATTGTAGCCTAATGGATAACAGGCGTTATGATTTGGTAGTGTGTTCATCGTATTTCTTGCTACATCCTGTCCCAGTCCTAAGAAGCTTATTGCGTAAACATTATAGAGCTTATTATTAATGGAAACTTTGATAATACTTTCACTGCTTGCTTGTGGCGTTGCAAATGCTACTTGAGCTGATGCCCCGCCAACTTCAAATATACCATTGGTAATGTTATTCCCAAAATTATTTTGCAGATAATTGACATCTGCCCATGAGTAAATCCCCTCATATTGTCCACTAATCGTTTGTGTCTGATCTAATTCTAAGTTATTTGCAACTATTGTTGCGGCAACGCTTTGATAAATTGCATTCTGTTGTGATTCTGGTACTATACGCATTCCGGCAGTACCAAGAACACTAGTTGGAATAATTGCTAGATTTACCGCGGATTCTCTAGTTTGGATAAAGTTAATCGCGCTGGTTAACAACGGTTGGATTCCTTGGCTACCTGCATCTTGAGGGTTATTGGCAAAGCTTGCCAAAGGAATATTAATTTTTGATTCATATAAGTCATTTATAACCAATCCTGACTCAGTAGATAATTTGCTATACACATAAATTCGTGAGCCACTACTGCCCGCATCGACAACAAACTGATATGGTGATAACTGTGTTGAGCTATTGCTATTTCCAGAACTACATCCACTAATTACAATCCCTGATGCCAATAATAGCATGATTCCATTTGCCAGTTTCATCTTTAGCTCCCTGTAGTTATTTATTACAATAATCATATGTATTTGTGTGGTTTTATGAGAATAATATTATCATATTAAAAGAACTGAATTGGTACAAAAACATACTTTTTTAGTTATGTTTTGGCAGTATTGCTTGTTTGTATCTATGGCATTTTTTTATTTAGGTTTTAGAAAATTCAATCAAGTAAGAGTTTGCGATATTTTAGTCAAATTTATAGCTTTATTGTTCTAGATAAAACTCTTTATAGTGATAAAATAATGCACCGTGGTTTTTTGTGAGTAAATTATTATGCTGGTAACTGAACGTCGTAAGTGGTACGTGGGATTTGGTATCGTACTAATCTTTTTTGTTGCATTATTGATTATAGTACAGGCTAATTGGTACTGGATTTTTGGTTTAATTGGAATTCTTGCAGCAATAGGAATTTACGATAGAATTCAGCGCAAACATACGTTATTAAGAAACTTCCCAGTACTTGGGCATATGCGCTACATCCTTGAATTTTTCCGTCCTGAGATTCAGCAATATTTTGTGGCAAGCGATGATAGTGAACGTCCATTTGATCGCAAAACCAGAACTGTAGTTTATGAACGTGCCAAAGGGATACCAGACACGATTTCATTTGGTAACGATAGGGATATTATGAAAGCTGGTTATGAATGGGCACTACATTCATTATCACCTAAACATCATACCGATGTAGATCCGCGAATTACTATTGGAAATTCACAATGTAAACAACCGTATTCTGCTTCCCGTTTAAATATATCTGCACTAAGCTTTGGGGCTTTATCCAAAAATGCGATTATGGCACTTAATCTTGGTGCAAAAAAAGGGAATTTTTTACATAATACTGGAGAAGGTGGACTTACTGAATATCATTTGCTTGGTGGAGACGTTGGAATGCAGGTTGCTACTGCATACTTTGGCTTTAGAACCGCCGATGGTAATTTTGATCCAGAGAAATTCCGCCAGCAGGCAACTTTGCCAAATGTTAAATTAATTGAAATCAAACTTTCTCAAGGTGCTAAACCGGCTCATGGTGGAATGTTGCCTAAAGAAAAAATCACGCCAGAAATTGCACGTATTCGTGGGGTCGGGTTGGATAAGGATGTAATTTCTCCTCCAACACATAAAGCTTTCTCAACTCCGCTTGGGTTATGTCATTTTATCGCTCAGTTACGTGAGTTATCTGATGGTAAACCAGTTGGTTTTAAGCTTTGTATTGGTAAAAAAACTGAGTTTTTTGCAATCTGCAAGGCAATGCTGCAAACGGGTATTTATCCTGATTTTATTGTAATTGATGGGATGGAAGGTGGTACTGGAGCTGCGCCTTCGGAATTTGTCAATTCAATTGGTATGCCACTTCAGGAGGCTCTAGTTTTTGTTAATAATGCTTTGGTTGGCTGTGGTTTACGTAAACATATCCGTATTATTGCCAGCGGAAAAAATGCAACAGGTTTTGATATGGTGCGCATGATGGCATTGGGTGCTGATATTATTAATTCTGCACGTGCCATGATGTTAGCTTTGGGTTGTATTCAATCAAAACAGTGTGGAAATAATACCTGCCCAGTTGGTGTTGCTACACAGAATCCGCGTTTATTTAAGCAGTTGGATATTGATGATAAATCCGAGCGTGTATATAATTACCATAAATCAACGGTTAAAAACTTTACTGAGCTAGTTGGAGCAATGGGGCTTGAAAATCCGAGTGATATTTTGCCATCTAGTGTAATGCGTCGAATTAGTGATCATGAGGTGCGCTACTTTGATGAAATTTATGAATTTGTAAAACCCGGATGTTTACTTGAACCTTCAACGGTTCCCAAGCAGTATCAACGTTTCTGGGAAGCTGCAACTCCTGAATCCTTCACGTTTGTTCATTAATATGCAAAAGCCCGGGTTAATTTAATCCGGGCTTTATTTTTTTATATTACAATAACTAACTGAAAATTTCTCTTACTTTACAGTAGGTTATATTTTATCATGGTTACTGTCTCAAGCGTGTAAACACTACTTTCGCAAATGGGTATTGATTGTTTAAATTCCTTACAGTCATAAACCAGAGTATGAAACTCTCCCTGTTCACCACAAATATCAAGTGGTCGTGAGACTAATTCATATAGATTAAGGTTATGATAATCAGCACCCAAGAGGTCATCAAGCCCAAGAGATTTGTTTATAACATTAATTTTAGCTTTTATTTGGTATTTGTGGAGTAAGGTATAAACTTCAAATCTGGATTTACCCCATATTGGCATAAGGGGTTTAATCCCTGCCTCATGACATAAATCATTATTAAACTTCTTATGTGCCAAGTTATCCATATCTCCAAAAACGCAGCCATCGATTTGGTATTTTTCAATTAAGACTTGCAATCCAGATAGTAGGGTTTGACGATAATTTTCCCAGCTGGTATCTAAATAGAGAATCGGCACTCCCAGCAAATTTGCCTGTAACTCAAGAATTTCCCTGTCAACTCCATTTGATCGAGAGCAGTTATGTTCACCATCAAGCATGGTTAGTAATGCAACTATTTCTATTCCCTGTGCCTTTGCCAAATGGTAAACTAGGCAACTATCTTTACCACCGCTCCAAGCAACAACTGCTTTTTTCATTCATATTTCCAAAAATTTAATTGTTATTTATCAGACGTAATTCCCGTTTTAGGATCTTTCCTGTAGCATTTCTTGGTAATTTTTCCATGAAGAAGATTTTTCTGGGCTGTTTAAAAGGTGCAAGAAGCGGCTTTAGGAAATCCTTGATTTCTTTTTCTGAAATTTCAATACCTTCCTTTGCTTCAATATAAGCAACAGGGGTTTCATTTTCTTCAATATCTTTAATTCCAATCACTGCGCAAGCTTGAATCTTCTCGTGTGTATAAAGAAATTCTTCAATCTCTCGGGGATAAATATTCATTCCCTTATGAATAATTAGATCTTTTTTACGGTCGATTATAAATACGTAACCCTCTTGGTCAACATAGCCAATATCTCCAGTTTTAAACCAGCCATCAGTAATAACCTCAGCCGTTTCTTCTGGGCGATTATAGTATCCAAGCATTACACAATCGCCCTTAATGCATAATTCACCAACCTCCCCGCGTGGCTCAAGGCGAAAATCTTCGCTAAAAGCCTCAATTTCAAAGCCTGGTAATGGAGTTCCTACAGAGCCAAATTTATTTGCCCAAGGTTTATTTAATGAAACACCCGATGCGCACTCACTAAGCCCATATCCTTGAACTAATTTTCCTCGTTTAAAGTTTTTGCTAAAGCGTGTAATTACATCCTCGGATAATGGTGATGCCCCAGAAACCCAGCCTTTTACATTATGAAACCAATGAAAATACCAAGGTAATTTTGCTCTTGCCATAGCACTAAATATATCTGGAACACCCACAAAATATTGGCAGCGGTGAAGAAGAACCAGTTTGAGTAGTTGGGCAAAATCTTTTTTGGTGGCAATTGAACGGACTATGACTACACCACTATTGGTGGCTATCGGTAATAAAACAGTTACTGCAAGCGTGAAGGCATGAAACATTGGAAGGTAACAGATAAATTTGGCTTGTCCTTCTTTGATATTATAATGTTCAATTGCGCCGTAAATAATTGATAGTAAATTTCGATAACTGAGCATTGCGCCTTTGGGTTTACCTGTGGTTCCACTTGTGTATATGATAACTGCCAGATCATTTAGGTTGCTATCGACAAACGGGGTTGTATCTCTGAACTTATTAGTAATCTTGGCATAATCTATATTTTTTTCATTTTCAAGCGGGGCTCCATCAACCCAGATGACTTTTTCTATTTTGGTAGCAATAGTAAGCCCTTTTATCTCAGAAGCAAACTTAGCTGAGGCAAATAATAATTTAGCCTCAGAGTCATTTAAAATATAAGCATATTCATCATGCTTGAGAAAATTATTAACAGGAACTGCTACAGCACCAACTTTTGAGATTGCAAACAGGTTTACAATAAACATATATGAATTTGCCATAATCATGGCAATTTTATCGCCTGGTTTTATTCCTACTTCGACCAAATAACTGGCAACTGTATCTACATGATTTTTTAAATCAAGGTTAGATATTCTAATATCACCATCAATAATTGCTGTTTTAGTTTGTTTTTTACGTAAGTTATTACCTATAATCTGATAGAAATTATTGACAGGATATTCTCGATTCATTAGTGCACTTTCCAGTAAACATCATTCTAATTATTTTACCAGATTGGTTTAATAAAGGTGAAAACATAATTGAGATGAAATCAGGTTTTGCTGAATAAAATGAATTAGATCATTAAAAATCAGTAGATTATATGAGTTTGCAGATTTGGGAATAGGTTTTGCAAAAGTGGGAAACCATGATGAATCTCGCTATAGTATTATACCTGCCTAGGAAGGTATCAGTCATTTGTAAGGGGCTGATGAATACAGGTTTTATGTATAAAATTATAAAAGGGGCTTATCATGTATAGTGAAATCTGCTTTTTTGTTAAAATTGTTCAGGCTGGTAAAATTGCAACTGCTGCCAGTACTTTGGGTATTGCTCAATCAACTATTTCTAGGAAAATTTCTAGTTTGGAGAAGAAATTAAACCATGCCCTTATTCGTAGAGGCTATGGAGAAATTTCTCTAACTGATTATGGAATGAAGCTTTACAGCTCATTTAAAGGAATTGAAGACGAAATTGAGAAACAAATGAAAAAAATTAGTCTTTGTAATGCAGGTTTGTGAGAACTAGAGATGATTGATGATATTTTGCTTTTCCTAAAAGTGGTGGATGCAGGTAGCATTCTTGCCGCAGAAAAAAAACTTTCTATCCCTCATTCTACTGCGGCGCGGAGAATCGATGGATTAGAGGCTAAAGTCGGCAAAACTCTCTTAAATAGGAGTCCGCAAGGCGTATCTTTGACTGAGGATGGAAAGTTTTTTTATGACTGTTTTAAGGGTTATGAGCGTAAACTTAATGACTTATTTGAAGAAAATGAGACAAGTGTTGAGGGTAAATTAAATGTTGTTTTGCCCTTTACCTTTGCAAATAACCTCTTAATTCCGCAAATAAGTGATTTGCTACTTAAATATCCAGATTTGGAATTGAATATTATTCATAATTTTAATAAATTTAATATGAAGAAAGAATTGTATGATTTGGCGATTACTGACTATGAGCCTTTGCAGCAGTCACAAAAAATAAAGAAGATTGGTAAAACCAGAATGCTGTTAGTGTGTACTCCCGAATATGCAATTAATTTTGGGTTATTAAATAATGTTGATGATGCTTGTAAACATTTTATAGTTTGTAGAGCGGATCTGAAAGGATTAGTAAATAATAAAATTAAGCTATTTTCTGAATCTGAGAGTGAGATGGTTGAGCTTGAAGTTAAACGGAAAATTATTTTAAGTAGTTTTGTCGAAGCAAAATCTTTTATCATGAGTCATCAGGGAATCGCGGAGTTGCCAGAGTATATGGTTCAGGGGGAGTTGGCATCTAATCAACTAATTCGTTTATTTCCAGAGTTTCATGCTGGCTATATAAATTATTACCTGTTGCGGAACATTAACGAGAATGATCCAAAATTCAAAGCTTTTATGGAGCACATTAATAAAATTTTTGATAACCTTTTGGTTAATAGCACAGAGCGGAGTTTTACAGACGAGGTGTGTAGTTAAAAAATAGGGGTAGAAAATCTACCCCTATAAGCAAATTTTTAGCGTTAAAAATTATTTCTTAACAATTTTACGCATATCAAGAACGTGCTGCTCTTCAGAACCGATCATGCCACGTGCATAATCTTCCAGATAAACTGATTTATCTTTTACTTCATCAAGTAGTTCATGGTAAAGCTTAGCTGCTTTAGTTTCGTGTTCAATAGATTCTTTAATGATAGTTTGTAAATCATGTTTATTTGATTCTTTGATTGATTCTGTTTCCAAAGTTGGGTGTCCACCTAAACCAGTCATCAATTCACCTGCTTTTAATGCATGATCAAGAGATTCAGTAGCATGACCTTTAAAGTAACCAACTAGAGAAAGGCGCTCCAAACCATAAACCATAAGGCTATAATGAGTATAACGGCTAACACCAGCTAATTCATGAGCAATAATTTTATCAAGAATGGCACATACTTTTTTTTCATTAATGTCTAACATTTTTTTCTCCAAAAATTTCAAAAGTGCATAATTATAGCCTATTATTTAGGCTAAATGTGTATTTTTCGCAAAAATGCAACAGTTGCCTTATCTTGGCATTGCATCCGTAATAACATCCGAGAGTAATTTTTATTTTGCTTTTAGGTTTATGATAGAATATGCCTGATATAGATTTAAAACATATTATTAACAAAGGTAATCATTCAATATGCGGGTAACATCTTCCTTAATTACATTATTGGCTTCAATGCTAGCAATAACCTCATGTTCTACGCAGGCTGCGTATAAGGTATCATCTGAATTAACTGCGCCATACTATACTGATGCAGATAATCAGGCAAAAGATGATAAAGATTTGCAGAATAAGTTAAAAAAATTATATAAAACACAAATTCCAGGCAATGCAATTGATATAACAGCTTATTCTGGAGAGGTATTATTAGTTGGGCAAGTTCCAAGTAGCAGCGATAAGGCTCGTGCTGAGACAATAGCAAAGCAGATTCCATATGTGAAACTCGTTGATAATTATCTGACAGTAAATGCTAATAAGCCTGTATTAAACTCAAATTCATCACTGGCAGATAAGGCAATGGCAAGAATTAAATCGCAAAGTGATATTGATGCTCAATACGTGAGGGTGAGTGCTGTTGATGGAGTAGTTTATGTCATGGGTAGTAATCTTGGTAATTTGACGGCTTTGGATAAAGCAATCAAAGGTATTTATGCTATGGATGGTGTTAATCAGGTTATTAATCTGGTTAAGCCGGGGGATAAGGATTACACTGAATCAGATGTTTATGTTGACTAGCCGGGTTTTATAAATAAAGCAGACTAAATGTCTGCTTTATTTTTTTTGTTTTAAGAGAGTAACTTTTCGTAATAGTCTTCATGGCTACTACATATCTATCTGTAATTAAACAATAATTTATTAAATTGTTAAGTTTGCCAAATTGCCGTTGCTTAAATGAATGCTGCAAACTATAATCGTTTCCTGAAGTAAATCTTAAAGGAAATGTTAATGAAAAAAATACTAATTTCTTTATTTATTCTAAGCGGAATTAATTGTTATGCTGATAATATCTGTTCTCCTGAAGCCAAGCAGCAGGATATAAGGCAGGCGGTTAAATGGTATCGTGATTCAGCGGAGAAAAAAGCTCTTTATAATCAGACTTTTCTTATCGGGTCAGATTATGTAAGTGAGTGGGTTAAATCAAATCATCCAAAAGCAAAAAGCTGGGGCGTAGTGTTGGATATCGATGAAACAACACTGGACAATTCATGGTATTTCCGTGAATGTGGTGAACTAGCCAGTAATGAATCTGATTTTAGCCACTATGTGGCAAACCCTATGAAATCAAAGGCGTTACCAGGTGTAGCTAAGTTTACTCAACTGGTTCATAATCTTGGCGGCTATGTCTCACTAGTTTCTAACCGAGATGGGTCATTTAAAGATGAAACAGGTCGTGTACTTGATACTACTATCCAGAATCTTAAAAATGAAAAAATTTATTTTGATCAGGTAGTTTTGGCAAATCGGCGCGACTCTAAAACTCCAAGTAACAAAAACCCACGCTTTAACGCTATAAATACTGGCAACTATGATGCCTCACAGATGGTTTGGTCAAATAAATTACCAGCTCATAAAGTAATTGCCTATTTTGGTGATAATATTCAGGATTTCCCTAAATTCAAACAAGATACAGCAAATTCTCTGGATGAAAATAGCAGTGAATTTAAGCTGTTTGGCAAGGGGTACTTTATTCTGCCAAACCCTATGTATGGCAGTTGGGAAGCTAACCAGTATAATTAATGCTGTCGTAACTGACCGTAAAAATAAATTATCTCTATCATACTCTCCCTTGACATCGCTCCGGGGTTAGTTCCTGGCAAGCCTTGTGGTGCATTGATGTGTAGCGGTTTATAATAGTTCTGCCATAAGGGAAGAATCTTACTGGATTTACCATTTGTGAAATTCATTGGTGCTGAATGAAAAAAGGGCTGATTATTATTTACCTCTCTAAACGAGTAATCAAATAATTCCGAGCAATAGAAAGCCTTTCCATTGGCAGGTATGAAGCTACTATTATATGGTTTGCCAATTTGTTTTCTTGCAATAGCTATAGTATTGGGAATCATTTTTCTATATGCCAGCTTTAGTCTGCCAACCATAACTCGTGGTTTACTTTCCTGATCAAGACTGCGCTGTAAAAATTTTGCTAATGGTGTAATCACAACTCCTTTTGACACAGCTTCAATAACTTCAGGAGGATTGGTATTAATAATCATCCCTACATGAGAAACGTAAGTATTGTGATAACCTCTGGTTACGCTATCGATGCCATCACACATTGAACCACAATTCAGATCCTGAAACAGAAAATCTCCAGATTCTGGCAGATAACCCATTGCATGTGAATAATGAATGAAGCCTATGGCAAGCACAATAGCACAAGTTTTTATGATCTTTGTCATGATATCTAGAATTCTCGTTTTTTTATTGCCGCCAAACATTTCCTAATAGTGGGGTAATTATACTTAAACCCACTAGCAATCAATTTTTCTGGAGAAATTTTAATGCTGTTTAAAAATAACTCCTGTCCCATTTGACCAAAAATTAATCTAATTGCTGATTGTGGAAGATTAAACCAAGCTGGACGCTTCCATATCTGTGCTATTTGATAGGTTAATTCGCTGTTTGTAATTAATTCAGGGGCAACCAGAGTATAAATTCCAAATAGCCGATTGTCAATTATATGTTTTAATGCAGCAAGCAAATCTGCTAGCGCAATCCACGGAAAATATTGTTCTCCATTACCAAGTTTCCCTCCAGCTCCAAATAAAAAAGGACGTAACATTTGTGGAAAAGCCCCACCACTGCTACCCAAAACTACCCCGAAACGGGTAATAGTTAAGTTACCTTTAAATTTTAAAGTTTCGGTTTCCCATTTTTTAGTGATTTCTTGAGAGAAGTTATCATAATTGCTATAATCAATATTTTCAGACTCTTTATTCTCTATATTTGGGTGATAAATCCCGATTGCGCTGGCTGAAATAAAGTGTGCTTCTGGGTTATATTCATTAAATAATTGAACCAGTTTTGCCGTAGTAGATATTCTACTCTCAATTAATTCTTGTTTTCTTTGTGGTGCCCAGCGTTTGGCGCCAATATTTGCTCCGGCAAGATTAATCACTATCTCAATAGAATTTAGCAATTCTGGATTGTTTTCGAGCTCATTCAGAGTAATATTCACCCCGCTTTTCTGTTGACTTAGTAATATAAAGTTATACTCATTGTGAAATTGCTTTCTGAAATTAGATGCAATAAAACCGGAAGCACCGCTTAAAAGGATTGTTTTCATTATTCTCTGCCTGTAGATATTATGGCGTTCGTAGCCCTCTGCATTTTACAAAAACAGAGATCTGGTTAAAGAATTATTTTACAGCCAATGTACATCATTAGCGTTCTCATTCTTCCTTGTTTTATGAAAAAAGGTTAATTTTTGCAAATTTTGTTGACTAAGCATCCTAAATAATGCTAAGTTTGGTTTGCGTTTAATATATTGATATGATTAAAAATAATAAACATAAAACTAATTAAATCAGAAATAAACCAAAAAAACATTATTTTTTTAGCTCTAAATGTTGCAATATGCAATGAAGGTGGGTTATCATATCGTACTTGCATTATTAGAGCAAGGCAGTTTTCCAAGGTAACGAACAGCACTGAAACTAATCAATAGTAAAGGTGAATGACGATAGCTTGGATATGTAGACCTTCCCTTGAAAACAGACTGCTAGCTCTTTTAATGTAAGTTTACCCCTTTGCAGCTCATTTAATGAGCTGCTTTTTCTTTTTATAGCCTAAATTTTCCCCCTAAAATTAAAATGAATCCCACGGTATAATGAATTTGTGTATCATTATGACTGTGATAATACTTATCAAGGTCTTTAATTATCCTGGAACGTAACAAATGAAAGAAAATCCTGCCTGGAGTAGTTTTATATCTAATTGTCAGCAAATTGAGTCAGTAGCTGAATTGCAGAAGTTATTTGAACTTACTTTAACTCCTGCTGAATGTGAGAAAATAGCTGCTCGCTATATGATATTAAAAGAGTTAATTCACGGTAGTCTTACCCATCGTGAAATTGCCGCTAAGTTAAAGGTGAGTATTTTTAATGTTACTCGTGGAGCTAATCAGCTCAAAAAGACTCCGGAAGCTACAAAACAGCTAATACGAGATACTAAATGAAGGTAGTCGTTCAGCGAGTTAGCTCATCATCAGTTAGCGTTGGTGGTGAAATAGTTGGTAAAATAAATCAAGGATTATTAATTTTACTTGGGATTACGCATACGGATACAGAACAGAATGCTGATTGGCTTGTTAATAAGATTATTAATATGCGTATTTTCTCTGATTTGGAAGATAAACTTAATCTCTCTCTAAAAGATATTGCTGGGAGTATTCTGGTTATATCGCAATTTACCCTATATGCAGAAGCAGAAAAAGGTAACCGACCCTCGTTTACAAGTGCTGCCCGCCCAGAAATAGCTAAACCGCTTTATGAATATTTTATTGATAAGTTAAAAGTCAATAATATCTTGGTTGAATCAGGAATATTTGGCGCGGATATGCAAATTGAACTTATAAATGATGGTCCAATTACGATTATACTTGAGAAATAGTTTTGGTATCTGATTGAAATATACTCATATTGTTGACAACCTTTGTGAATTAGTAATTTAATTGTCTATAATAAGACGGATTCATTTATAATTATTTCTGAACTACGTTAGGAGAGGAAATGATTTATGCTAAAAACTATACTGTCTGTTTATTTGGGAGTTGTATCTGCAATGTCATTTGCTGATTCTAATTATCCTGTTATCGCAGGTAAGCCACACGCAAACCCTAACAAGCCATTTGTTGAAGTATATGCACATCGTGGTGCGCGTAGCTTTTCTCCGGAAAATACCATGCCAGCCTATAAAACAGGGCTTGCCGTTGGAACTAACTGGGTTGATATGGATATTGGTGTTACCAAAGATGGTGTAATTCTGGTTGATCATGATATCTGGTTAAATCCAGATATTCTGCGCAAAGATGGCAAATTTTGGGCAAACAGCAAACAGGAATTTTATAAAAATCTAGAAAGTGCTCCGGGAGGAATAGAGAAAAATATCCAACCATATCTAGTGAAAAATCTGACTTTGGCGCAATTACAAAAATATGATGCCGGAAGATTAAATCCTGCCAGCCCTTATGCTAAGTATTTCTCTGAACAATATCCAGTTGACGGTACTAAAATGCCAACATTGCAGGAAGTGGCTGATTATGTAAATAAAGTTACAGATAATCAGGTTGACTTTCAGATCGAGATTAAAAATGACCCTGAGCATTCTGACTGGACTGTTTCACCAAAAGAATTTGCGAATAAGGTAAATCAATTTTTGGTTAAGAACAATCTGGTTGAGCGAGCAGAAATACAGTCTTTTGACTGGGTTCCATTGTATGAACTACATAAATTAAACCCGAAAATCAAATTAGCATTTTTGGTCGGTGGTGATGATATAGAGCGGATGCACTCTTCTGATCCTAAACAGGCTGGATTATGGAGTGGCGGTAAACTATTAAAAGACTACGGTAATTCATTGCCAAAAATGATTAAAGCTCTAGGTGGCTCATGCTATGAACCTCAGGATACAGCATTAACTAAAGAAGATCTTGATGAAGCGCACAGATTAGGCTTGAAAGTTGTAGTTTGGACTTGGCCAGAAAATTCAGGATCGGCTTTTGACCCAATAATTGTAGATAAACTGATCAAATGGGGGGTGGATGGAATTATTACTGATGATCC
>JBDHRI010000182.1:0-2907 GCA_039807465.1 Burkholderiales bacterium | reverse complement strand
ATGAACGATGGAACAGCTGCATATGAAGACAAAAGCGATACATCCAGATTTAGTATAGCACCAGTTCGTGGTGGACGTTAGTAAATTAAAGTTAAGAAATGCTACAATCTTTAACAAGTTGGTAATTAAAAAATAGCATAGTTGATAAGCTGTGGAAAATTGTGAAAAAATAGTTAACCTTTATTTACATATTGAAATGTGGGTGATGGTGGAGCCAAGGAGGATCGAACTCCTGACCTCTACAATGCCATTGTAGCGCTCTCCCAGCTGAGCTATGACCCCAGTAACAATTCAAGATTTTAACATATGCCAAAAATTTATTGTATAATAAAAACTGCCTAATAATTTAAGATGGTGTAATCATGACTGATTTGATAAAAACATTTTTTAGTTCTGCTGCATACGCAGTAGCTGGTGTCTCTGCTAATCCAGAAAAATATGGCAATAAAGTCTTTCGCTGCCTCTTGAGTCATTATACCCAAGTATATCCGATTCATCCTGTTTTAAAAGAAGTTGAAGGTGTTTCCTGCTTGCAGTCAATTTCAGAGTTGCCTGCTAATGTAGAGAGCTTATCAATAATAACCCCAGCAATAGTTACTGAAAAACTAGTTGAGGAAGCATATAAACAGGGTATAAAAAATATCTGGATGCAACCTGGTGCTGAAAGCAAGATAGCTATTGAAAAATGCCATCAGTATGGAATAAATGTAATTGCTGGTGGTCCATGCATACTCGTAAAATTAGGGTGGTTTGATCATTAATACAGATTCACTTCCAGAAGGGTTTAGAATCCGTTTATATCAGTATAGATATTATTGGGGTTTACATCTATGAAATTTCTGGTGTGCCCGGATTCGTTTAAAGATTCAATGCGTTCCACTGTAGCCTGTTCGCAGATAGTAAGTGCGCTTAAAGCAATAATACCACAGGCAGTAGCTGTAGGCATTCCTTTATCCGATGGTGGACAAGGGTTTCTGGAGGCTATTGCTATGGCAGTACCAGCTACCTCAGTAACAAGCAAAGTGACTGGTGCGTTAGTTAATAGTCAGGTAGAGGCAAGATATCTGTTGATAGACAATAATCAAACCGCTATTTTTGAATTAGCTACTGTAGCTGGGCTTGAATTGCTTACTAGTGAACAGAGAAATCCATTATTTACGACAACTTATGGGATGGGGGAATTAATTCTGCATGCAATTAATCATTACCCACTTAGAAAAATTATTATCGGGCTAGGGGGTAGTGCTACCAATGATGGTGGTGTTGGAATGTTGCAGGCTTTGGGAGCGAAATTTACTGATATAAATAATCAGGAAGTTGGCTTTGGAGGCAAAGCTTTGGCACAAATTGAACAGATTGATTTATCCGGGATTGATAGACGTATTTTTGAACTTAGTATTGAAATTGCATGTGATGTTACGAATCCATTACTTGGGATAAATGGTGCAACCCATGTTTATGGGCGACAAAAAGGTGCTGATACCAAAGATATTTACCAACTTGAAAATGCATTAACTAATTATTCGCAAAAACTGTTTGAGCTAACAGCAGTGGATTATGGTAATTATCCTGGTGCAGGTGCCGCAGGTGGCGTAGCTACTGGGTTATTGCTTTTAAATGGTAAAATTGTTTCTGGGGTTGAGGTTGTAGCAAAATACACAGATCTGGAAAAACAGATTGCTCTGGCAGATTATGTAATCAGTGGAGAGGGCTCAGTGGATGAACAAACACTGCATGGTAAAACAATCAATCGTGTGGCACAACTTTGTAAAAAATACAATAAGCCATTACTGATATTTTGTGGTCGTAGTAGTGGTAAGTTAGATTACTTGTATCAGAATGGTGTTACGGCAATTTTCCCCATAACTAATGGGGCTGAAGATTTATCTGATGCATTGGCAAAAGGCAGCGAAAATCTCTATAATTGTGCTATTAATGTATGCAGATTACTTCACCAAGCCTATAATAACCGCTTAATTCTAACTAATAGACTTTGATAATTGAAAGAAAATATATGAATCATGTTGATGGGAAATTTTGGATTAACCGTTGGGAAAATAATCAAATAGGGTTTCATCGTGATAAACCAAACTACTTTCTGACTAAGTATTTTAATCAACTTCAGTTAGTCGAAAACCCAAAAGTTTTAGTCCCGTTATGCGGCAAAAGTCTTGATATGTTATGGCTAATTGAAGTAGGTTGTCAGGTTGTTGGTTGTGAGCTTAGTAATCTTGCCTGTCAACAATTTTATAGCGAAAACTATCTTGAATATACTCTTACTGAAACCGATAAGTTTGTGCAATATACTGGTGATGATATTTCCATTTATTGTGGTGATTTTTTTGCTGTGTCTAGTGCAGCTTTGGGGCAAATAGATTTCTGTTATGATCGGGGAGCTTTGGTTGCGTTACCTAGGCAATTAAGAATTAATTATGCAAAAAAGATTGCCGAATTACTTCCATCTGGCTCAAGCTATCTTCTGGAAATCAAAACCTATCAATGTAATAGCGAGATAGGACCGCCTTTTTCGGTTAGCAAAAATGAAGTAGAAGAATTATTTGCTGATTCTTTCTCAATTACCTTTCTCGAGGAACAAAATGAAATGATTCAGCCAGATTCAAATATAAGAGCACACGGGGCAATAGAGCTGACTAATACGGCGTGCTTATTAATTCGTAACTGAGTCATTAGATCTGAGAATTAATAAAAAAAGCAGGTAATTTACCTGCTTTTTTTAGTTAAATACAATCTCACCATTACTAGTTTCGACCATAATTGCCTGCTCTGGAGCATATTTGCCATTCAGGATCGATTTTGCTAGCGGATTTTCAATATATTGTTGGATTGCCCGTTTTAATGGACGAGCACCATATACTGGGTCAAAACCAACATTTGCCAGTAAATCCA
>JBDHRI010000043.1:0-14201 GCA_039807465.1 Burkholderiales bacterium | reverse complement strand
GAATCAATATTTAATCTGCTAAAGAATAAACTCCAGCTATGTCACACTAGACATAGGAGCATTGCTAATTTTGTAGTGCATATTCTCGCGGTTATAACTGGGTATCAGTTATTTGGGAACAAACCCAAGATTAGTATGAATCACCTGATTGATGATTTTGCTTAACCCGAGTTAGCATTACTAGATACCAATATTCTCATAATAGATGCAAGACTCAGTAAAAAATCCTACAGTGAAGCTAATCAGCTTTATCTTCAGGTAATAGAAGATCTAGTCAGCGAGACAGGAATTTGTTATGAAGATATAAGATTATTTGTCAATTCATTACTAGAGCAGGTTAGGGTAAAGAATCAAGTAAGAAATTCATTAAAAAGTAGTGTAGCTATTGAAGATAAAGTGGGGTAATTCCTCAATCAATAGAGCGTGCGCTGTGAATTTTCGCTAAAGCTCACCACCGGATAACCTATTAATAACCTGATGGACAGCTAACGCTTTGCAACCTGACCACAGGTTAATTAACAAGTTACCCCAGTTAATTCTACAACTTACTTTGCTAACGAGAGGGTACATAGTAATATTTTTTGGTTTTGAGTGTTAAGAAGTTACTAACATTTATTGTGGATAGAAAGGAAATTGTAATTGAAATCAGTAGCTAAATTATTACTAATGATTAGTATCACTAATAGCGTTAATGCCGAACAGGTAACTAATTTGATAGAGTTCTTTTCATTTACTTGCAGCCATTGCGCCAACGTTAGCAATAAAGTACATAACTATGTGAATAAAAATAGTATTCAGTTTACTGATATTAGTATTGATATGTCCCAGGAAGCATTGCCAACAACCATGATGTTTTATGTAGCTGTTGATGCCGGATTAGGTAATAAATTCAAGCAAGCTTATTTCAGTGCGGTTTCTGGGGGCATGCCAGCTTATACTAGTAGCAGCTTAAATTACGTAGTCGGACAGATCAGAACTACTAAATTAACTGAACTACTCAATAGTAGTAATGAACGCCAAAGAATAAAAGACAAATTACAGTATGCATCTGGATTAATCGGTAAATACCAGATTCAGGTTACTCCAACATTTGTAATAAATAACTCCACCGTTCTTGAGGGTGAAGAAATCATTAATCAATTAAGTCAAAGGTAATAATATTCCATGAAAAATCTACTAATCCTCTTATCTTTAATCAGTATTGCCCAAGCAGATGAATTTAATAACCGGGTAAGTAAAGCAATGAACACACTAGAGTCAGCCTTTGTACCAGTAAATAAACCTTATACAATGATTGAGGAATCAAATATCAGTAGTACTTTTGATACCTCAATTAGTAATAAATGGCAAGTCTCTTTTAAGGGAAATCAGGCTGGAACTTTGAATACTATTGGAATAGTAATTGATGGTTATAATATGACACAAGATAGTAGCCTTCCGATTCAGCCAAATATAACTGCCACCTATCTTTTTGCCGATAAAAGCTTAACTCAAATCATGAACTCTATTGGGTATGGTTATAAGTATCTTGGGGCGTATAAACAGATTAATGCAAGCCAGTTTATTGGGTTTTCAGACTTTAATGTCAAAAGAATGCAGTTAATTCTGACTTGGATAGACAATCAAAGGGTCTATAGGCAAGACGTTTCATACTTTCTAATGGTATTTGCAAAATGAAAAAATTAGCTCTTTTTATATTAATTGCAGGTACTAGTTATGCAGATAATCAGAATTACTTTGATAATGCTTATCAAATGGGAAAACAAAACCAGTATAACCTTAATTTAAATCAAAATAGTACCTTTAATAGTTATACCCAAGCTAATGGCATTGAAAGTAACATAAGTAAGGATGCTACTACTGGGACAGTTGGGGCTGAAACGACTTACAAGAATGCAGATAAGGATGTTAGCTATTTATATAATCAGGGTAAGCAGGAAATTGCTAATTGCCAAAGTAAGTCAGATCCTCGTTGCACTACTTTGAATAAGTATGGTGACAAAGATACCCAAACATCAATCCAAGCTTACCGTCAGGGGATATCAGAAAAATACTTTATTGCTGTAAGACCAGACCCAAGTGATACTCAGTGTTCCTATGTGACAAGAAAGCTACCAATTAATTCAACTGAATACTTTTGTAATGCGGCTCTTAAAGACAATACAGAATGTAATAATACCATAACCCCGTCATACCTAGCTAAGTGCACCTCATCCCAGAAGATAACTGATAGAAAACAAAGACCTTCAGATCCAACAGGTCATTGTGATTTTATTAATGTGATACTTAGCTGTAATGCCAATGGTAATTACAATGTAATGCTTGCTACTGAAGATTGTACGCATAGTGGATACTCATCAACCGCAAACACCTCATTTTCTCCTACTACTCAGCAACAAACCGGAAACTTATACCTTACTCCAACTTGGACTGGAGGGAATGACGGATGTCCTGGCAAATCAATTAATCTTGCATTTAAGTATTCATGTCCGGCAAATGGTGAATGTATCATTAACTTTAATGCAACTTGTAATGGCAGCACTTCTATTTACAATAATTCATTTTACTTCACTCAGTTAACAACTAAAGAGTATAAATATACATACAATAAAGGATGTGCGAATGTTAACTAGGCTAAAACTCTTAATTCCAGTTACTTTTCTGGCATTCACTAGCTATGCATCATGTAAATTGATTACTAAGGAATGTCTCGATAAATCAGACCCTAAAATCGTAAATGGTATCTCTTATAAATTGGCTGATGCCTGTTCACAAAATAATCTCAAGGGTGTTGATTGCTGCTGGAATCTAAAACAAACATATAGTTGCAGCGCAACCTCAGATACATGTGACCCATATCGCTCAAATACTAACTGTTCACTAGTTGAAAATACCTGCACCAATAAAGACTATATAACCGGGAAATGTTTACAGTTTAAAAGCAAATATACCTGTGCTGGTGGTTTTCAGAATTTTGAATCAAGAGTATGTACAAATGTTGTTTGTGCCAAAAATGAATCCGGAACAGCTAAAAAATGCTTTGGGTTACCAAATCCAGATCTTACCGGAAGTAATTTTAAAAATATGAGTAGTGCTATAGCCTATATCCAGATGGGTCAGAATATGGGGCAAGAGATGCAATGTCCGGATAATAATCCAGAAAACTGTACTTTATTTTCGGGTAAATACTTTCAGTGCTACATGTACCGATTTAAGGCAGATCAACCTGGTAGTTGGAATAATAATGGTGCAGATTGTATGGTAAACAATCAATTCTTTACAACGTCAGGAGTATCTACCGGATACGCTAATTCAGATAGAAATGTATACTCCAAAGCTACATCTAATTCCAATAATGTTATGGGAAGTGCAACTAGCTATGGACTATCACAAGATAATACCAAAGGGATAAATAATATTGTTAAGTTGCAGCAAGACGGTAAAGCTCCAGCTGTCAATCAGGATCAAGGTGTAACTTATAGCCCTAACTCTTCCAAAAATCCACGAGTAGCGGTGAGTAATGGCCAGGTTGTTAATGTATCAATTAATAAGGACTTAGTTAAGGATTTGGGTGGCATCTCTTCCTTTGAGACTTATCTGGAAGATACTTCTGTTAATCTGGCATGGAATCGGATTAAAGGAGAGCCTAATCCAAACAACATTAAAACAACCAGATTTTCTGATTTGGGAGTAAGTAGAAGACCTTCAGGTCGACCATTTGGATGGAACTCTGGTATTAGCCAACCGGAGATCAATGGGCTTTGTATTCATTTAGCAGATCGATGCGAGGATGGCGATGACAGTGGTACCAGCAGTGATCTAATTAAGGGACAGTTTTCCTGGGCTGGTGGCTGGACTAATCCTAACTTTTGTGCGAAGTGTACAGCCAAAGATCCAATATTCGGATTTTGTCTTGCTGGAGAGCCTCGCAATGTCGTCCAACAATGGTGCTGTTTTACCTCTAAAGTAGCAATGGATATTAATGTGGCTGCTTATGATCAAGGATTATTAACATTTTATACCGGAAACGGTAGTAGGTATGCGAATCAAATCAATAATGGCAATGGGATCTGTGGTGGAGTAACTGTTGGCATGATTAGCAGAATTGACTTTTCAAAAGCTGATTATTTCAAAGACTTTATGAATTCAATTGATGTGAATCAAATTATTGATAATAGTAGCTTTACTAACCAAACAATTCAGGATAAAACTCAAAATCGCTCTAATGGTGATGCAGCCACAATGATTAATGAGTGGAAAAAGAATGGAGGTTATTAAAATGAAAGTATCAATAACTTTAGCAAGCCTTTTAGTCTTATTCAGTGTTACTAGCCATGCTTTATCACTTGAGCGATGCTTTAGCCTAGCATCTAGGACTTATGGGATACCTGTAGATCTATTAAAAGCAATTGCTAAAACTGAAACAGGGTTTAATCCCTATGCAATCAATTATAACAATAATAAGTCCTATGATATGGGTATTATGCAGATTAACTCTTATTGGCTACCAAAACTAAGCAAAATAGGCATAACCCAGGCAGATCTATTCGATGGCTGCAAAAATATTCAGGTGGGGGCATGGATATTATCCAGTAACATAAAACAGTATGGATTTAACCGTAAGGCAATTGGTGCATATAATGCAGTATCACCAGATAAACAGGAAATTTATGCCCGTAAAGTCCTAAGTAATTTAACTAACTAGACATTTTAGACAAGATTTAGACGGCAATCTAGACATTATTTAGACAACCAGTATAACTATCATTCTGATTTTAAACGAGATTACTTATTAGAGGCTAGACATTAATGAAATCAATTAGACCTAAATATACCTATATTAGCTTAGTTTTACTCATGAATACCGTATTTGCTGATAATTTGGGAGTAGTTGGAAAAACATATCCAATCAGTGAACCTGACATGATTGAATGGATCAAAGCTAAAGCTGCAGCATTAATAAAATCTGGAGAATGGCAAAAAATCCAGAATAAGGCTATTGATAATGCAAAGCAGCAGATTAATCATCCAAAAGCAATAGCAGGTATAAGTGATGCAACTGTTACTAAAACCTGGTACTACACACCAATAGTTACGCTTAATGAAAATCTAACTGACGGGCGTGGACATGTGATTGCCAAAGCTGGTAAGTATAATGCTTTGAGATATAAACCATTTGATACTCAAATGGTGTTTATTAATGGCAATAACCAGAAGCAGCTAGACTGGGCATTAGCCAAGAATAATGAATCAGGCATTAAAACAAAAATTATACTAACACAAGGCTCATTTATGGATTTAGATAAAAAGTATAAAGTATGGTTTTATTACGACCAAAATGGTAAGTATACACAAAAACTTAATATTAAACATGTTCCAGCCATGGTTACACAGGCTGGTGATCAGCTAAAAATCACTGAAATCTCAAACTCAAAAAGATAATATTTAATTTTATCAAAATGTTAGTGAAGATATTCTAGCTCTAAATATATTAATACTTATCGGATATTTATACTTATGAAATAGTTGTGCTATAATATCCCTACCAGGAGGATAGGTCAATGAGTACAGAATATAAGAAACATAAAGAAATAACCGCACGACTTAAACGTGTTAGCGGTCATTTATTAAAAGTAATATCTATGCTAGATACTGATGACGAATGTATTGACATAGCACAACAACTGCATGCTGTTGAACGAGCATTAAATGAAGCTAAGAAAGCATTAATATATAACCATGTAAATAATTGCTTAGAAGGTAAGTTAGAGGCAAACTCGGTTACATCTAAAGGACTATTAGAAGAGTTTAAACAAATTACCAAGTATTTATAATCAGGAGTAGTAAAATGAAGAAGCTTATATCGTATTTTATCGTAACTATCTTTGTTGCTTGTTCTTCAACTACCCATTCGGACTTAATTAAGGCTAATAATGAGCCATTAGTTTATATGTCTACGGCAAAACCACCCGCAAATTGTAAATTATTAGGATACACTAAAGGTCCATATAATACATTTAATGGAAACCCTCAGCAGGGTCGTAATTTGCATCAATCTCATATAAATCAAGCAATTAAAATGGGAGGGAATTACTTGGAAAAGAATCATTTCATGGAAAAAGGAATTGTTTATTTATGTCCCGTAGACGAGCTTCAAAAGCTAGAGTCTACAATAAAGTAGAAACTTTGATTTGGAATAGTGATGAATAAGTTAGCATACAAAATAAGCATTTTAAATGTATTAAACGTTATTGTTGCTTTGTTAGTAGTCTCGTGTGCTAGCTATACTTCAAAACCGTTAGAGAGTGGGGTAACCACTTCTTTAGCAATGCCAAGAATTGAGTCTATTAATCAGCAATTAAGCAAAGATAACATAAAACCTATTGATTTTAATAAACCGTTGACTGCTCGTCAAGTTGGAGTTATTTCTGTAATAACTAACCCAGAGCTGAAAGCTCTGCGTGCAAAAAATCAAATTGCTGATGCTCAAGTGTTTGATGCGGGTCTTTTACCTGACCCAGTAATTATGCCTGCTTACGAAATACCTACTACAACAGGTAATGGTGTAACTCCAGCATATTCTCTTTGGTTAAATTGGGACATTGGTAGCCTAGCAACAAGATCTCTTAAAAAATCTGCGGCTAAAGAACAACAGAAACAGATAAGTTACGATGTTGCGTGGCAAGAATGGCTAATAGCAAATCAGGCGGAATTACTAGCAACAAGACTATATTATTTAGATCAGCAGCATAAAGTTATTGAGGATAATCAAGGACTTTTAAAAAGTTACCTAGATGAAGCTTCCCTATACCTTGCTACCCATAATTTAAGCCCAATTGACTATAATCAGCAGAAAATAAATTATATTGATATAGTTGATCAGGATAAATCTATAGAAAGATTAATCCAAAAAACAAACATGGAATTATTAAAGACCATAGGGTTACCACCTTCGGCAAAGATAAGTTTAACTGATGACTATATAGGGCCCTCTTCTTTATCAGATGAAAGCGAATTATTTAATTGTGCTAAAAAAAGCCGATTAGATATTCTAGCTTTAGAGGCTGGTTACAACAATCAGGAGATACAGGTTAGACAGGCAATATTAGGGCAGTATCCTCATTTTACCATGAGCATGTATCCAGGGCAGGATAACACTAGTAATGGATATTTTGGTTTTAATGTTGCGTTTGACCTTCCTACTTTTAACCGAAATCAAGGTACTATTGCAATAGCCTTGGCAACTAGAGAGAATTTATATTTGGAATATATATCTCGATTACATAATATCCGCTCCGATATTTCAAGTATTTTAGGCGAAATTACTTGGGCAACTAAACAAAAATCTATTATGAATAGTCAAATGGAAGGACTCAGAAAAACTGACATTGTGTTAAAGCAAGAGGTTAATAAACATAATGTAACGCTTCCTTATTATATTAATTTTCATTATGGATTAGCAAATAAGGAAGTCCGGTTATTATCATTACAGCAAGACTTGGCAGAACAATATATTGCAATGCAAATTACTACAGGAAAGTATTTAAATGAGAGTCAAACTAAGAATTAATAAAGTCAGTATTTGCTTAACTATAATTGCTCTTGGTTCAATTATAGTTTCATGTATTATCTACTTTAATAAAGCAGAAGATAATGAAAAAGACATTCAACCCGTAGCACAAGTACAAACTACTTCTATTAAAAAGAAAATGATGGTAAGAAGTATTCCTGTTAATGGAACTATCACTTTTGCCCCAGGTCAAATACAAGAGATTACGTTTAGTACTGAAGTAGTTGTCGATAAAATTTACATTCAAATAGGTCAAATGGTCCGGAAAGGGCAGCCATTAGTAAAGCTAAGCCTTAGCCCAAATGAGAAAGTTACTTTATCTAATGCTCAAGTAGCTGTTTCATTTGCTGAAAAAGAATATAAAAGGCAAGATGAATTAAAAAATAAATATCTTGCTTCTAATATAGACGTTCAAAATGCATTGCAAGCACTATTGAAGGCCAGATCAGAATTAAACAATCTGATGAACGTTGTAAATAAGATTAAAAGGCCAGTTTTTGCAGATACTGATGGAGTTGTTGAAAAATTAAATGTCCAGACCGGGCAAATTATTCCTGCTGCTACTTCAATAATTAGCATAGGGGGTGCTTTGCAGGCAAATTGTAATATCCCTGCAGAGTTTAAAGATAAAATTAGCATGAATCAACCAGTTCTAATAATTAGTTTAAATAACCAAAGCCTTTCTACGATGAGTAAAGTAGGAGAGATATCAGGAAAGATTGACGCTTCTAGTGCTACCACCTATTTTACGTCACCTATCAAACAAGATTCAGGATTTGTTTCAGGTGATCCAATTATGGGACAGGTTTACGTAAGTACAGCAGATGGGCAATTGTATGTACCAAAATCTGCTTTAGTTTATGACGGTAATACACCTTATATTTTTATTAACAAGCAAGGAGTGGCGCAACAGGAATCAGTAACCATCTTGTTTCAAGAACAAGACAATACATATATTAATGGCGCTGGAATACATTCAGGGGATGAAGTTGTATATGTCGGGAATTATGAGCTTGAAAATGGTATGAAACTACGTGTGGAGTCAAAGGAATGAAATTTGCAGCCATATTGGGAAGACATCGTATATCGATATTGTTTTTTTTTCTGGTCTTAACAGTTGCAGGACTTTTTACCGTAACTAAGTTACCAGTTGCATTATTTCCTAGTATGGAATTTCCAAGAATTATTGTTAATGTAGATGCTGGTGATATGCCAGTAGATAAAATGATTATCGAAGTTACTAAACCATTAGAATATGCTTTACGCAAGGTTCCGGGCGTAAATGGAATACGGTCAATAAGCAATAGTGGCACAGCTGAATTATCAATTAATTTCCCTTGGGGGCATGACATGCCCTTGGCGCTTTTGCAAGTCCAGTCTGCGATTAACCAAACAAGTTCATTATTACCTAAAGATGTTTCTGCGAATGCTTTAAGAGTGGACATAAGTGGGTATCCTATGTTTGGTATATCACTAACTTCCAAAACAAAAGATATGGTTGATATCCGCGACTTTGCAAATTATAACTTATTACCTCTTCTAAATTCCATTGATGGAGTTGCTAGTGTTGAAGTTTTGGGAGGGCAAACTGCCGAATTTCAAATTAAATTAAACCCAATTTTAATTAAACAATATGGGTTACAGACTAGTGATATTGTTAATGTAATTGCATTGAATAATAGCATTCTTTCCGTAGGAAGAATAGAAGATAGGTATCGCCTTTATTTAGTTATGTCAGGAAATACTAGAAAAAGCCTAGACGATCTAAATCATATTGTTGTTAAGTATAATACAGGCAAACTATTAATGCTTGGAGATATAGCTGAAATAACGATGGGTACTACCCCTGCCTGGACCCGAGTCACTTCGAATAATACTGATGCAGTATTACTAAATATAAGACAGCAAATTGGTGCTAATACAGTCGCTATAGCTGGTTTGATCAAAGAAAAACTTGCTGACTTTGCAAAAAGCTCAATTAAAAGTATTCATATTCAAACATATTATGACCAATCTAAATTAATTAAAGCTGCAGCAGGAAGTGTAAAAGAAGCTATTCTTATAGGGGCTTTTTTGGCAGCATTAGTAGTTCTAATATTTCTTAGAAATTGGCGACTAACGGTAATTGTTGTATTAATTATCCCCTGTGTAATTGCTACCACAGTTCTAATTTTATACGCTTTTAACATGAGCTTTAATATTATGACTTTAGGGGGTATTGCAGCCGCAGTTGGTTTAGTAATAGATGATGCGGTTGTTATGGTTGAACATATTGCAAGAAGATTAATAGAGCAGAAAGATCGTGGCAAAGATTCGCCTAGTATAATAGCAAATGGAATGGAAATGCTCCGTCCATTGACAGGATCTTCTTTAGCAACTATTATCATTTTTGTGCCTTTATCCTTTTTGAATGGGATTACAGGAAGTTTATTTAAAGCTTTAGCGTTAACAATGACGGCCTCATTATTGATTTCATATTTCTTTACACTTCTTGTCGTTCCATTATTAAGTGAGAGTCTATTACGAAAAATTATCATTCATCATGAAGACGGTAAATTCTTAAGTCTCTTAAAACAAAAATATAGTTCCTTAATGCAGCCTATTCTAGCTACACCAAAATTGTTGATTATTCCAATACTGGGGTTTAGCTTGATAGGATATGCGGCATATAGTAAAGTTGAATCAGGTTTTATGCCAAATATGGATGAAGGGACAATTGCAATTGATTATATGACTAAGTCAGGTACTTCTCTAACGGAAACCGACAGAATACTTCGGCAGGTTGAATCAATAATAACATCTATTCCGGAGGTAAATGGATATTCCCGTAGAACTGGATTACTATTTGGTGGAAGCATTACTCCACCAAATAGAGGAGATTTCTTTATAAGTCTTAAAGACCACCCGCGTAGGAATATTGAAGAAATAATGAATGAATTACGAGAAAAAATTACCTTAAATGTGCCAGGCATTCAATTTGGTATTGCTCAGCTTATTGGGGATATGATTGGCGATTTAACTTCTGTACCACAACCAATAGAAATAAAGATTTTTGGTGGAGCTCAAACTGCTTTAATGCCTATTGCCCAAAAAATATCAGAACAAATTAGTAAAGTACGTGGTGTAGTTGAAATTAAAAATGGCATTATTTATTCTGGTGATAGCATTGAGTTAGACGTTAATCCATTAAAGGCTGCAACTTATGGCTTAGACGTTGATGGTATTAATAATCAGGTAAAAAATCAAATTGCAGGGAATTACGTTAATACTGTACTTGATAAAAATAAGACAATTCCAATACGCGTCATGTCGAAAGATAATTTATTTAATACCGTGAATCAATTAAATAATCTAGTGCTAATTGGGCCAAACAATACATCGATTCCTCTTAAACAAGTAGCTTCGATTGAGATTAAAACTAGCCAAACCCAGCAAATTAGAGAAAGCTTGAAGCCAATGATTGCTGTCACTGCCAGAATTAGCGGTAGAGGGCTGGGTTCTACAATGGATGAAATTAAACAAATAATAAAGAAAGATACCTTGCCGCAGGGGATGTATATTGAGTATGGAGGATTATATAAAGAACAGCAAAAATCTTTTAAAGACTTAATTATTGTATTTATAAGCGCTGAGTTTCTAGTTGTGCTGCTCCTTTTAGTTCTATATGAAAACATCAGTATAGTACTAAGTATTTTGGGGGTAACTTTATTTACGCTGCCAGGAATGTTTTTGGGCTTATATCTTACTGGAGTTGAACTTAATATATCTTCAATGATGGGTATGACAATGGTCATAGGGATGGTAACTGAAATTGCCATATTCTATTTTTCTGAATTAATTCTTCTCCCTAAATACAGTAAGTCAGAATTAATTAAAGTTGGAGTTATGAGAATGAGGCCAATTTTTATGACTTCAATTATTGCAGTTTTAGCTTTGCTACCGCTTGCATTGGGGCTTGGCGTCGGTTCAGAAATGCAGCAACCTCTTGCAATTACGATAATCTCTGGATTAATTGTTGCGGTCCCTCTGATTCTTATTGTTATGCCAGTAATGTATTCTTTATTAAACAGGTTGTTTAACAGGCAATTAGCCAATTGATTTTAAAGGTTTTATATGAATGGATGGAAATCATGACTATTACAACTTTTACGGTAGCGGGTTTATGTTGTCCGGCAGAAGAAAGACTGATTAGAAATAAACTTAAATCTGTTCCAGATATTGAGTTACTTGAGTTCAATTTTATACATCAGGAATTAAAGGTAACACATAATATATCTGATATAAGCATTATAAGCAAAGCAATTAATGAAGTTGGGATGCAGGCAAAACCAAAAAATGAATTTGGAAGTAAAAAAACTCATACCCCATTAACTAACATCAAGCAATGGGTATTCATTGGTATTGGAGTCGTATTGGCTTTGGGCGCTGAAATATACTCCTATACCTCTCATAATGAAAAATCTATGCTAGTTATTATACTGGCTGCAATTGCTATGCTTTTAACCGGTAGGGCTACTTTTAAGAATGGTTGGTTAGCATTAAGGTCTTTGACATTAAATATTAATTTCTTAATGATGCTCGCAATTACTGGCGCTATTATCATCGGTGAATGGCCTGAAGCTGCAATGGTAACAGTATTATTTGCTTTGGCTGAATTAATTGAGAGATACTCACTTGACAAAGCACGTAGCGCTATTTCCGGATTAATGGAAATGGCACCTGAAGAAGCCTTAGTTAAAGTTGATGAAAAATGGCAAATACTAGCAGTTAAAGATATTGCTATTAATAATGTCGTAAAAGTAAAACCAGGTGACAGAATACCAATAGATGGAGTTATTATTTCCGGTGAAAGCAGGGTTAATCAGGCATCAATTACAGGAGAGCCTATACCTGTTCTCAAAAAAGCTGATGATATTGTTTATGCGGGTACTATTAATGAAAACGGTACTTTTGAATTTAAGGTAACTGCTAATGCTGATAGCACCTTATTAGCTAAGATCATTCATGCCGTTGAAGAAGCTCAATCCGAAAGGGCTTCTACACAAAAATTCGTAGATAAATTTGCAACTTATTATACGCCAGCTATGGTTATCCTTGCTGTGCTTGTAGCTGCAATTCCTCCATTATTTTTTAATGCTGCTTTTTATCCCTGGTTTGCAAAAGCTTTAGTTTTACTTGTAATAGCCTGTCCTTGTGCGCTGGTTATTTCAACTCCAGTTACCGTTGTGAGCGGACTTGCAGCAGCAGCTAAACAAGGCCTATTAATTAAAGGCGGTACTTACCTTGAAGTTGGTCATAAATTGAAAGTAATTGCCCTAGATAAGACCGGAACAATTACTCAGGGTAAACCGACAATAACCAATATAATTCCTTTTAATAATATTGACGAGACAAAGCTATTACAAATTGCTGCCAGCTTAGATACCCATTCCGAGCATCCTATTGCACAGGCAATAGTTAATTTCTACCAACAGAGACAAGATTCATTCTTACTAGATGTTGAACAGTTCTCAGCTATCCCCGGGCACGGGGTAAAGGGGTTTATAGATAATATTACGTATTATGTTGGGAATCATAAGCTTGCCGAAGATAATAAAGTTTGTAATACTAATATCGAAATTAAATTGGAACAGCTTGAAAAAGAAGGAAAAACTACAGTTATTATTTCAACAGATAAAGAAGCTTTAGGAATAATTGCGATTGCTGATTCAATACGTGAATCCAGCATAAACGCCATAAAAGCATTGCATGGACTAGGTATAAAAACAATTATGCTAACAGGTGATAATAATATTACTGCTGAAGCAATAGCCAAACAGGTGGGAATAGATCAAGTATATGCCAATATGTTACCCGAAGACAAGCTGTCTACTATTGATAAACTAATTGCCAAACATCAATACATCGGAATGGTCGGAGATGGTATAAACGATGCACCAGCCTTAGCAAAATCAACTATAGGCTTTGCTATGGGTAGTGAAGGTACGGATATAGCTTTGGAAACTGCTGATGTTGCTTTAATAGAAAACAATCTTGATAAAATTCCATTTTTTATCAAGCTAAGTAAAAAAACATTTAACACACTAGTACAAAATATTTCATTTGCGATAATCGTAAAAATTGTTTTCTTTACTTTGGCGGTATTTGGTAAAGCTAGTTTATGGATGGCTGTCCTTGCTGATATGGGTTCCAGTCTGGTAGTGATTTTTAATGGTTTAAAATTAATTAGAAATAGGTATTTGGTGGGTTGTGATGGACTCGAACCGTGCCGACCTACGGATTAAGAGTCCGCTGCTCTACCAACTGAGCTAACAACCCAAAGAATAACCCACCTATAAATAAGCGGGCTACTTCGTCCCCGTGTTGTATCCCTACAGAGCACGGCCACTGATAATTATACCTTAATGTGGTATTTTTGTAAACATGTAAAGCAAATGTTTTCTGGGTATATTTATTTATAAGTATCATACCGGATCCTACAGACCTGTTATAATCAGCCTCTTTTTGAAAGGAATTCTATGAATAAAGGCGAATTAATTGATGCTATTGCAGCCAAGGCTGATATTTCTAAAGTAAAAGCTGGTGAAGCATTAGATGCATTTATGGAAAGTGTAGCTACAGCACTTAAAGC
>JBDHRI010000042.1:0-14430 GCA_039807465.1 Burkholderiales bacterium | reverse complement strand
TTCTTGATTAATCTCTTGGTTAGCTGACCTGCTATAGTAACAATAATAGTGAATTTATTGAAGGAAAAAATTTATAACCAAACTACATTCCTATGATTAATTATCTTTTTTAACAATCGTTATTTCTGGCATACGTTTGATAACTGGCTCAGATAATACTGGCTGATTTTTATCTAATTCACGTTTATAGGCACTAAGTTGGACAATTTTACCCACCATACTACTACTTGTTCCATTTGCAAGACTGGTAACTACCTGATTATAATTTTCAGCAGTTTTATTTATGCTATTACCAAGCGTAGTCAAACGTTCTAAAGTTATTCGTAGTTGATCTACCATTTGTGATGCAATTTTTACGATCTCAGCAGCCTTTTCTTCTACCTCATGACTTTGCCACATCCGGTCAATAATTGCCAATAACCCTAGGATTGTTGAAGGTCCAGCTATAATCACTTTTTGTGCGTATGCAAGCCATAATAAACCACGTTCGTCTTGTTTAGCATCCATCTCTACAATCAAATTAAAAAGTCCTTCATTAGGGATAAATACGATCATATAATCAAATATGTTTCGGCTAGTGATTCGCTCCATTTCACTTACATATTCTTTGGAAGCAAATAGCTTAATCGTATTTACAATTGCATTTCGAACTGCCTTATTTTTATCTTCAGCATTATTAACTGCATTATAATACTCACCAATAATGTTTTTACTGTCTATGATTACTCCTCTACCATCTGGCAAGTTAATTAGACAATCCGGACGCAAATTTTTTGCGGCTGGGTCTATGGTATTTATATGTTGTTGTTCGATATAGCTAACTTTCTCTTTAAGCCCTGCAAACTCAAGAATATTAGCTAATATCATTTCACCAAATTCTCCTTTTTTCTGGCTATCTCTGATGAGAACCTGCGCCAAATTATTTGCCTGCTCACTTAGGCTAGCTGATTTTGTACTAACATCATGGGTTTCTTTTTTAAGCTCAATAATTTTGGTATTTAATTCACTGAGTTTAGCAGCAATTGGTTCAACAACACTAGTCCTACCAATAATACCTAAGGTTTCAGTGGCTTTATTTTGTAACTCAAGTAAAGCCTGATTCTTTATATTACCAAACTCCTTGGTTAGCTGCTCTTTTAATTCAGCTAATAACCCTTCTAGGTTATCATAACCATGTTTTAAATGCTTATTTTCTGATAAAAGTCGAACACACTCACCATTTAAATTAATTTTCTCTGTAGTTAGTTGCTGCTCAGATAATCTAAGGGAATTAATCATAACTGCCGCTTCTTTAATCTGTAAATTAAGATCCACAATTTGTTGTTTCTTATTCTCAAGTGCCTGATTTGCTAATGCTAGCTCTGTTTTTAAATTTATAAATTCTTCATTATTTGTTGTAGTTTTTAGGCGAAAAATAAGCAGTATTAATACCGAAAAACTAATTAATATGATAATAACTAAAGCAATTAATTCCATTTTTATCTTACTATAAGGTTACAAAATAACTTTTGCTGAATGATCGTATCTAGCTATTAACATTAGAATAAATAGACTTGAGCTAAAATTGAGTTTTTTAGAATAACGAAAAATTTTTTAGCTACACTTCGTAATAACAGGTAGATAATCTTAACTGACAAAATAAAAAAAGCCCAATTATTCTGACTGGGCTTAAACTAAAATTTATCTGCTAACTAAACGTTACCATAAGACTTATGTCGTAAATAATGATCAATAATCACTAATGCAGCCATGGCATCAACAACCGGAACTGCTCGTGGTAACACACATGGATCATGGCGACCATAAGCTTCAAGATCAATTTCATTATAATCGACATCAAGTGTTTTTTGTGGTTTACTAATCGTGGAAACAGATTTGAATGCTACACGAAAATAAATATCTTCGCCACTGGTAATCCCACCTAATACTCCACCAGCATGATTTGTCTCTGTGCGAATATCACCTTCTACCAGAACAAACGGGTCATTATGCACAGAACCACGCAGTTCTACACCAGCAAAACCCGAACCAATTTCAAAACCTTTTACAGCATTGATACTAACCATAGCTTTTGCCAAATCGGCATGAAAACGGTCAAATACTGGTTCACCAAGACCAACTGGTACATTACGTAGTACGCACTTAATTACTCCACCAATTGAATCGCCATCATCTCTTACCTCTTCGACGAGACTAATCATTTCTTTCGCAATAGTTTGATCTGGGCAACGAATAATATTTGCTTCAACATCAGAAGAAGTAACTTTTGTATGATCAATCTGAGCCTTAATCGGACCAACTTGCTCAACAAAACTGATAATTTCAACACCTAGTTCTTGTTTTAGAAATTTTTTGGCGATTGCCCCTGCTGCAACCCGTGCCAGAGTTTCCCGTGCACTAGCCCGTCCACTTCCACGATAATCGCGCATACCATATTTCATCAGATAAGTAAAATCGGCATGTGAAGGTCTAAAAATGTTTTTTAAATGATCATAATCTGCTGAACGTTGATCTTTATTATAGGCAAGCATCAAAATTGGTGTGCCAGTAGTCTTGCCTTCAAAAACACCTGATAAAACATGAATGGTATCAGTTTCAGCACGTGGCGTAGTAATTGCACTCTGCCCTGGTTTACGCCGATCAAGTTCTGCCTGTATCTCTTCAGTTGTAATTTCGATTCCTGCCGGGCAGCCATCAACAATTACCCCAACTGCACCGCCGTGTGATTCACCACAGGTAGTAATCTTAAACAACTGACCAAAACTATTCCCTGACATATTATTCTCAATTCAAACTTTTTGCAAATTTAGCCAAACTAGCTATACCACCGATTAAATCTTCTTCATCCGCAGCAAAAGAGAAACGTACGTAACCCGGCTGACCGAACCCACTACCCGGAACCGTAGCCACATTGGCTTCTTCAAGTGCCCGAATACAGAACTCATCATCCGTCATGTTTTTAACCCCAAGACTTGCTAGCGATGTCCAAACATAAAGTGTTGCTTTTGGTAATGGTAATTCAATTCCAAAGTGCTCTTTAAATGCTTCAACAAAAACATCACGGCGCTTTTTCATGGTTGCATTAACCCAGTTAGTGATTTCATCAGCATGCTTAAAAGCACCAATTGCACCATGTTGACATACCAGAGACACTCCGGTAGTGCTTTGAGTTGTAAGTGCACTTAATGCATCAATCAGATCTTTACGCGCTAGCATAAACCCAACCCGCCAGCCTGTCATGGCAAAAGTTTTGGATGCACTTTGTAGTATAACTATATTATCCTTATATTCAAGGAAACTGCCACAAGAAACATATTCATCATCAGTATAAACTAAACCACTATATACCTCATCACTGATAACCAGCAATCCCAATTCATTGGCGGTATCCATTAAAGCCTTCATTTCTGGACGACTATAGATTATCCCTGTCGGGTTAACGCCATTATTAATTAATAAAACCTTGCATTCAGGAGTATAAGCTGCTTTAAGCATTTCAGGAGTTAGTTTCCAACCACCTTCTTCGGTGGTATTTATTACAACAGGTTTACCATCCATTATTTTAGTTATTGCTGGATACGAAACCCAATATGGAGCAGGAATTATCACGCCAATTTTCTCGGCTGGATCTTTTTTTAATGGTGAACTTGAGCCAAGCAGATACTGTAACATAAGGTACAATCCAAATTTACCACCAGTAGTAATGATACATTCTTCAGCAGTATAAGTGGTACTATATAACTCATTCATTCGATCAGCTGCAGCCTTACGTAATTCTGGCTGACCAGCAGTTATCGGATATGGAATATCCCCGATTTCAATAAATTTGATTGCTGCATCACGAACAATTTTTGGTGTCACCAATTTAGGTTCTCCAGCACTCAAATTATAGACACGAATACCCGCGGCTTTTTTACTTTGGGCTATTGAATTAATTACTACTGTTACCGATGCCTGTAATTTACTCATCGCTTTGAACCTTTCTTGACTCTTCTATTAATATTTCAAAAATTCTGGCAATCATTGTTGCAGATATTTTATACTCATCGCTTACACCATCGTGAAACTCTCTCAACAGCATCTCACGAGCATGATCGTAAACTTGCATATTATTTTTCTTCTTATATTCACCGATTTTCTTTGCCAAATCTTGACGTTTGGCAATTAGCTCAATGATATCCCTATCAACTTTGCTTATTTGCAATCGTAAACGTTCAATTTCATTCATATTAGTTATTCCCACGCTTTACAACTATGAATCTGGTTATATTGGGCTGAATATCTTGTATGCCCTGCTTTAATATGCTAAGTCCATAACTTTTTGCTGCCTGCGCTGATGCTACAACGGCTGCTTTAGGTGGTAGTATTCCTAATGCTAAATCTCTGGCTGCTTTTGCCGTATCGCCCCAATCTATTGTCTTAAAGCCATGTTGATTAATAAACCCTTTGCACTGCTCAAAAGCTGGGGTGTATGAATAAAGTTCAGTAATTTCTGCAATTTTGCTATCGGCAAACCCAATAAGGCATTGTTCTACATTTAACTGAATGTCATCAATTGGCATAAATGAATGCCGTCCCATTGCAGCAAAAGCTGGCCAGACTATCCCACTATTATAGTTTACAAATGGAAAAATTCCAACATCAATTTCCTCGCGATCAAGAGCTGATAGTACACCTTCCATATCAATTAGGTAATGTAGGGTATGCTCACTCATATGTGCTTTAGCCGCATAAATCTGACCTGCTTCTTCAGAAAAAGAACCAATATCTCCAGAAACACCTATTCGCATTATATTACCCTTTTATCAAGCTCTTAATTTAGCCGCAACAGATAGTAAAAGTTCTCGGGTGGCATCCCAGCTGAGACAAGGGTCAGTTATTGATAATCCACCCAAGTCAATTGGATCGCCAGATTCAGCATTTTGTCGCCCTTCCTTAATGAAACTTTCGAGCATAAAGCCCTTCACCAATTTTTTTAATTCCGGTTTTTCACTAAGACTATCAATTACATTTTTTACAATAATGGCTTGAGCATTATGATCCTTGATACCATTAATCAGGCAGTTATCATGACTAACGTCAACAATTATTGCTGGATTTACAACACCACCCTTGGCAAAATGTCCCGCAACTTCGTTTATATGCTCTACCGAATAATTAGGTTTATCATTGCTGCCTCTTAGTACCAGATGTGCGTATTTGTTACCAGCAGTTTTTACTTCATAACCATCAAAAACCGCATAATGTGAATGCTGCGCAGCAACAATACTATTTACGGCGATTTTTAATGAACCATGAGTCGGATTTTTCATCCCAACCGGACAATCAAGCGATGAAGCGAAAATCCGATGCTCCTGATCTTCAGTGCTTCTAGCACCAATCGCTACCCAAGACAATAGCTCTTGAAATCCACGTGCGTTATGGGTAAATAAACACTCATCAGCTATGGGTAGTCCTAATTCAACTACTTGTGTCATTAGTTTACGGCAATACCATATCCCGGCTTCAATATCTGGTTCAGCAAGAGGATCAGGTTGATTAATGGGACCTGTCCAACCTTTTACCGTACGCGGCTTCTGGATATATACCCGCATAATAATTTTAATCTGGTCTTTTACTTCTTCACTAACCTGCTGCAATCTATTTGCATAATCAAGCACCGCTTCACTTGGCCATGCCGAACAAGGACCTACAATCATAAGTAGGCGTGAATCTTCACCATTAAGAATGGCTTCAATTTCCTCTTTATGCCGTTCAATATTCTTGTAACCATTCTCAGTCAAAGGAATCTTAGTGATAATCTCATCTGAAGTTGGTACTTTTTTAATCGTCTGATATGCCATGTATTATCCAATATTCAATTACATTTATTTACTAATTTTAGCTGCTAGCTTCAGTAATAATTCTTCGGTAGCTTCCCAACCAAGGCATGGATCAGTTATTGACAACCCACCCAAGTCAATTGGATTAGCCGTTTCAGCATTTTGTTTGCCAGGTTTAATAAAGCTTTCTAGCATAAATCCTTTTACTAGCTTTTTCAATTCAGGCTTTGAAGCAAGATCATCGATAACTTTCAAAATAATATCTGCTTGAGCATTATGATCTTTGACACCATTAATCATGCAATTATCATGACTGACATCTATCACCACCGCAGGATTTTTGACTTCATTTTTACGGTAGTGCTCAGCAACCTCTGCTATATGTTCAACCGAATAGTTTGGTTTATCATTGCTTCCACGCAAAACAATATGGGCATATGGATTACCATCAGTTTCTACTTCATTACCATCTAATACAATATAATGAGAATGCTGGGCAGCAACTACGCTATTTACGCCAATTTTTAATGAACCATGAGTTGGATTCTTGATTCCAACTGGGCAATCAATCCCTGATGCAAAAATCCGGTGTTCCTGATCTTCGCTACTTCTAGCACCGATTGCTACCCACGACAGCAACTCAATAAAACCGCGGGCATTATGGGTAAATAAAGCTTCATCAGCTATTGGTAAGCCCATCTCAACTACCTGTGTCATCAGCTTACGGCAATACATCGCCCCAGCAGCAATATCAGGAGGTGCTAATGGATCTGGCTGATTGACAGGTCCTGTCCAGCCTTTAATGGTTCTTGGCTTCTGAATATAAACCCGCATCACCAGCTTTAAAGCATGATTTACCTTACTATTCAGTTCCTTAAGTCTTTTTGCATATTCAATAACCGCAGTATCTGGCCATGCTGAACATGGTCCAACAATGGCTAACAGTCGATTGTCTTCACCACTTAAAATTGCTTCAATTTCCTGACGATGCTTATTTATACTTGCGTAACCAGCACCACTTAATGGAAGTGCTTCAATTATTTCGTCCGCAGTAGGAAGTTTTTTTACTATTCGGTATCCCATTTTTACCCCAAATTAGATGTTCTAACATAATCCAAAGCTTCGGCAATGACTGATTCAGCTACCGGAAATGCAACTTTATTATCAATATTTTTAACTGAACCGATACCATTTAGTAGTACTAGTACAATCTCCTGATTAAGATTTTTTTTATCACCGCGCATCGCTGCGATAATAGACTGATTATCATATGATTCTAGTATTGTTTTATCAATATCTAGCCGAGATAAAAATTTACTTACCCGAATAAAATCAGTATCCGTAAGTAATCCAAGAAGGTTGGCTATCTTCGCTTCAATAAGCATACCTAGGCCAACTGCAAATCCATGCATAATTTCATATTTGCTTAATTTTTCAAGTGCGTGGGCAATAGTATGTCCATAATTAAGGATCATCCTGAGATTTCGCTCTTCTTCATCAATTTCAACAACCATTGCTTTTAATGATACTGCTTTTTGCAGAACTTTAACTAATGCTTTTTCTTCAAGAGACAGAATTGAATCTAACTGTACTTCACAAAACTCAAAGTGTTCATAATCACAAGTTAAAAATATCTTAACTGCTTCAAAAAAACCATTAATAATTTGGTTTTTTGGCAATGATTTTAATAAATCCAGATCCATAATCACGGCTTTTGGCTGCCAAAATGCACCAATATTATTTTTGCCATAACTAGAATTAACGGCAACTTTACCACCAACGCTACTATCAATCATAGCTAACATAGAAGTAGGTACCTGAATAAAGTCCATCCCACGCATATAAGTAGCGGCAATGAATCCAGCCATATCCCCTACTACTCCGCCGCCAAGTGCAACACATAAAGTGTGTCGATCACAACCAAAGGTAAACATTTCTTCTTCTATCGCGGTCTTGGTGGCTATATTTTTTGAAGCTTCACCATTTGGGAAAATAATTAATTCTGACTGATAACCGCATGCCTGCAAATTATCACATAATAGTTCACCGTATATTTTTGCTACAACATCATCACAAATAATAACTACCTTGCCCGAGTGGCAAAACTCAGCGATCCACTCTTGTGAGTTTTTTAAAAGTCCGGCAGCAATCACTATTGGGTATGACCTAGCAGGCTTTGGTGGAATATTTACATTTATCGAACTAATCATTTATTTATTTTACTTGAATTATTTTAAGGCTTAAATTATAAACCATTTAAACCTGTTAGTACTTATTAAATTGTGCATAGCAATGCAATAACTGGATACTCTATTAATTAGTGTAGTATTAGCGTAAAGTTTCAGCAATAAATTTATTACACAAACTTGGATTAACTGGTAAGATTACTTATTCACATTAGTAACATCTAGAGGTAATTTATATGAGATACAGTTGGCGATGGTTTGGACCGAAAGATCCGGTATCAATTCAGGATGTAAGACAAACGGGAGCAACTGATATTGTTTCTGCTTTACACCACATTCCTAATGGTGAAATCTGGAGTATTGAGGAAGTAAAAAAACGCCAGCATGAGATAGAATGGGATAGCGTAAATAATGAAAAAACCAATCTCAAATGGACAATTGTTGAAAGTGTCCCCGTTCATGAGGATATAAAAAAACGTACAGGTAATTATCAGCAATACATTGAAAATTATAAACAATCAATCCGTAATCTCGCCTCTTGTGGTTTAAAAATTGTCATTTATAATTTCATGCCAATTATCGATTGGACTAGGACCGATTTATCCTACCGCTTACCAAATGGAGCATTAGCCTTACGCTTTGATTTTAACGAGTTTGCAGCATTTGACTTATTTATGCTCAAGCGTGAAAATGCAGATAAAGACTATACTCATGAACAAATTGCCAAGGCAGAGGAGGTTTTTAAGCAATTGACAGATGCAGATAAAGCTCGAATTATTAAAAATATTATTGCCGGGTTACCTGGAGCTGAAGAAAGCTTCACTATGGAGGAGTTCCGGGCAGCGTTAAAACAATATGATGGTATAGATGCAGCAAAACTCCGTGAGCATTTGTTTGAATTTTTAAAAGAAATCATGCCTGTTGCTGATGAGTATGGTGTACGGGTAGCAATCCACCCAGATGATCCACCACGCCCGATGTTTGGCTTACCACGAATTTTAAGTAATGAAAATGATATTCGTGCAATAATGGATAAGTTTAATAGTAAAAACTGTGGTGTCAATGTTTGTGCTGGCTCACTAGGCGTAAACGCGGATAATGATCTGGAAAAATTCATCCGAATCTGGGGGGAACGGATCCCTTTTGTTCACCTAAGAAGTGTCAAACGTGAAGCAGATGGGAGTTTTTATGAGGATGAACATATTTCTGGAAGCACAAATCTGGCAAAACTAATTAAAGCAATCATTGATGTTGAACAAAAAACTGGAAAAGAGATTATTATTCGCCCGGATCACGGACACCAAATGCTTGACGATCTTAGAAAAAAAACTAACCCTGGTTACTCATGCATTGGGCGCATGAAAGGTATTGCTGAATTAAAAGGAATGGAATTAGCCATTAGGACTTTTAATTAATAATGGTTAAAATAGCCTGATTTAATATCAGGCTATTTTATTTGTATTTATAAGCCCAACCATGCAAAAACGCGGTATCAGTCAATAACATCCCCAGTTTAAAATTTACCCTGCCAAGCCATATGCTTAGGTGGTTATAAAATAAACCTTATGAAAGGGGTAGATAATGAAACCGAACAAACACAAGCTAGTGTTACAATTGTTAGTTGCTACGAATTTGGCTGCCATTAGTGGTAATGCTTTGGCCACTTCAATCATTAATAATAGCCCACAACCAATTGTAATTAGCAATGGATTAATAACTGGAGGAGCAACAAGCACCATTCAACCAGGTACAAGCTTTGATATTCCATCGAATTGGGGAGACAGTCAACACTTATATGCTCGCATTGTGGCAAATAATACACCGATTTGTGTCACACAGTATGGTGTAAGTAAACTTCCAGCAACTGAGAATCAGCAGGTTACAGCGCAGCTTGAATGTACCAGTTACAATGGTCCAACGCCTACTCCGACACCAAGTCCAACCCCAGTACCAACACCTTCTCCTTCTGGCGTAAGAGTCTTTGGTAATGGAACGTGGATTTATGATGCGCAATTTTTGGATGGTCCAGATGGAGCGGCATATACCAAGGCTGGTTTATGGAGTCCGAATCTAAATAGTTATAATATTGGCGCTAGGACATCAAGTAAAATCACTCAATTTTTCACCTATGGTGGTGATTTGGAAATGTATTGTCGTGGGTCTGGCGAAGTTGATTTAAGTGAAGCATGTACAAGTAAAAATATGCTGGTAAATTATTATCCGCCTTCTTTTTACAATACCAGTCTTACTTTGGCAAAACTTGGTGATAGCGGATACTCTTCATCAGCACAATATAAATTAAGTGCAGATAAGGTTAGCTCAAATACCAACGCAAAAGTACAAATCATACCAATTGTAGATGGCAGGCTTGATAACCCGGCATCGAGTGACTATTTAAGCGCAATGAACCGAATGACACAAAGTGAGGCGCAATTATTAGCAGATAATGTTGCACGCATTTATTGTGCGGATAACTCGGTTAGTGGCGTTCAATTTGATCTTGAACCATTTGATTTTAGCAAATCTGGACAACAGTATTTTTATACTCAGATAGCTAAAGACTTTGCAGGAGAGAATAAAGATAGTAAAGGAAATGATAAATTTAACTGTAAAAATGAAGGTCATCCTAGCGGAAGATCATTCTCAGTATTTACTTTCCCGTCCAAAGTAAATCAAAACTTAGTTCAATCTTTAAATAGTTACAATAATGGCTATGTGATTTATTCACTGTATGATCTTCCGGATAATGCTCCGGTTGGTCCAGTAAATAGCCCAGCCAGTTATTACAACCTTGTGCTTCAGGAAGTTAATAAAGCCATTAATAGTGGTGCTTACTTCCAACTGGGCATACCAGCAGCGGCATCGGTGCATGAATATGAGAGTCTTAATGGCAAAGCAACAGGCTACAAACAGCTTGATTATGTAAAAGCAGCCATTAAGGCTATTAATGATTCAGGTGTACGTGCTAATCCAAGGTTTCTTGGGATTGCAGTATGGGGCTGGAGTAAATACATGAGCTATCCACCGCATTCAACTAATGTGTATAGTCCAAGCTATCCACCTTCAGATGTTTTACAATATTTACAGCAAAACATGTAATCGTTAAAAAACCAGGCTTTATCGCCTGGTTTTTTTATCATGTTGATTTTTCATAAACATAAAGGTCACGTTTCAATGCTATTTTATCATATAAACATTGCGCCTGCTGATTTTCATATCGGGTTAACCAATAAAACGATGGACAAGCGGCATTCTTTGCTTCAATTGCAACGGCATCAATCAATTTACGAGCAATGCCCTGCCCCCGATACTTATCATCGGTATATAAATCGCTCAAATAGCAATTCCTGATATTGAATGTATCGGGCATAAAAACATAATTAGCCATCCCAACCACATTACCATCAATAACAGCAATTAAAGAGTTTAGTTCACTAATATCATCGATTATCATGGAAAACACTGACTCAATATGTTTATCATCAGCACCAAAAGTATAAAACTCAAAATAAAGCTTCATCAAGGCTTGCCAGCCTGATTTAAACTCTTCTGTAAGAGGGAAAATTCTCATACGGATTAGTGTACCTTATCCGAGACTAACGGAATTTCATCAATTGATAGCTGTAAAACAAACTCGCTTAATTCCTGCTGGGTAAATTTATATTCTGCATTACAGTAGTCACAATCAACCGTAATATTACCCTGTTCTGCAATCAAGCTTTCAAGCTCGGCTTTGCCAAGGCTACGCAAAATCTCGCTAACCCGATGGCGACTACAACTACAACCAAATTTTACAGCCTGTTCGGGCATAACAACAATATTATCTTCATTAAATAATTGATAAAGAATCCGTTGTAAATTAGTGTGCATTAATTCATAGGTTGTTAGTGTATTTGCCAACATAAATACCCGCTCAATTTCTTCTGTAAACTGGTGATGTGTATCTGGCAATTGTTGTAGCATAAAGCCAACTACGCGATGCTCACTATAGGAAATCAAGAACCAGCTTTTTAATTGCTCTGACTGCGCCATATAATTATTGATAATTTCATCAACTAAAGAACCATTAAATGCAATTACGCTTTGATATAAACTACCTTCATTTTTAGAATCAATACTAACTATAAGCCTACCATCTTGCATATATTCAGAGTATGAAATCACCGCCTCATCAATAGCCACAAATTTGGCAGTAGCTCTAACTACCATGTCATTACTGCACTCACTCACAACGAGGCGAAAATGAGGATTATCCTGAATCTGGCAAATCACTTTACCCTGCAATTTAAGATTGCTAGTCAAAAGAACATTGGCAGCCAGCAATTCACCAAGTAACTGCTTGAGTCCGAGAGGATATTCTCTCTGGTTGGCAATCGTATCCCAACAATCCTCCAAAACTACCATCGCACCTTTAATTGGTAGTTTTTCAAAAATAAATTTTTGAACAAAGCTAGTTAACATTTATTAGTTATTCTCACTAAAATTATTATAAATCCAGAACTGCGTTGGTGTAAACTTCCTGAACATCGTCAAGTGCCTCAAAAGCATCCAGCAATCGCTGCATTTTTTCAGCATCTTCTCCCGATAATTCAGTTTCAACTCCCGGCTTCATCGTAACTTCAGCTAATTCAGCAACAAAACCTTTGGCTTCAAGCTGCGATTTCACTTCAACAAAATCATGGGGTGCCGTGATTACTTCAAAACTTCCATCTTCGTTACTAATTACATCTTCAGCTCCAACCTCAAGCGCTGCTTCCATAAGTGCATCTTCATTGGTTCCCGGAGCATAAATCATCTGCCCACAATGCTTAAACTGAAAAGAAACGCAGCCATCAGTCCCCATATTACCGCCATATTTATTAAAGGCGTGGCGAACTTCGGCTACTGTACGAGTATTATTATCAGTTAGGCAATCAACAATAATCCCAGCCCCACCGATACCGTAGCCCTCAAAGCGTAATTCCACATAATCAACGCCTTCCAGCTCCCCAGTACCGCGCTTAATTGCTCGTTCTACGTTATCTTTAGGAACATTATTTTCACGAGCTTTTTCCATTGCCAGGCGTAAGCGTGGATTGGCATCCGGATCACCACCGCCCATTTTTGCAGCAATCGTAATTTCTTTTACCAAGCGAGTTGTTACTTTTCCTTTTTTTGCATCAGCAGCAGCTTTACGGTGTTTTATATTGGCCCATTTACTATGTCCAGCCATGATTACCTCATTAAAATAAATTTGCCAATATTTTAGCATAAAAATCACTACTATTAGTTGCAGAGTATCTGGTTTATGGTTATAATCCCGGCATAAGCATATGACCTATTTCTGGCATATAGTGGATTTTAAACATGTATTCAAATCCTGAATTTGAGCTTTTCAATTCAGACTAAATAAAACCTTTTAGGACTTGATAATGCAAATTACAAGTACCAGATTATGCAAACAAACAAGCAGAATTATCTAACTCTTTTCCTGCTATGCCTTGGCTATTTCATTGATTTTTATGATTTAACCATTATGGGTGTTAGCTACAATGAGCTGATTAAAGAACAGTTTCACATCCTAAATCAGGCACAAATCCAGCAAACCTATCTGTTAATTTCAAATTTTCAAACGGTTGGTATTTTTATTGGTGCAGTTCTATTTGGCTGGCTTGGCGATAAAATTGGTCGCGCTGCTGCCATCAAATATAGCATTCTATTATACTCAATCTCAACTATTCTAGCTGTTTACACTACCTCATTGCCTGTCTTTATAGTACTCAGAACACTTTCATATATTGGTTTGGCTGCTGAATTTTCAACATCGACAGTCTTGATTCTTGAGCTATTCCCTATTAAATCAGCTAGCTGGAGTTCGGCACTATTATATTCATTTGGTGTCTTAGGTGGGATGACAGCAACTTTTATCGGTATTTTATCTTGGAAGCTAATGTTCATACTTGGTGGTAGTGCCGGATTGGTACTTTTTATTGCAAGAGCAAGGATAAGCGAATCAGCAGAGTATCTCTATGCAAAAACCGGGACATTAAAAGCTGAATTAGGTAGCTTTAGGCAATTACTATTAAATAAGTCGTACATTCTTGGAATTGGTAAATACCTATTAATGATACTGCCATTTTATGCAATCATTACAATGATGTTCATTTTCCCTAACTATATTGTAAATACAATTAGTATTGCCAGTGCAACTAAAACCTTACTGATTGGTTTTTTCATTGGTAATATCATCAGTTGTTTTTTAAGTGCAATAATTAATAATTATTACCAAAGTTATAAAGCATCAATGTTTGTTATGCTAATAATCTTCCTAATATTGATGCTTAACTTTAACCAGATTCAGGAAAAATATCTACTATTCTATTTTATGGGATTGGGATTAATCGGCGGTGGCTATCCTATTTCTTGGGCACAACAAATTGCCC
>JBDHRI010000041.1:0-14459 GCA_039807465.1 Burkholderiales bacterium | reverse complement strand
AGTAATAGTTCCATTTAGTGCAACTTCTTCGGTTCTGACTTTTATTGTTTGTGTTACATTATCTCCTGATGGTACCGATAAGACAATGCTAAATGTATCACCCTGATTTAAATTAGCTAGCCCAGCCCCCAAATTACCACTAATTACCTGCTGGCCAGCAATTGCTAGATTATTATTATCTACTAGGACTACATTATTAAATTTACCAGCTTGATTTGAAACTACTACTCCAGTCACAACTATGTATGGTAGATCTGATTGTACCATTGAATAATAATACAGACTTATCCCATTGGCACCACTTTGGCTATTGTAAAGAAGCTGTCCTATCCCGATTACTGGGTTCGTTGGTAGACTTACTGACTGATTACTCTTATTTTTAGCTACATTGTTCTGGCTGGATACTGATTGGTTATTGGCACTTAGGCTAAAACTACCTGACACACTACCATCGGGAATAACTACCCCCAAAGTACAACTGCTACCTGCAGCAATTTCGCGACACTTAGCAGCGCTTGTACTTTCTACATAAGCACTATTACCACTGCCAATTATATCTCCCAAACTGTAATTTATACCATTTATAGTGTCTAAGGTTGGATTATCTACTTCCAAATAGCCAACATTATTTCTACCTGAAATTGAAGGAATCATATTTGGGGCAATAAATGTTAATTTGCTGGCATCTCCGCTGTTGCCACTGCTACCTACATTGTTACTGCCACCATTACTGCAACCAGCCAATATGATACTAGATACAAGCACTGTAATGCCCTTTAGCCTTGATCTACCCGGATATATATAACACTGTATCATTACCTTCCCCAATAACAACATTTATTTTTCTCATTTTAACATAAATATAGCACTTGCTTCATAATCAGAATGGATAATCTAAATTTTTCAGTTGACTACTGCTTAGTCGATAAAATTTCAATTTAGATAAGAATCTAGCACATTCTAAGGTGATTGAGAACAGTACATCCCGCAGATCTGATTTTTGAATTTATCATTAATAGATAAGCTACCATTAGTTAAAAGTTACAAATAAAAACTAAAAATAAGCTATATTAGGAAATCACACTTAAATTGAAGCTATCCAGTCAAATTATTGGTAACCATAATGGAGATGAGCAAGGAAGGCTCGGAATTGGCAAATGAAAAATAAGCGTACCAGTTTATCAACAACATCCATTAAAACAGCCACAATCAAATAAGTTTCTTAGCATAGAAGATAGTCATAAATAACTTAAACCTCCAAAATCTACTAAAAGTGATTATTAAAGGTGCTTAGTTCCGCTCAAGTAACATATAACGTTTAAAATCAACCGGACGCTTATTACTCCAAATCACATGCCAATCAGGATAGCTGGTATTACTATCAGGATAAACTGATATTAATGCCTGATTACATTTTGAGCTAGTAGCAAAATTTTCTACTGGTTGCAAACGAATATCAGCAAAATAGTACCAGATGGCAGACTGTACCCGGTTTACTTCATTTGTCGCAATACAGGAATTTTTTGAGCGATCAAGGTACGGACGGCTACTATCAACAATATCTTTAAAACTTAATACCGAATCAAACCATGGCAAACACAGCGAAATAAATAATACCAGACAGAATGTAGTGCCACTTGCCCAATTAGAAACCATTTCACGTCCACGAATATGCTTACGTGTAACCATAAAAACCCAGATTGCAGTTATAAGTAGCGCAAGAAGCACCTGCCAAAAATTAAAATCAAACACGTATTGGGGAGCATAAAATTGAGCTTTAGCAAGCAAATCCTGAGGATACCCTGAATTTAATGTAAAATAAAGAATTATTACCGCAAGCCCACCAGCACCAAAAGCAAAAATACTAAACCAATTCAACCATGAAACAATACTAATCCGAATTGTATCAATTTCAACTGATGCGATAAATACGAAAGGGATAATTATAGGAAAAATTACTGATTCATCGTGATGCCCGCTAATAACCGCAAAGAAAAATAATAACCCAATGAAAACGAGGCTTAATTTTAAAATTGGATCCCTTAATATTTGCCCTCGCCGTTTATATAACGTCCAAAGTGCAAGTATCCATCCAGGAATAAGGTACCACAATAATGTTTGAAAATAAAAAAGTATATTTGCAAAAATTGATGAATTAAAATTAACTACTTGTGAATACTTACTAATCCACTGGGCAAAAAACTCATGGTTTACTTTATTTAATTGCCAACCATACGAACCAAAAATCATTGCAAATATAGCAAACCCGGTAATTAATGTCAGAAAATAAGCAGATTGTTTCCATTGTCTATCAATGATAGGCAATAAAATCAGCATGATCAAGGCGATTAATAAGTATTCCGCAGTAAAATTAATTGAAATTAGCAGCAGTCCAATAGCAAGAACTCCGCCAGAAATACCGGGCATCTTTATTGAATTCTGCAATGACCAAAAATATAAAGAAAACCCAAGTAGAATTATAAGGTTAGGTGATAGCTGATATGCATTATTGATAAATCCTATTGTACTTATCATAATCATTACCACACTACGACCATTTTTGAAAGCAGAAAGCCCCGAACCAATCTTACCCAGAATAAAAAGTGTTAAAAGAATAATCCCGGTATTCATTAAACGAATAGCATTGGCAACATCGGTAAAATTAAAAAGTTTGATAACCAGTGCGTAGAGCCAGAAATAAAATGGCTGTAACTCAAGATAAGGAGTACCCGGTGAAATATATGGAACGAGCCATGAATTAGTTTTAACTATGCTTTTAACAATTGCCACCACGTAGGGCTCATACGGTTCCCATGGCGAATGAAAGAAAGTCGCTCCACCAATCCAGATAAGAACCATAACAAAAAGCAGCCAAGGACGATCTTTGCGCTTTGGTTTTGCAGCAACAGGAGAATAAGTAAGCATATAACACCAAATAAAAATAGGTAGCTAATTAAGCTACCTATTTTATCATAGAACAAAATGCCGTAATTACTTGGCTGCAGTTCTTTTGCTAAATGCCCCGTATTTCTGACGGAATTTATCCACACGACCAGCACTATCTACCAGACGTTGTTTACCAGAATAAAACGGATGGCAAGCTGAGCAAACTTCAATATGAAGCGCTTCTTTCGCCAAAGTTGACTTAGTTACAAAAGTATTACCACAACTGCAAGTTACAGACACTTCCTTGTAATTAGGATGAATAGTTTGTTTCATGAAGTGTTCTTTCCAAAAAATAATTGCGAGATTTTAGCATAAATAACAAGCATAACGCAAGTTAAAATTTATCTTTATGTATAAAATCGCGAAGCTTAAAGCCCAGTAAAAAAAGCCCAAAAAAGTAGCTAATAGCAGCAGCTATAATCACACCAGCAAGTGAAATAACCCGCTTTAGCATATGCCCACTAAAATCAACTGGGGTAAAATACAAAATTAATTCAATTGTCAATGCCATTAATAAAATTGCAATAAGTAACCTAAAAATAAAATTCCACCAGCCTGATTGAGGTTGATATAGTTTCTTTTTGATAAGAAAATAACATAAATTTGCAGCATTTATACAAGCACTTAATCCGATTGATAATGAAAGACCTGCGTGCTTTAATGGTCCAATAAAAACCAGATTCATTAGCTGGGTACAACAAAGAACAAAAATAGCAATTTTTACCGGGGTTTTTATATCCTGATTGGCATAAAACCCTGGGGCAAGTACTTTTACTAGAATCAAGCCAAGTAAGCCAATAGAATAGGCAATCAGCGCATAACTAGTCATCGTAACATCATGAAGATTAAATTTACCATGCATAAAAAGTGTCATAGTTAATGGTTTGGCAAGTAACCCCAATCCAACAGTAGCAGGTAATGCCAAAAGTAGGCATAGCCTAATCCCCCAATCCAAAAGCTTTGAGAAACTTTCCTTATTCCCTGAACTGGCATGACGTGATAAACTTGGTAAGAGAATAGTGCCTAGCGCAACACCAAGAACTCCGGTTGGAAACTCCATTAAACGATCAGCATAATACATCCATGAAATACTACCAGTTGGCAAAAATGATGCATAAATCGTATTTATCACTAGACTGATTTGTGCTATTGAAACAGCAAAAATTGCCGGACCCATAAGCTTAACCACTTTGCGCACTGCTGGATTTCGCCAATCAAGTTTTGGTAAAACCAACATATCAATTTTTTTTAGATAGGGTAACTGGAAAAGTAGCTGTAGCAAACCACCCACAAAAGTTGCCCAAGCAAGCGTTAGGATTGATGGTTCAAAATAATGACGAAAACAGAGAATAAAAACAATAAAGCTGATATTGAGAATAGTTGGTGTAAATGAAGGAATCGAAAACAAACCCCAGGTATTAAGAACCCCACCAATCAATGATGCCATCGAAATAAAAAGAATGTATGGAAACGTAATTCTGAGTAAACTGACGGTTAGTGCAAATTTATCCGGGTCATTCGTAAAACCCGGGGCGGTAATCCAGATGACAACTGCAGCACAAGCCATTCCAAGTAATGTGACAATTAATAATACGGTTGCCAGCATCCCCATTACCGATGCAACAAATTCCCTTGTTTCCAGATGAGTTTTGCCATTCTTATGTTCGGCAAGGACGGGAACAAAAGCCTGAGAAAAGGCACCTTCCGCAAATACCCGGCGAAGCAGATTCGGTAACTTAAAGGCTACATTAAAAGCATCAGTATAGGCACCAGCACCAAAATAAATAGCTTGTAACATATCACGCAAAAAGCCAAGAACTCTTGAAATAAGAGTCATGCCACTCACATTTATTAGTGAGCGTAAAAGATTAGTTGATTTAGCCATTATCTACTATCCCGAATATATTTTGCCAGACACTCGGGCAGCATTCGGCTAAGGCTTGGAGTTTTATTTAAAAACTCGTGCATAAAAGCTATTAATGCATGAAAAACCGCAAAATAAAAAATCATCGTTGCTAGATACCAGTGAACTGATTTTATTACATGGCGTTCTGGTTTCGCCATTGCGCTCATTAGTGGTGGAATATCAATACCGAAAATATTGAAAGTAGCTCCCTTAGTGATGACATAAATTAATCCACTTAGGGGAATAGCCAACATGAGAAGATAGAGGATCAAATGCCCGATTTTTGCCAGCAATTTATTGATACCTGTTATTTGCGAAGGAAAATCAGGATAGTGATGACTAATCCGCCATATAACCCGAACTACCACTAAAATTAATAAAAAACAGCCAAGCTGGATATGCAACCATTTTAAATGAGTAGCATCCAGTGTTATACCGATAAAATACTCCAGAAAAATCACGGCGGCAATTAGCCAATGGAGAGTCTTAGCTGTTGAACTATAAATATTACTATTACTCATAACTTCTAAACTGTTTCCTTATAACGTTCTGGTTCAATATAATTAAGTACCTGTTGATGATATACACTATCCCCAAACTGTTCGGAAATTATACTGGCAATAAAACAAGCTAGTAAGATTGGTAAACTAAACTGGCTTGAATCGCTTAATTCAACCACCATAGCAACGGCAGTAATTGGCGACTGGGTAATCGCAGCCAGAAAGCCAGCCATTCCAAGCAAATAGAATTGGACTAATGGTACACCAGAAACAAAATGATGCAATAAATCCCCTATTCCCGCTCCAATGGATAAGGCAGTGGAAAAATACCCACCAGGTACGCCCGCCGAAACCGAAGCAATTGCACCAAAAAACTTCCCAATAGCGTAGTACCAAGGAGTATTCGTAGCAGTATCAAGAAAAAGACTGGTTGAACCAGAACCATTCCCAAACGATAAACCGTTGGTCAAATGCCCAATAAAAGCTACAATTAGACCAAAGATTGCGGCATTAACCAGATAGTGTTTCTTGCGCCAGCGATTTACGATCCAGGTTTTATTGACTGACATAAATACCATTAATTTGGTAAAAGCAGCCCCAGATAATCCACATAAAGCACCAATAATAATCCCCCAAATTGCAATCGTAGCTCCATGCTTTAAATCAGCTGGATTCACTGATCCCATATATGGTTTACTACCACCAAGCAAGGCATTAGAAACAAAAACTGCAATCAGGGTAGCTCCAACCAGAATTGACGCTATTTTAGGGCTAATCTTTTTAACATACTCTTCAATCGTAAAAACCATCCCGCCGATTGGAGCGTTGAAAGCAGCAGCAACCCCCACTCCCGCACCAAGTTTGATAAGCATTCGTTTTTTCTTATCACTAATATTTCTTATCTGGGCAAACAGTGATGAACAAATCTGAATCGTGGGACCCTCTTTACCTAAAGAAGCACCGCTGGCTATGCTCATAAAAGTAAGAACAACTTTGCCGATTAATGAGTTGATTGAGTAAATTTTATTTAATTTTTCTTCTTCAAAGATATCTACAGCATAACCCTGTGGTAATCCACTACCATCAGCATGCGGAAAATATTTTTTTAGAAGAAAAACTATTACTACAAAGGTAACCGGAGTATAAATATACATCGTCCAGCTAGTAGTTGCAAAAAGAAAATGGCAAAGCCAATCAGCAAACTCAACGGCATAAGAAAATGCGGCACTAGCAACTCCAACAACAACACATAGCACTAGAAATTGAAAACTGAACTCTTCCTTAATTTCTGCATATTTCATGGATATATTTTACCTTTCACGAATTCTGCCTTTTTTTACTGATGCCATATTAAAAATCTGACCAAGCCGCTTATAATGACTATGCGCGAGTGCACAAGCAAGAGCATCCGCAGCATCTGCCCGTGGAGCGGCATTCAAGCTAAGCATATGCATTACCATTTTTTTTATTTGTTCTTTATCGGCATGACCATAACCAACTACTGCCTGCTTAACTTGTAGTGCAGTATATTCGAAAACTGGGAGATTATGTAAAACACAACCCGAAATCGCAGCACCACGAGCTTGACCAAGCATTAATGTCGATTGTGGGTTGACATTGACAAATACCTTTTCAATACTTACAACGTCTGGACGGTATTCCTTTATGATAAGATCAATAGAGGTTAGAATAGTCTTTATCCGCTCTGGGAGACTACTTGAAGCATCAGTCTCAATAACCCCGGATGCAATATAATTCAGATTATTTGAACTTACTTCATTTATAATACCAAACCCGGTATTTCTAAGTCCCGGGTCTATGCCTAAAATCTGCATATGTACCTGTCAAATCAAAGATTCCGTTTATTTTAAAATTGTAACGTCCCGCTTAGGAAATGGTATTTCAATATTTTTTTTACGGAATGACTCAATTATAGCAATATTCAGTTTATTGCGTACTATAGATCCATGGTTTAATCCATCAATTGGCCAGACCCTGACAAAAACATCAATCCCTGATTCATTCAATTTTTGAATATACACAGAAGGTTCCATATTTTGATTGATTTCTGGCACAGATGCAATACATTCTCTGAGTGTATCAATAACTAACACCATGTCTGAGGAGTAGCCCACAGAAATCACCAGTTCGATTCCGATATTACTATTTGAATACGTCTGATTAATTACCGGATCAGTAATAAATTTTTCATTGGGGATAAGCATTTCAGAGCCATCAAATCCCTGCATCACCACATAACGAGTGGTAATTCTGGTAACAGTCCCAGTAATATTATTGATAATAATCCGGTCACCAATTTTGATTGATTTATCAAGAAGAATAATAAAACCACTAAGAAAGTTACTTGCTATCTTTTGTAAACCAAAACCGATACCAACACCGACAGCACCACCCAAAACAGAAAGAGCAGTTAAATCAAAACCAAGACTAGGTAAAACCATAAAAACACCAATAACCACTACCAGAATTTTTGAAATTCGGAGTAAAAGCTGTTTCAGGTTTCCATCAATATCTCGTAGATTTTTTATCCATCCATCAAGTACCAGTGTAGCAATAATCATTACCCCGATTGCAAATACAATTACAATCATCTCACGGATAAAGTCCCATAATGAAAGCTGACTTTTGCCAAAGTGTAACACCACCTTGCCTAGCTGATCCGCCAGAACCACATCAAGATTGGTAGTCCAGAAAATAATTACCATTACCAATGCCAGTTTAACCAGCATTTTTATGTGCTTACGGTATTTATTATTTTTAAGAGCATAATCAAGGGTATATACCGTGGACTTTAGGAAAAGAATTATAATTCCAATTATGGCAAGACTATAAAGTAAAATTGAAGTGGAGTTGTAGAAAAACATTAGAACTCCGCCTACCATAACCGTAATAATTGAAAATATTAATGGTCGAATCGTTTTATCAAGCATCCCAAACCAGAATACCCCAAGCCTGACAACAGAACGAGTAACCTTCCGGTTCACAGCACAAGCAAAAATATATGCCAGTATAACTGAAGCCACAGCTAATCCAAGCTGAATTATTCCACCAACACTAATTAAGTCAACTACATTATTGCTATTTATTAATAAAAATTCATTCATAGATGTTCCTTTTTTATCTGCGTTAGATTATTCTAATCAATTGCATAAACAAAATTAACCCCGCTAATAGTATTTAGCTTCGCTTTACCCGGCTCGGGTTGTGAATTATAAGTTACTTGATAATTAAAGTTAATCCCAAAACCATTGAAAACCTCAAGTGTCAAAGTAGTTATTGAATAGCTTGAATTATTATCGGTAGTTGCGACATTCTGTAGCTGTTCGCTAAATGATACAATTTTATTCAGGTTGAGATTATAAGTAATTTGAGTTAACCACGATGGCTTTATTTCAACATTACTATTTACTACAACCTGCCTTTCCTGCACACCGGGACCAAAACTAAACAGTAAATTATTACTCTTATTGGCAAATAATTGCAACTGATAACCAGCATTCTGATTCCAGACATAAAAATATCCATCATTAGCATCATTCAAATACGAGACCTGAGCAAAAACACCATTATAGCTATCAAACATATAGCTACCATTTTGCTGTACATACAAGCGATTCTTATTATCCGTAGAGTTGGTTGAATAAATATAATTATATTGCTCAATTGTATTGAAATTCCAGCCAATTTCACCCTCTGATGGCTTATAGTTAATAAGTGTATTAATCTGTGCATTACTGGTATTGCTATCCCCTGTCGTTCCACCTGCACCGAAAGCAAATTGGCTCCCGTGCCATGGATTATATGGACTAGATTCCAGACTATTTATTGCGACCCCTGATTCAGAGTTAAAAGCTTGGCTTTTATATAAATTTGCCTGACTTTGATATAGTTGAAACATATAATAATTATAGCTCATAGACTCATTTTCTAGATTTATCTTTTCGTCTGCATATACATGACTATGAAGAAGAGCCCATAGCATAAATAAAAAATTAGCCTTACATCGCATTATAAGGTACCAAAACTATTCTAGGCTTCGTTATTTTACTGAGAATCAGCAAAGTAACAAGCATAAGACTACTAATAATCACAAGAAAAAAAGATAGCCCAAACCTTGATTGAGAACTAAATAACTCAGCCAGCAAAGGAGCACAGCCTGCAATCGACATGCCTCCATTAAAGCTAAGGGAACAGGCAGTCATTCGATATTTTTTGGCAAAAACTTCTGCAAAATAACTTGTTGTATAGGAGGTTACGGCACAAAAGAAAATCACCATAAGGATAATACTTAATAATCCATAATATGGATTTAATACATGAAGATTAAATAAAACTCCTGCAATTAAAAGACATACACAGTAGCATTGAGCAACCCGTACCCGATTTATTGAATTATTTGCCAAGTAACCAAAAGTTGGATAAAGTATTACTGAAAGAGCCAAAATACCATTCATAACAAAAAATGCCATTTGTTTGCTTAACCCTTCATGTAACTGCATATAAGTAACCAGATAAGTAAATAAAGTATAATAAATCATACCTGTGGATAGACTTAAAATAAGCATGCAGAAAAATGTCGAAGGTTGCTCTTTCATAATATCAGTAAATTTAAAACTGCTTTTCTTTGCTACCGACTCCTTTTCAATATGAGGTACCATTTTATGATAGAAATAAAATAAAACAATGCTTAGAACAAATGGAACCCGCCAAACAAGCGATTTGATAAATAATGATTCTGGAGTAAATAAGTTAATAGCAGTGATCGATAGATAACCAATTAATGAAGCTGCAAAGCATCCCATTACCGAAATGGAATACACCAAACTAACAAGTAAAGAGCGATTAGAACGGTACTTTTCAACTGCGATCGTGATTAAACCAGAAAATTGCCCACCAGCCGAGATTCCCTGACAAATACGGAGCACGACCAGTAATATTGGTGCCAAAATACCAATTTGCTGATATGAAGGTAAAATACCTATTAGCATTGTTGGTATTGCCATTAACCAAATGGAAAGATTCACTGCATATGATTTGCCATAATTATCTCCCAAAATACCAAAAATAAGCGAACCTAGAGGTCTAGCCAAAAAGCCTATGGCAAAGGTTGCAAAAATAAGGATTAATGAAATAAGTCGATTATCATTAGGAAAAAAGCTTTTGGCAATCTGTAATGCAAAAAGCCCATAAATAGTAAAATCGTACCATTCAATAATATTACCAAATGATGATTTTACAAAATCACCCATATCCCGGGTTAGTCCATTTTGAATCAGAATTTTTTTAAACATTTTGTACTCCTTTCAACGACAATACAGTTGTGCGTGAAATTTGAATTAATTTACAAATAGTTGTTTTTATGATAGATAACATGCTGATAAACATTAATTATCAATTGAAATCACATACGTGCAGCATAAAATAGGCGGTGTTAAAGCTTTATCAAATACATTCAAGAATAAAATAAAAGCTGGTTGGGTCGGCTGTCGTTATGAATTGCAATACGAATATAATTTAATTACTGCAGGAATCAAAGTAGTTACAGATCTTGTCAAGTACGGCAAATAACGTAATGATTATTAAGCCATCTTTAAGTAAAAATAACAGAGAAATTCAAGACTGTAATACTGAAAAAATCAGAATTATTTAATGGCTAGATAGATTTCTGAGAAGTAAATGAGCATAACTAGCTCAAGGTAAGTTGAATTCGGATTATTAATTTCAATATATTTAAGTATTTTGCGTTTGGTATAGTTTAACATAATTTAAACCCTCTTCATTGATTTAGCAACTTCATTAGTATTTTTATTTCAATACAAATGAACGAAAATGATCCTTCTAAAAATTATTAAGTTAAATTTATATGTCTTTAATAAGGTTAATTTACTCTGAATAGATTCAGTTTTAACTTCCTAAATTAGGCAAAATACAGTTAAAAAAGAGCCTCTTTAGCTATGATTAGCAAGATATCAAAGACGAAACATCTTACATTGTAAGGTAAGTATTATAACAAAGCACTATCCCATACGTCAAACTACGACCAATAATGCAGCGCAGTATAGATTTAGCTAGGACAAAAATTCAAGCATAGTAAAATATATTGCTAAAAACTATTTTGTAATTTTGCCACGGAGCATAAATATGAGTGAGAAATTTCAACTACCTGAACAATTGACCAAAGACGCACTAGAATATCATCGTTCACCCAAACCTGGAAAAACCCAAGTTGTATCAACCAAACCAGTTGCAACCCAACGTGATTTATCGTTAGCATATTCGCCTGGAGTTGCGGCACCTTGTTTAGAAATAGAAAAAGATCCTGCTACTGCCTATGAATATACTAATAAAGGTAATTTAGTTGCAGTAATCAGTAATGGAACTGCCGTTCTTGGGCTTGGTAATATTGGTGCGCTTGCCGGAAAACCAGTAATGGAAGGTAAAGGGATCTTATTCAAGAAATTTGCAGGTATTGATGTATTTGATATTGAAGTCAATGAAACAGATATTGACAAATTCGTTGAAGTAGTAGCTGCTCTAGAGCCAACTTTTGGTGGAATTAACCTTGAAGATATCAAAGCACCAGAATGTTTCGAAATCGAGCGTAAACTAAAAGAACGACTAGCAATTCCAGTTTTCCATGATGACCAGCATGGTACTGCCATCGTTGTAGCAGCAGGTACAATCAATGGACTTAAAATTGTCAACAAAAAGATTGAAGATGTGAAAATTGTTGTTTCTGGAGCTGGTGCCGCAGCAATTGCATGTCTAAACCTCCTTGTAAGCATTGGTGCATCTAAGAAAAATATTTATGTTTGCGATTCTAAAGGTGTAATTCATAGCGAACGTGAAGGTAAACTTGATGCATCAAAACAGCAATACTGTCAAACAACACACTATCGCACACTTGAAGATGCGATGGAAAATGCAGATATCTTCCTTGGATTATCAGGACCTGGTACAGCAACTCAGGAAATGATCAAGAAAATGGCTCGCGATCCGCTTGTTTTTGCTCTGGCAAACCCAACTCCAGAGATTATGCCAGAACTGGTACGTGAAGTTCGTCCAGATGCAATCATGGCTACAGGTCGTAGTGATTACCCAAATCAAGTAAATAACGCTTTATGTTTCCCATATATTTTCCGGGGCGCATTAGATGTTGGTGCTACAGCGATTAATGAAGCCATGAAAATTGCAACAGTAAACGCAATTGCTGAACTTGCTACATTAGAACCAAATGAGGTTGTTGCAAAAGCCTATGGCGGACAGGAATTACGCTTCGGTCGTGAATACCTGATTCCAAAACCACTAGATCCACGTCTGATTCAGGTTATTGCCCCAGCTGTTGCTAAAGCGGCAATGGAAAGTGGTGTTGCTACTCGTGATATTAATGATTTTGCTGCTTATACTCAGGGATTAAATAAATATATCTACCGCTCAAGCATGTTTATGCGTCCGGTAATGAATGCGGCTAAAATCAAACCACAACGTATAATTCTATGTGAGGGCGAAGAAGAGCGTGCCTTACTAGCTGTATCCGAAATTAATGAACTTAAATTGGCAAAACCAATTCTGATTGGGCGTCCATTTGTGATTGAAAAACGCATCCAGAAACTAGGATTAAAAATCGAGGCTGGAGTTCATTTTGAATTGGTAAATATCGAAAATGATTACCGCTATAAGTCATTATGGCAGCGTTATTATCAAATGATGAAACGCAAAGGTATCACTGAAGATACAGCCCGTGATCATATGTTAACCCGCCACACCCTAATTGGTTCTATGCTAATCCTTAATGGTGATGCTGATGCTATGATCTGTGGGTTGGTTGGTAAGTATCGAAATCATTTTGAAATTATTCGCGATGTGATTGGTTATGATAATCCGGGTAAAATTTCTGCAGCAATGAATGCTTTGATCTTACAAGAAAGTAGCCTATTTATTACCGATACGCACGTAAATGAAAATCCAAATGCTGAAGAATTAGCTGAAATTACCCAAATGGGTGCTAAAATTATCCGTCACTTCGGACTGGAACCGCGTGTTGCACTAGTCTCACATAGTAGCTTTGGTTCACATATGGAGTCGCCAAGTGCAATAAAAATGCGTAAAGTATTAGAAATGGTACAGGCACGCGAACCAGAATTGATGATTGATGGTGAAATGCATGCTGATGCAGCAATGATTCCGGATATCAGAAACCGGACAATTCCAGACTCTCCGCTTGTTGGTCCAGCTAATTTACTAGTTATGCCAAATATTGAGGCTGCAAGTATTTCGTATAATTTAATGCGGGTATCTTCTTCTGATGGTGTAACAGTTGGTCCAATCCTAATGGGAATGAATAAACCAGCACATATTTTAAGCCCTATCTCCACAGTCAGAAGGATTGTAAATATGGTTGCGTTAGCTTGTGTCGAAGCTCAATATAAATAAAAGAGGTGCCGTAGCGCACCTTTTTTATTTACTTATTAATAAGGCAATATCATGAGCATTCTCGTTGCTATCTTTGCTCTAGTTTTTCTAATGTTGATTGCCTATCGGGGCTATAGCGTAATTTTATTTGCCCCAATTGCAGCATTATTGGCAGTCCTGATTACTGATCCTAAGCTGGTTGCTCCAGTATTTTCCGGGGTCTTTATGCCCAAAATGGTTGACTTTGTAAAACTATATTTCCCAGTTTTTGTACTGGGTGCTATTTTTGGTAAGGTTATTGAACTATCGGGATTTTCCAAAGCAATTGTCAAAGCAGCAATTAGCCTGATTGGCAAAGAACGTTCAATTCTAGCAATAGTCATAGTCTGTGCCATTCTAACCTACGGTGGGGTTTCATTATTTGTGGTAGTCTTTGCCGTATATCCATTCGCTAGCGAACTATTTAAAGCTGGCGAGATTCCCAAACGCCTGATACCAGCGACCATTGCCCTAGGTGCATTTACCTTTACGATGGACTCATTACCCGGTACACCACAAATACAAAATATAATTCCAACCACTTTTTTTAATACAACTACTTGGGCGGCACCAATTCTTGGAATCATCGGAAGTATTTTCATTTTAACTTCAGGACTTTTATATCTAAATCGTTG
>JBDHRI010000181.1:0-2991 GCA_039807465.1 Burkholderiales bacterium | reverse complement strand
TTATAATTAATCACTTAGTCTATATTCAATGTTATTATACAAATTAACAGCCTATAATCCAGATAAACCGATAAAGTGCATAAGGAATTTTAATGTTTAGCTTTCAGTCATTAATTCATCAAAAATTTAAAAAATTAAAAAATAGGTTTAACATAACTTTTATCATTGCCTTTACTGCATCTAGTCCCATATTAGCCGCCGCTACCAGTTACCCATTAAAAATCACGACGCCTAATGGTACAACGTTAATAAAAAGCAAGCCACAACGAATTGTTGTCCTTGAATTTGGACTGATGGATGAGCTTGATTTACTTGGGATAAAACCAGTTGGCTATGGACAAAACTACCCAGGCGAAGGTGATATTCCTGATTATCTAAAGCCAATGGCAAAAAATGCAGTTGGCGTTGGTGCTCGTGATATTCCAAACTTAGAGGCTATTGCCAAACTAAAACCCGATCTTATTCTTGGTGAAGCTGCCTATATTTCTAATTTAAGTCCACAATTGAATAAAATTGCTCCAACAGTACTATTAAATGGGATTTATGGCAATTCTGACGAACAGGTAAAAAACCTAAAGCTCCTAGCACAAATAACGGATACTGAAAGTAAAGTCCCAGCAATTCTTAGTACTTATCAAGAGATAAAAAACAAAGCCGAGACAATCGCTAAAAAAAGTGGTAAAAAAACTGTATTAATAGGTTATGTCACTCCTGCTGGTGTTTTCAAGGCATTAACGGCAAATGCGCTGGCAACATCTATTCTAAGTGAATTAAACCGTGAAAATGTGATTAAAAAAACCGAACGCACCCAAGTTATGGATCTTTCTACCGAAGCAATTCTTCAATATAATCCAGACCAGATTATTGTACTTCTTACCGAAGGATCAATGGCACCGTATAAAAAATTATCAGCAGATCCACTATGGGCAGATGTTCGGGCAAATAAAGAACATCAGGTGTATTTTATGGATAGGGATATCTGGGCACGTAGTCATGGGATTGAAACGTTGGAAATCATGTATAATAAAGCGATTTCAACTGGCTTTTTGACTGGCAAACCAGCAATAAACACAAATAAATAAATCTGGATTAGCAAAGAGTCTTATTTAATGACAATCCAACAAACTAGCAGATTTAAAAGATATATTCTTCCGTATCTATTTCTGCTACCTATTTTGATTTGCCTATTTTTTTATTCATTAACTTTAGGTGCTGTCAAATCATCTTTTAGTGAGATTAGTAGTTGTCTTAGTCAAGACCAATCAGCAACTATCTGCCATATTATTGTAGTCACAAGATTACCTAGAACAATTGCAGCGGTTATGTCTGGTAGTAGCTTTGCCCTTGCCGGCGCGATTTTATATTATATAACTCGAAACCCGCTTGCCTGCCCTAGCCTACTGGGTATTAATCAAGGTGCTATTCTTGGTATTTTACTTTGTCTGATTATCATTCCGTTTATTTCTCTTCCGGGGATCATAGCAGCAGCAATAATCGGTGGGATAATCAGTGGAATTATTGTTTATTCTATCGTATCTCTTATTGGTATATCTAATCTGAAACTAGTTCTAGTTGGACAAGCAATAAATATTTTTCTTTACGCGCTAGGACAAATTTTAATTGTCCTTTTCCCGGATAAAACAGGAGGAATGTTAGTCACGCTAAATGGATCACTTGCGGGTACTAGCTGGCAAAAGATTCAAATTATTGCATCATTTATAGTTATAATAACCATGATCACTATATTACTTGCAAAGAAAATATACTTATTGAGCCTTGGCAAAGAAATTGCTTTATCCATCGGGATTAATGCCAATCAGTTATTAATTATCATTTTTTGCCTTATTGTTGGACTATGCTCACTCGCGGTAACAATGATTGGTCAGCTACTATTTTTCCCGTTAATTGCAGTTCACTTGAGTAAGCCATTATTAACAGGACGAAACCCTTATCATTTTTGCATAATTACTTGCCTTGTTGGAGCAATTCTCATGTTAGCTTCGGATTGTCTGATGCGCTATGTCTATGTCATGCAGGAGATTCCCCTCGGTATCTTCATGGCAATAATTGGTGCTCCAGTTTTGATACTCTCCTCTCGACTTAAACGAGCACAGTCATGACAATAAGCCCTTGGACTAAATTAACTATTCTATCTGCTACTCTTATAATTATAGCTGCGGCATCATTAATGATCGGTTATACCTTTTATTCGCTTCCGATTGTAATTAATTGCTTATTCCAGAAATCACATGAGTTTGCTATCAATGATGTTCGACTGCCTAGATTAGTTATGGCTGTCCTTTGTGGCACTATGTTTGCTTTCTCGGGCAGTTTATTACAAGGTATTTTTCGGAATCGGCTGGCATCTTCCGAGACTTTGGGGATTAATGCTGCGAGTATTCTTTTTGTCTTACTTGGTATTACTTTGTTTGGTGGTGAGCAAAATGTCTCAATCCTAATATATTCAGTAGTTGGTGCTCTTTGCGGATTCTCAATAACCCTAGTCTCTTCAATATCCAGACAAAATATCTCCCATCTAAGACTAATTATTGTTGGCGTAGCCATCAGTGCTTTTTTTCGTGCCGCAAGTCAATTTATGCTAATTGCCGAAGATCAAAAGCTTGCTGCCTATCTAGCGTTTGTGAACGGAACACTTTATACTACAACCTGGCATAACATACAAATCATTCTCTATCCTGCATTATTCCTGATCGGATTATCCTTTTGCTTTACAAGACAACTGGATATTCTCTTATTATCTGAAGATATTGCCAGTAATATTGGTTTTAGGGTTATTAAATGGAAACTGATTATAATAATATTGTCATTACTCTTGACCGCCGTAGCAGTTGCCGGAGTTGGCAGCCTTGGATTTATTGGGCTAATATCACCAAATATATCACGATTAATTTTTGGCTATTCACATAGGTATAATCTATTAGGAAGTGCTTTAATCGGCTCCAGTTTAACCATACTCTCAGACACCATTGG
>JBDHRI010000180.1:0-2994 GCA_039807465.1 Burkholderiales bacterium | reverse complement strand
CCGATGAATTCTTTAAATATGTAAATAAAGATCTGACTGAAGTATTTACTGAAGGTGGTGGCAAAGGTATTCATTGCTTGGTAGCTTATCAAACTGCTGCATTATTAAAAGCACCACAACTAAATATTACTAGTGAGGATATGATAGGCACTCTATTTGCTAATTGTAGTTACAGTTATATTTATGGCTCTAATGATCCATTTATTATCAAGCAGCTTGAAAAAGTTGGCGGAACTGTTAAAGTTAGCGTTGAAACCCAACACACTGAACGCGGGCTAACATTAGTAGATAAAGGAACTGGTAATAAAAGCTATCGTGAGCAGGATGTACCAAAAATTACTAATGATATGCTTAATTTATTACGGGATCGCGAATGTTTCTTGGTCTGTGCAGGAAGACCAACTAATCGGGCGCATACAGGGATTATTCAGATTTTACCCGGAAAGTTTGATAAAGATGGCAGTGAGTTTAAAAAACTTCGCAGAATATCGAGAGAAATCAAGTCAATTGTTCAACCAGTTTTCGATAACGATGATTCTACAGCCAAACTAAATAATCCATTTGCCTAGGTTTCAAATAGCTATGTCATGGATAATTTAAATTCGAGACGCAATGCGTCTCGAATTGTTCGTTAATTACGTGACCTAAAGAAGCTTCATGGCCTATAAGCTATCATAAACTATGACAAGTAAGATTAGTCAAGAGTTGAAAATGAGTGTTGGTTTAATTTTTAGGTTGAGAAAGAATTGCAAGTAACTTGCTTGGTATACTGCAATCCAAAGTGCTTACACTTTGGATTGCAGTATACCAAGGGTTTATAAAAGCATTATCCCAAAATTCTATCATCTAGGTCAAGTAGAAATCAATATATTTTTGATAAATTATGGGATAATCTGATATAATATTTTCAGAAAAATTACCTATTTTTTCTGAAATTATTTTATGGAGTTAATTCTTGAGATCGATTGATAGTAAAGCATTTAGCAAGATCTCTGGTAGTGGGAGGGGTTATGTATTCTCTGGGGCAGATTTTGTTGATCAATTTCCAGGTGATAATATTGACAAAGCCTTATCCAATTTAAATAAAGAAGGCAAGATTCGGCGGATCATGCGCGGCATATACGACTTTCCTAAGTACAGCGAATTATTGCAGCAGTATTTAAGCCCGGAAATAGATAAAGTAGCCCATGCTCTTGCGCGAAAATTCAAATGGCAAATTGAACCATCAGGAGATACCGCACTTTATTTGCTTGGTCTATCCACTCAAGTGCCAGCCAGATATGTTTATTTTAGTAATGGACCAAAACGAGAATATAAGGTTATGGATAATCCGCTAGAGTTTAAGAAAATAGCTCTTAAGAATGTTGGGTTTAAATACGCAGAAAGCGCTTTATTAGTTCAGGCAATAAAAAGTCTTGGTAAAGATAATATTTCTGCTGAGATTATTACTAAACTCAAGCAAAAAATTGATAGCAAATTATACCCTAAGATAGTAAAAGATACGAAAACAGTTACGGACTGGATCTATAACGTCATTAAGCAAGTTTGTCTGGAATAGATATGGATCATATCGCCACCCTTAATAAATCTCAACTGAGAGAGATATTTAATGAAACCGCAATTAAGAAACAAGTAACTCCAGCAATTGTCGAAAAAGACTTTTGGGTTACTTGGGTGCTAAGTAAAATATATGGTGATTCATATCTTTCCTCAATCTTAATGTTTAAAGGCGGTACCAGTTTATCCAAGGTGTTTAAGGTAATTGAACGTTTTTCTGAAGATATAGACTTAATTTTGGACTGGAGCACTGTTACCCAAGATAATCCAAGGCTAGCAAGGAGTAATAGTCAGCAAAATAAATTTAACCAATCGCTCAATGATAGCGCTCACGAATTTATGCAAGATCAGTTGTTGCCAAGATTTAACGAGCTATTGCAGCCTATTTGTCATTGTGAGTTAGACCAAACAACCAAACTAGTTATTCAGGTTAATTATCCTGCTGTTTTTAATGACCCTTATTTACGACCTCAGATTTTATTGGAAATTGGTCCACTTGCAGCATGGTTGCCATTTGGGGAATTCTCCATAACTTCGTTTGTAGCAGATGCTTTTCCTCAATTATCTAAAGATCCGATTTGTAATGTAAAAGCGATCGTTGCCGAACGTAACTTTTGGGAGAAAGCAACCATATTACATCATGAGTCTAATCGCCCGCTTGATAGCCAATTACCACTACGTTATTCACGTCACTATTATGATTTAGCTATGTTGGCTTCTTCTTCAATAAAAGATAATGCATTAGCTAACATGAGTCTATTAAATGATGTTGTTGAATTTAAACAAAAATTTTATCCACGCAATTGGGCTAAGTATGAAGATTGTTTAACTGGTAATTTAAAACTAATCCCACCAGAATATCGCTTAAAAATGCTTCAAGACGATTATAAGCAAATGAGAGCTATGATTTTTGGTAGTTATCCAGATTTCAGTGAGATACTAACTAATCTACACCAGCTTGAGAATCAAATCAATTCGTTATAGCAGATATCCCCAAAAAATGTGAATAAGCCGTGAGTAAATACTCACGGCTTAGGTTTATTTAAGCCTGTGGCTGATTATATTGTTTATCTTTTCTTTTGCGGCTAACATTATAACGCCGATAAAGCATGTCCATGTTTCAGCTTGCCGAGTGTGAAATTATTAGCTCGGTAATCCTCACTAATAATCTTCATGAACGACACTACCAGAAACCAGTTAATTAGCAGATTTTACTAATTGCTAATTATGGTTCTGGTGTGCACCAAACTTTTATAAATTCTTTTACTTCGTAAACTCCATAAAACAATTTAAAAACTTTCGTGTTGGCGCAATCGCACTGGCAAGCACATGTCCATGCTTTTTAGTATCGCCATTAAGCCGCAAAAGAAAAAATATGCTGGTTTGGATGATATGCCTCTGGCAGCCAAAGGATTATCCTTTGGAATCAAATAATCT
>JBDHRI010000179.1:0-3006 GCA_039807465.1 Burkholderiales bacterium | reverse complement strand
GAAAATGCTTAAGTACTGGGCTAACCCGGAAGGATTAATCTCATTGATTACCAAGAATTAAGATGCGTTTGCCCTGGTTTTTCTTCCCAAAGTATATCATGAAAATGCTGTTTCTGGTATAATTTGCAGAAGTTAAAAACAATATCTAATAAGGCTCGTCATGAAAAAAAATGCGATTTATGCCCAATCGGGTGGAGTTACCGCGGTTATTAATGCTTCAGCAGCCGGAGTTATCAATGCTTGTCGTGATTATGGACACCAAATTGGTACTTTATATGCTGGAGAAAATGGAATCTTGGGGATTTTAACCGAGGATTTGATAGATACCACTCACGAGCCGCGTGAACTGATTGATGGGTTACGCTATACGCCAAGTGGCGCATTTGGATCATGTCGTTATAAGCTTAAATCATTAGAACAAAATCGCCGCGAATATGAGCGGCTGATTGAAATTTTCTCTGCTTATGATATTGGTTATTTTTTTTATAACGGCGGTAATGATTCCGCTGATACTTGCCTTAAAGTATCTCAATTGGCAAAAGAGATGGGTTATCCAATCCATGCTATTCATATTCCCAAAACCATTGATAATGATCTGGTAATAACTGATAACTGTCCGGGCTTTGGCTCGGTTGCCAAGTATGTTGCTACCTCGATTCGTGAGGCGGGTTATGACCTTGAATCAATGTATAAAACTTCAACCAAAGTCTTTATTCTGGAAGTAATGGGGCGCAATGCAGGCTGGATCGCTGCTGCTTGTGGTGTTGCTTCAACGCATGATGGTGAGCCACCGCATATCATTTTGTTTCCAGAAGTTCCCTTTGATGAAGATAAATTTATCGAGGCTGTTAAATTAGCTGTTGACCGTCATGGCTTCTGTGTTATTGCGGTTTCAGAGGGAGTCAAAGATAAAAATGGTGTTGAATTAAGTGCCTCACAAACTAATGTGGATGATTTTGGTCATCAACAATTAGGTGGTGTAGCGCCGATTCTTGCTGGAATAATCAAGAAAAGACTTGGCTTGAAGTATCATTGGGCAGTAGCTGATTATTTACAGCGTTCAGCACGGCATATTGCCTCAGCTAGTGATGTTGAGCAGGCGTATGTTTGTGGTTACCGAGGTGTTGAATTTGCCTTGCAAGGGCAAAATGCGGTGATGGCATCAATTAAGCGGGTATCACAAGAGCCGTATCTTTGGGATATTGAGTCAGTTGATCTGGCAAAGGTTGCCAATCATGAAAAATTTATGCCTAATGATTTTATCAGTAATGATGGCTTTCATATTACTCAGAAGTGTCGCGATTACATACTCCCATTAATTACTGGTGAAGATTATCCGCCATTTAAAAATGGTCTTCCAGAATATATCCGCCTGAAGAAGCATAAGGTACAGAAGAAGTTGCCAGTATTTGAGGTAACACGTTAATGCCTAAAAGCATAACGCTGGCAGTAACCGGAGCAAGTGGTATGCCTTATGTCGTTGCTCTACTGAGGGAACTTCTTAGTCGTGAGGATATTCTTGTCAATTTTATTATAAGTAAGGCAGGAATAGTTACCATGCATCAGGAGTTGAATATATCGCTTGCGCAGAATCCACAATTAACTCGGGAAAAACTACTTGAGGCAATCGATATAAAAGCTACTGATAAATTTAATGTTTATGGTATTGAAGACTGGTATGCGCCTGTCGCATCTGGTTCTAGTGTTGCGGATGTTACGATTGTTTGCCCATGCACTATGGCAACTTTAGCCAAAATAGCAAATGGTATTGGCGATGATCTTATCGCTCGTGCCGCTGATGTATGTTTGAAAGAGCGTAAAAACCTGATATTAGTCCCGCGCGAAACACCTTTTTCTGCGATTCATTTGGAGAATATGTTAAAACTTGCGCAACTCGGTGTATCGATTATTCCACCAATACCCGCATTTTATACGCATCCAGCAACCATTGATGATATGGTTAATTTTGTAGTTAGCCGGATTCTGGATCAGGCGGGAATCGGTAACTCATTAATAAACCGCTGGTAATAGCTAGTCTTATCACTTATCTTTCATCATTTAAAGCAACTAAAATATATCAGGATAAATTCGATGTTATCAAGAAGTAAACAAATTTTTATTATTGGGGGCATTTTTCCCTTATTTTCATACGCTCTTGATACTTCTAACGTACAAGCAAAAACAAGTAGTAGTTATTTTTACCAACAAATGGCAAAGCTAGAATCTAACGTAGGTGGACGTATTGGTGTAGCAATATACAATACGCGCAATAAAGAAGTTTTGACTTATCGTGGTAATGAACGATTTCCTTTTTGTAGCACAGGTAAGGTTATGACGGTTGCAGCTATTTTAAAGCGTGCTGAGAAAGAGTCGGATTTATTATCTAAATCCATAAAATATAGCAAAACTGATGTTGATAAAAGTGGTTATGCACCGATCACTAGTAAATATTTAGATAAGGGTATGACTATTAGTGAGTTAAGTCAAGCAGCTCTTGATTATAGCGATAATACTGCCATGAATTTACTTGTAGCTGAAGTTGGTGGTGTTAGCAAAATTACCGATTATGCTAGGTCAATTGGTGATGAGAAATTTCGCTTAGATAGAATAGAGCCGGAATTAAATACAGCTATTCCCAGAGATCCGCGCGATACCACTACACCACTTGCCATGACAATGTCATTGGATAAACTTGTTTTGGAAAAATCGCTTGAAAGTAACTCGCAAATTTACTTATCCAAATGGTTAAAAGCAAATACTACCGGAGATAAAAGAATTAGGGCTGGGTTATCATATAACTGGATTGTAGGTGATAAAACAGGCACTGGCGCATATGGTACGACCAATGATATTGGAGTAATCTGGATACCTAAATGTACTCCAGTAGTTATTTCTATTTATTATACACAGGATAAAAAAGATGCTAAACCCAATGATTCAATTATTGCTTCAGCAACAAAAATAGCAATCAATAGTTTGGCAAAGAATGATGCTTGTATTCGTAAT
>JBDHRI010000178.1:0-3010 GCA_039807465.1 Burkholderiales bacterium | reverse complement strand
GAGGAAGTGCATTAGCTTTTATCAAGAGCATCTTTAAATTGCTTCAAATCTAATTTCTTTTCCCAGCGAGCTACTACGGTAGCTGCCATACTATTACCAATTAAATTTGTAGTGCTTCTTAACTCACTCATGATTTTATCAATGCCTAACAATATAGCAATTGTAACAACTGGTATTTTGCCATGCATTGCAGCCAAAGTTCCTGCAAGTACAATAAAGCCAGAGCCACTAACTCCCGCAGCACCTTTACTAGTCGCCATCAGAACTAAAATTATGGTTAGATGTTCTTGCCAGCTTAGTTGAATATTAAACGCCTGACATAAAAAAGCTATGACTAAAGCAAGGTAAATATTGGTACCATCAAGATTAAAACTATAACCAGCAGGAATAACAATACCAACTACTGATTCATCAACTCCTGAACTGGATAGTTTCTTCATAATTGGACCTAATGCGCTTTCACTTGACGAAGTTGCGAAAACTAGAATAATTTCGTCTTTGATGAATCGGAGAAATTTGAAAATACTAAAGCCACTAATTTTAGCCATTAAACCAAGAATTACAATTATAAAAAATAGACAGGTGAATATCATGGTGGCTACTAATCCAAGCATATGCCAGACTACATCAATACCAAATTGACCTAACATAAAGCCCATTGCCGCAAAGGCAGCTATAGGAGAAAACCACATCACAATACTTAGGATCTTGAATAAAAAGGCTTGAATATTATGTAACTTAACGATAATTGTTTGTCGGTATTTTGCGCCAGTATAAAATAAGATAAATCCGCTACAAATAGCCATAAATAAAATTTGTAATGTATTACCCGTTAAAAATGGGTCTATTAGATTATGTGGAATTGCTGATAACATTATTTTTACCAGGCTTGTACCTTCCTCTGTGTGTTGTGTATATTTTGCTACCAATGTAGGATCAATACTTGCTGCGGAGAGATTCATTCCTCCTCCAGGGTGAAAGAGATGCCCAAAAGCAAGTCCAATAATCAGTGAGGCGGTGGAAAGAATTTCAAAGTAGATAAAGGCTTTAATTCCTATCGTCCCTAGCTGTTTTAGGCTACCCATTCCTATGATGCCACTAATGACCGTAAAAAAAATAATTGGTCCAACCATTAATTTAATCACGTGAATAAAACCATCAATTATTGGTTTACTTTGTTTTGCCATTGCCGGGTTGACTATTCCAAAAATAATCCCACCACACATAAAGATAAGAACCCAAAACCATAAACTTAAAAACCATTTTCTTTTTTTTGCTGTGTAGTTAGCCATGAATGCCTCTTGGAGATATTATAGTAGTTGAAAGAATTAACTAGGGAAATTATATTTGTTCTATATTTTTTAGGGTGTTATAATATTGTAATAACAATTATACTTGATTTATGTGCAGTTGTTGTTACTATTTATGATGCTATGAATGAAAAACTAGGGGATAAACAATGCCGAAAAATAATCAAAAAAATTATGAGCTACCAAATCAGCAAACTTTAAATGATGCATATGATGCCTTTTGTAATCTAGCTGAAAGCATGATTGAGTTAAATAAAACTTGTTTTGAACAAGCTAAAGTTTTTTTTGAAGCAAACTTGGATCATGCTAAACAGCTGTATAAAGTAAGTACTCCAGAGGAGTTTACTTCAATCTTGTCACATGTGGCTACGCAAAATAGCTCAATGCTTGCAAAGGCATATCTTGAAGAGTTGAATCTTATTCTTCAAATGTGTAATAAAATTACTACTTCTTCCCAATCAGGAGTGAATGCAGCTCGGTTAGATGGTTTTCAGGTATATGATTTTTATTCTAAGTTACTACCTAACCCTCTTTCTTTAAAGTTAGATGAAGTGGTGAAGGGAACTACAAATGTTAATTATACTGGATTTCAGGCTATTCATCAATTTGCTGAGAAAATGTTATCACTCTATGGTAATACAGTAAAAGAAAGTGCGGAGGGCTTGATGGCAAATTTGGAGAATGTAGTTAAAAAATAGCCATGTAATTTCACTGACTTTTTACAAGACTTCTTATGCAGTATTGTGTGTGATTAATTCTCATTGCTTATTCTGAATTACTCATATTGTTAGGTTTTAAAACATTACTAATCTAGAAAATAAGATAAAGCAGCTTGCAGCTATTTCAACAGTTATGTTGCAAGATATTTCAATTAGGCAGGAAGTAGCTATCAATTTTAATTTGGCTCAGGATATTGTTAACTATTTATATCGTTCTGCCTCTTTCCCAAGCTCTGAATTTAGTTCAGTAAAATACGAGTTTACTATAATAACTAAATCTTTAGCTCCATCTAACGAATTCATGACTTCTCCGATTTTAGTATCATTTATCGAATGATTACATCGCTCTGTTTAAAATATTTTATCTGGTATCCCCCAGTCGTAATTTATCCAAACTATGAATTGAGAAATAAATGTTTGATTTAAGTAAAACAAATGCTAGCAGTGATGAGGAATCAATAACGGTTAGTCAGCTTAATAAAATGGCAAAATCTGCACTTGAGAATACCTTGCCAATTCTCTGGATTAAAGGTGAGGTTTCAGGGCTAAAAACTTATTCGCATCTTTACTTTGATTTAAAAGATGAAGGTGCCAAGATCTCCTGTGTGATGTTTGCCAAGTTGGCAGCAATGCTTGATTTTCCGCTGGAAAATGGGACTCAGGTAGAAGTTCGCGGACGGGTAACAATTTATCCGGCTAATGGTAGTTATCAGATAAATGTTGAACGGGTAAGGAAAGTTGGGCTTGGTGCCCTATGGGAAGCTTACGCCAAACTTATTAATAAACTTCGTGATGAAGGGCTATTTGATAGCAAATATAAGAAAAATATTCCATTATTTCCCAAAGCAATCGGAGTTATTACCTCCAAAGAAGGAGCGGTAATCCGGGATGTAGTAACAACATTGCGGCGACGAATGCCAAATATTCCGGTCGTTATATACCATAGTGCAGTACAGGGAACAGATGCCAGTATGCAGCTTT
>JBDHRI010000040.1:0-14617 GCA_039807465.1 Burkholderiales bacterium | reverse complement strand
GGGTCCCACAACTCGCCAACTCTTCTTGAAAAGTCCATATACTCATAAGGTCTTACAGAATTTCGGCTTTCAATCATAACTACAATATGGCAATAAGTAATCATCAGAATTGCTTCTAACTTTTCTTGATTAATCCATTTTTCCTTCTCGGATTTTTGGAGCAAAGTAGCAATAAGATTATCCTTAGTTTGATTTAATTTTTCGTTTATTGCTCTTGCTCTCTTATCTGATTGAGTGTCGGCAAACTTTGTCTTAATGTCAGTTAAAAACTCACTTGCTCGGTCTCTGAAGTAAGCCAAAAGCTCTTGTTTCTTGTTCTTTATCTTCTTGTCTATATTCATTTACTGTTTACTCGCTTTTAATATTTAACACTTGTTTCTGCTATTTTCAAAACATAAAGCCAAGTCCCTCAGCCTTGAGGTTGATAAGTAATCTTCTCGTTCAAATAACGAAATTTTAACTTTAATGTATCAATATTAAAATTCTTAAAATACCTTTTATAATTTTTGTTTATGAACATTTGACTTTCTTTTTAAATTTCACTTAATACAAAACGCTATTTTACCATTACTTAAACTGTTAACAATCTCTTGCTACATTGTAAGTAGTAATTCACTGATAAATTTGCAAATTGCGACAAATTGCACTACAATACCAATAAATATAATTTAGGAGTTTTATCATGGGCTTTGTATCAATTAGATTACCCGAAGAATTTATTAGTGAAACAAAAGATTTCGCAGAAAAAGATTATCGAACAATCCCACAACAAATTATGTACTGGGCTGAATTAGGCAAACAGCAAGAACTACGAAATTGGCAGGTTGAAAAAATGCGTTTAGGATTACAACAAGCGCAGAATGGCATAGTTGCTACAGAAAGTGATATATCAAGAGCATTCAATAAATGCAAAAAATAACTTGGACTCTGGAGGCCTTAAGAGATTTTGAAGATTATATCGACTGGTATTTAAAAGAAGCAAACGAGATTATAGCAGGTAAGTTTACGGAAGCAGTTGAGGATGCACTAAACTCAATCAAAGACAATAACTATATGGCAAGAATGGTGGAAGAAATACCCGAACTACGAGAATACGTTATTCAACAATTTCCTTTTCTTATTTCATATTGGGTTAAAGATCATACTGAAATAATTATTACTTCTTTTTTACATCAAAAAAAGAAAAAGTAGCTATCCACTCAATTACAATCGTAAGCAGCAACAACAAATTACAAAGCTGTATTGTAACTACTCATATTACATGACCCACTAACTGCCAAGTAACCAAGGAGTCTTACGACGCAACTATTGCGCGATAGTCCAAGCAGTTATACTATCTTTTTTATTCTAGCGGATAACCCAAGAACTATCATAAAGCTACAGAAAGCAGCAAAAGACAACCACATGGCTGGAGCTGCCTTATTTTGCGTAAAATGAATTAACTGGGTAGCAATCGCAGGAGTAAAACCGCCATAAATAGCAGTCGCAATACTATACGCCAATGAGAATGAAATTGATCTGATTTCTTTTGGTACGATCTCCACTAACGCAATAACCATAGCTCCATTGTAGCCAGCATATAATAAAGAAAACCATAATTCCCCCATAATCACCGAAGAATATAGATCACTTTTAGTCACAAATGATAAGACTGGATAGGCGGTTATAACAAACAATATGCTAAATAGCAGTAATTGCCTGAATCGCCCAATTTTATCGGATAAGATACCCATAAGAGGCAATAAAATAAAGTTTGAAAGTGCTATTATCAGAGTTAAAATAAATGCCCTACTCTCGGATATACCCAATTCAACTTTAGCAAATGTTGGAGTATAAGCGGTAATCATATAAAATGAAACCGTTGTCAACATCACCATAAACGAACATGCAACTAGAAAGCCAAAATTTTTAATAGCCGAACTAATGATTGCCTTAAAAGATGGATGAATTTTCTTGCTATCATACTCTTTACTTTCTTCAAGCTTACTGCGCTGAATAAATAAGATAGGTAAAATCAAACAGCCAAATATAAATGGAATACGCCAACCAAACGACTCCATAAATGACTTCGCAAAAATCTCATTTAGAATATAACCAAATAAAGCTGCAACAGCAATCGCCATTTGCTGTGATGCTGATTGCCAGCTAACAAAGAATCCTTTATTATGATTGTCCGCGATTTCAGCCAGATAAACCGATACCCCGCCAAGCTCAGCACCCGCAGAAAAGCCCTGTATCAACCGACCAAATAAAATGATAATTGGTGCTGTAACACCAATAGTTGCATAAGTTGGAGTCAAAGCAATTGATATCGTGCCTATTGCCATTAATGATAAGGTCAATAATAAACCTTTTTTACGTCCATGCCGATCAATATATGCCCCCAAGATTATTGCACCCAGAGGACGCATTAAAAATCCGGCACCAAAAGTCAAGAAAGATAAAAGTAACGAAATATAAACGTTATTATTAGGAAAAAATGATTTGGCAATATAACTGGCGTATAATCCAAACACCATGAAATCATACATTTCAAAGAAATTACCAACCGCTACATTAAATACGTTGTGTGCTCTTCTCATCATTTTTAACCGAAAAATTATTGGCTTTAGAAAGTAGGTTTGAAGCAACTCTCGATAAATTTGGCAAAGATTTGAACTTTAAGACTATCTTCATTCGGATGACGAATCTGATAATATCTGGTTGCTGCAAAACTATACTCTGGCAATACGTGCAGCAATTTGCCCGAATTAAGCTCATCCTCTACCAGAAAAAGAAATCCTCCACCAATGATTTCATTAGAGTAAACAATATCTTTAGTTACGATACTATTATTACTTGCAATAGTATCAGGCAAGGTAACAATAGTTGTCTCCCCTGATTTCAGATTGGTTACCGGAATTTGTTGCAATATCGAAAAATCACTGGCGGCAGTCATAACCTTGTGCTGCATTAAATCCTCAAGTTTTTTTGGCGTTCCATATTTGGCTACATATTCAGGGGTACAAAAAAGAATAAAATGGGATTCAAAAAGAAATTTAACTTTAAGGTTCTGCTGTTCGGGGATTTGAGACATTATCGCATAATCAATCCCATGTTTGATTAATTCCTGCATTTTATTTTCGAAAAATAAATGTAATTTGATCTCGGGATATTTTGCCATAAACTCCATTAATCGTGGCATGATATATGACTGGGAAAAGGCAGGAGGGAGAACGACTCTTAAAGCACCACTAGGTATTTCTTTAATTTCTAGCGTATCATCCACGAGCTTTTTAATCGACTGTTCGCTATGCTTTAATTTATCATACAGCTTACGACCAAAATCGGTTAACTCAATCGACTTAGTATTCCGACGTAAAAGAGTTACTCCTAGGTCGCTTTCCAGTTTCTTAATTCGATTACTGATTGTTGATTGACCAATTCCCAGATTTCTCGCCGTATGCAAAAAATTGCCAATTTCTGCAACTTTGATAAAAAGAAACAAATCATCATATGACCACATATTCTTTTCCAGCTCTGATTATATTAAATCAGATTATATCTGAAAATCATTCCTATCACAGCAGAAAATCTCCAAATAAAAAAACCGCCTGTTAAGAGAGGGAGTCTAAAGTAGGCGGTTTCGAGGGAAATAATTGATTAAATTATATAAAAATCATTCTTCATCAGAGGAGTAAGTATAACACTGATTTTCTCCTGGTTTTGATGATGGATGAATTACAACCGTTACGTTTTCAGTCAAATCAAATGGATAGCAACTATATGTGTGTACCGTATCAGAATTCTGTTCCCATGTTGGTGAGTAACTAATCACCACACTACGGTTATTATATTTTACTAGTTTATCTGCATCCCATGGTGTTACATCTGGAAAAATTGCCGTTGCATTTTCTCTAACATATGCTAGGTCAAAACCTTCATCTTTAGCTCTTAAATCATGAATATGCAATTTATCAATTCCCATCTGCATACTATCATTTATAACAGTTATCTTATAACCATCATAATCCGTCTTCGCAGGTGTTGGCGGCGGAGTTGGTTTATCTTCAGGGCTTGGAGTTGGTGCAGCATTACACATGATATCACGATAACCCGAGCCACCAAATACAGGATTACCAGAATCCCACTTGACTAATTTGCAACTAGTATCAAAATAATAATAACGCTGTGATGCAGCATAAATTGAGGCATCAGCATAATCAACATTATCACAATTTGTAGCAGTTTCTTCTGCTGTAGTTAAATTGAAACCACTAGTAAATAATTTTCCGCTTTCAGCAAAGTAACGAAATGCTCTAATTCTAGTTTGAGTATTCTCATGGTTTTGCCCTTTACACTCTGGACCACCATTAACCAAAGCAACAGTAAATGGAAATCCCATTTTGGCATAAGTTGCGGCATTACCCTGTGCATATTTTTTGAAGCTACCATCCATAACTTCAGCTATCGATGGGCGACCATTTTTAGGCTGAATCGCATAAACGATCGAACTTAAATAGGGAAGGATGTTATCCCCTTGTACTAGATCAGGATTTTCTAACAGTAGTAAGTTACCATAAATCATTAATGATAGGTTAGCATAATTACTTGGATAACTTAACTGTTTTGCACCACGTCCATAATAATAATTATTTTGAATTTGTGCGTAATGCGCACCATTCGTAGCAAATGGACCATTAGCATCAAAATAATGTTCAACTGCACCCCGTGCTTCAGGAGTAGCATTAGCTTCTGCAACACTGGCAAACGTACGAGCAATTTTGTCATTTATATTGGTTAAGCCAATTGAGCTTATATCTGCTGTTTCCTGAACCGCATGGGCAAAAGTTGTTGCCAGCATCCGTTTACAAACATTATCAGGATTAGCCATCTCTGCTGTTTTTTCACCGGGATAATCACTAAAATCACCACAATAGCTAGGTACAACAGCAGCAGCACGAAGAAAGTTAGTATATGAATAAGTTTGTGCTGGGTAAAATCCATTAACTTTAGTCTGACTAGTAAGCAATGGGAAAGTTCGCTCAAAGTTCTCTTTTGGCATTAAGCGTTCAATCCGTTTAACATTATCCGGATTGGTATTTGAACCTGGATATACATTATCGATATTGATTTTTGCAGCTCTTACATAATAGCCAACTTCTTTAAGGCGTTGCTGATCAGCTGCACTCAAAGTAGTAATTTGATCCTGCCAGTCCTTTTGCCAGTCCTGTGGATTCAAATCAGTAACATCAATGGTTGTATCAACAGCATTTTTAGATGATAATTTTTCAAGACTATTTGATTGCGTGGTTACGCTAGCAGATTGGCTTGAATTACCAGCATTATTACAGGCACTAAGAGCAATACTACCAAGCAAAGATAAAGTAATTAATTTTAGTTTCATTATGACCCCTTTTATAAATATCACGATGAAACTATTAACAAAATAACTCAAGAACTTTAAAACTCTTAAAATATTTTGTCAATATTTCACCAAACTGGCGACATTATAAGTGGAGAGCTGACACCGAGTAAATAGCGATTTTGTGATAACTAGTTATTCGATTTTAGATAACTGAATTAGATAAGGCAGCGAAAGAGTTAAGTTTTTATACCATACCAGCCATTAATCATAAAAGCCTGAAAGAAACGAATCGGTAATTGAATGCCACTTTGCCTAAGCATATTCTCTACCTCTGCTGGAGGAAGTACTGTAAGCATCTCGCGTAATACTCGAGATAAGTTTGCAATCGACTCAGGAGTGGCGCCCATCAATGACTGAATTGACTCCCAGTTTTTGAGCATTAATGGAAATTCTTGTGTATCGAGATCATAGCTGATTTCAGTATTAATCAAGACACCATTTGGATGCAGATGATCAGACATTGCCTGATAAAATTTCAGACGCTCTTTAGACTTTACAAAGTGAGCAACAAGAATGCTCAAAACAACATCAAATTTTTCTCCAGCTGGCACATCATGAACATAACCATGAATGAGTTCACAGCGATCCATTACTCCCGCGGCAACAAGTCTTTCCCGGCAAACATCAAGCATTCCAATCGCTGGGTCAATCCCAACAAATGTCCATTCGGGAAATGCCATCGAGAGTGATAATATCTCAGCACCAGTCCCAACACCAACACAAAGGACACGAGCAGAAACGGGGGCATCTTTTAGAATAAGCCGAATCAGAAAATGCATATTGTCAGCAATAGGCATTAATTGCCGATTCTTCTCGTCATAAGCTTTTGCCGCATCTGTAAAGTGACTAATTACTGTAGATTCAGTTTTCATTAATATATCCCCGCGGTTAAATCAATCTAATTCGGAACATTTGGTTCAACCAAATTTGCTAATTGAAGAAGAGACTCCTGCCAACCAAGATAACACATTTCAACTGGAATCAGATCTGGGATACCAGACTGTTCAATATTGATTTCTGTGCCACAGCTTACCTTTTTCAAGTCAATGATAACAACAATTTCACCAGATAAATTCGGATCGTCAAATTTATCAGTATAGGATATCCGCTCAAAAGGTACCAACTCTAGATATTTGCCACCAAATGAATGGCTATGCCCGGTAGAAAAATTGCTAAAAGACATTCTGAATGTGCCACCAACTTTAGCATCGAGATGTTCAACCCGTGCAGTAAAACCATATGGTGGAATCCATTTAACCAAGGCATCAGCCTCGAGAAATGCCCGGTAGATTTTTTCTGGAGTAGTTTTTAAAACCCGGTGTAACTTAACTGTGTTTGGCATAGGATGTTTCCTTCCGTATCATATAAATTGTACTGCAAATAGCTATTGACGCTACTGGAATAATCACTATTATATCGAGTTATTAGGAAATCATTAACGATTTCTCATATATTTTTTAACATTGAATTAATGATAATTGGTATTACTCTGGCTTAAACTATTCTGTGAACATTTGCAAGCAAATGGGCTAAGTTAATAGGTATCCAAATAATAACCCCTAGATAAGACAATATAGCAAGCGCGTTTCTTGCTAAAATAGCTATCTTATAATCAGGATATAAATGATGTTCGAAACCAGTCGGCTAATTACTACGCCAGTGGCAGAATAGGAATATATGTCAAATAATGCTTTTTCTAGTGAACGCCTTCTTTGCCAAACACCATGAAAACCAAGCGAAATAATATAATATCACTACTATTCAAAAAAATAATAGTAAAGCAACTTTTCGTCTGGCTTTTTTTATGTTTTTTTAGCCAAGCTTGGGCAAATGACTTAAATACAACCATTAATACAAAGCTATATCCACAGCTGGAAAGTGTAATTCTCAATCGCCCAGCAGAATCAGTAATGTCAGTTGCTGCGATTTATTCAAACTATAAAAAAATAAGTTACCGCTGGATTGGGCAGAAAAACACCAAAAAAAACATTCAGTTTATTGAGAGTAATCCATTATTTGCCAAGACTAATATTTTTAACGATTCTCTTTTAAAAACTGAGTCTGACAAAAAAATTTTATTTAAACGGCTAAAATACACATCTCGCTATAATGGTTATAATCATAATCTATCTGGTTTAATTCTGATGCCAATATCAAGCACACCAAAGGGAGTAATCTTATTTTTTCACTCAACAATAAATGGCAAACTAAATGTCCCTTCAATGCGTTTTGCCGACTATAAATCCCAGATGCTGGCAGCCGTATTTGCAGCCAATGGCTATATTGTTATAGCTCCAGATTATATTGGCATGGGAACCGATTATAAAGTTGCCCATCCATACATCCTTTATCCTGAAATCAATGTAAGCGATGCCAGAAACATGCTCTTTGCCAGTATGTTATACCTTAGAAAAAATGGATTTATCCAGAAGCAACAAAAGTTTAATCTATACGCAAGTGGTTATTCTGAAGGTGCTTCATATGCACTATGGTTTAGCCGTATCTACCAAGAGCAGACAAAATTCAGACAAGCTATAGTTAATACCGGATTAAATCTAAGAACAACTGTACCAATTGATGGTGCATATAATCTGACTGGAGTAATGTTACCATTTCTTCTAACTAGTCAAGTAAATGATGTAATTAACCGCTTTTCAATAATCACACCATGGTGGGGAACACTTTTAAAACCAAGCTTACTTGCTAATGTAATGCTAGCATATGCGCATTATAATGATTACCCCATTGACAAACTGCTTAATTCAGGATTTTATAACTTACAATGCATCTGGCCCTTTGCATATAGCTGTAATAATGATTCAACACTTATTCACAATATTGAAACATTTTTACTCTCGCCACTTAAAAATTTCTCAATAACTCTAAGCTACTTCTTTGCCGCAGTGTTCAAATCAGATTTGGGAATTATCTACTCGCCGCTCTTCAATAGCATAGCACCATTAATCCCAAATGATATTATTCAGGACAAGAAATTCATGCAAACGATGGAAAAAGCTAATATTACAGAATGGAGAAGCCAACTACCTGTTACATTACTATCTTTAGCACAAGACTCCTTAGTGCCAGAACAAAATAGCAGTGATGCATATAATGGGATGCTTAAAGCGGGTTCAAAAGATTTAAGATATATAAAATTCAACAATCAGCTAATTACTGTTAACTCATTATTTGGAAGCAGTATTGTTGACCATGTAAGCTTCGAATTATTTGCCCTATTAATAGCTCTAAAAGAATTTGAAAATGACAATAAAAAGCAACACCAATCGGTGTTGCCATAAACATAAAGTATAATTAATTGACTAATTAGGCGAAGTCTCGCGAACCAGAAATTTATGGAAATGCATAAGCCCCTCTTCAGTTGGTAACTGGTATGGACCATATGACTCATTACCAGCATCATATAATGTTCGCCTGCCTTCATGCATCCGGTAACAAATTTCATCATCCTCTTTAGCTGTTTCCATATATACCTGCTGCTGTAATTCAACATATTCTTCATCAAAGCCTAGTATTTCATCTGGATAATAAAATTCGGTAATTACCCGGCATTTTTCTGGTGCAGTAGGGACAGCAACTGAAATAACAATAGTTTTTGGATAGCACTCAATCATAATATTTGGATAAATAGTCATCCATACTGCACCAAAATCAGGGTCAACTCCAACATGAGCTTCAAGTACCTTTTTATGCCAATCCTGATATAACTTGCTACCTGGCTTGTTTAATGCATTTTTAGTAGGAACAACCTGAAAATGGTACCAGTCACCAAATTGCCACTTAAGCCCCTTACAATCAACAAAATTACCCAGTCCAGGATGAAATGGATCAACGTGATAGTCTTCGGCATAAACTTCAATAAAAGTTTTCCAGTTAAAATCATAATCTGTGATGATCGTATTACTATACTGAAAGTTCTCAAAGTTTATATGATTAGCATATTGCCCAATATTAGCCAAATCATGATTTATATCCCGATCAGATTTGAAAAGCAACCCTTTCCACTCCTGCAATGGATCTATTTCCAGATTTTTGCAAGCGGGTAGTTGATCAAATAAAGGAGCACCAATCAATTGCCCATTTGCCGGATTATATGTCCAGCGATGAAGATCACAAACAATATTCTGACTATTACCCTTGCCTTTTAGCATTATTGCTTGCCTATGCTTGCAGATATTGTCGATCAACTGCAACTGATTATTTTTGTTATATAAAAGTTTTGCATGATTAAGCCACTCAATTGAGTGATAATCATTTGGCATTGGACACATTAATTTATGCCCAAAATATTGGGGAGATTTTTTAAAAAGAGTTTCCTGCTCAAAGGAAAAATACTCTTTATCAAAATAAGTAAATAGTTTAGGGAAGTTCATATGTAAAACCTTCTAATCCAAATTAAACCGTTAAATATAATTTAATTTAACACCAGAGAAATTTCCATTTCTAAACCCTTAGGTTAAGGGGAGGATTTTACACCCATTTATAGGGTGAAAGCCAATTTATTTTCCTTTTATTAACCAAAATTAAATAGTTGAATTTATTTCATCTAAAAAATAAGGTGCTGTTAACTACAGCACCTTATTACGAGCAAAATTAGCCTTATTTCTGACAGCTATATTCCTGCCAAGCATCCCCGGATGCCCAACCGCTACCAGGAGCATAAACATCTGAAGGACTATTACACCACCCGGCAACTACATTAGAAATACACTGATAAAGTTTTCCATTACTTGCTTTAACAATCGTACCTCCAGTATAAGTATTGCGCCCAGCAGGATATACAACCGGATTTTTAGGACAAACCGCAGGCGATGGCGTAGGTGTTGGGGTTGGAGTTACACCACCAATAGTAGTTTGTGTTATTGCGCCAAAATCAATTCCTTGACTAGCAAGATTATTAATTGCATCATCTAAAAGATTGAAGAAACTAGTTTTTCCAACAGGCGTTCCAATATCAAGAGCTCCAGAAATACTTAATTTATTTTTAGTAAGCGCGGCTTCAAAAGCTTGTTTACTCAAATCTGGGCTAACGAACTCGTACTTATCTGCTTTATTGATATATGCTAATGTTCCGATCGCATTTTGGAATACATATTCAACATCTTGCAAACTAAGTTTGATATGATTATCACCAGTAATCGCAGGCGAATCATAAGTTTTTTGATTGTATATTTGGTCTAAATAAATCCGAATTTGGCGCGGGTATATGATAAACGTTGTTCCAGATTCAATTTTTGTCCCAATTGCCGTCTGATATTCGGTATCAGATAAATTATAGTTCCCAATAGAATTAATTTGCGAAGTCTCAGGACTAGTAGTATACATACCTGCACAAATACGGAAATAATCAGTGGTAATAGGCGAATAAGTCCCTGCATTATAGGCTGCATTAAGGATCATATCATATATATTGTATTTATTCTGGCTCGCTTTACCATCCTGAAGGTTTGCCATACATTTTGAATAATATGCTGCTTGAGGTCCCCAAGTTTCAGCATTATTCATAGCAAGACGATTCATATCATTCAAATGGAAATAAGCTGCTGCCATTGGTCCAAAATATTTCTGATCCAAAGAATCTGGACCTTTACTTGCAGTTTGCTTGCCACTATCCTGATCTTCAACAGTATATCCAAGCCCCTTTTGTAGTGCAACGAAATTAACCAGACCGATACCTTTACTATCCTCAAGACGCTTTGAATAATCATTTATTTGGTACGGACCACCTTGACCTGAACTCAAAAGAGAATTACGCTCATTATCTACCGGATTAATCCAATCAGTAGTATTTGAATAATTTGAAGTATTAATGTTTTCCTGAAGTAATTGACCAAATACTGTACCATAAATATAATCACGATCAATATTCAGATTTGGTAATTTCTGATGAATCAGGTGTCCCAATAAAGCACCAGCAACATAATTTGAAATTAATAAATCCGTATAATTAGCATTTATTTCAAGTTTTTCAACATTTCCTGAACCATATGGTAAGTTTAGATGAAAATAAATCGTACCATTTGCTGTACTAGTCGGAGTAAAATGGATTGGCGTTGGTAAGCCGCTCACTGGCACTGGTGTAGGTGCTGGAGTTGGTGTAGGGACAGGCGTTGGGCTTGGTGTTGGACTAGGCGTAGGAGTCGGAGTTGGTGCCGGAGTACTACCATTAACTTTAAAAACAAATGAACCAGCTACTGGGTCTGCATTCATACCAGGATTACCACCAAAGCTAACCGATACATTTCCATTTTTAGCAATTTGCGCATCTGAATGAATTGTAACTGTAACTTTATTTGTAGCATAAGCAAACTCTAGGGCATTCTTGGCTGACCATGGTGAAACTGAATTCATGCTAAAACCACTACCACTTAATGCTGTTTTATTATTAGACAATTCAATAACAGTATTATCAAGATTTACTGGTCCGCTACAAGTATTTTTCATTTCCACACTCGCAGAAATCCACCATCTATTACCATCAACTTTAGAGCTACTAACCTGCAAACAGTTAGAATCTGTAGCACCTAATTTTGCTGCTACCGAATTTGCCACGTTGCCATTATTTCCAGTGCCGCTATTACATGCTGTAAGTGCAATACTACTACCAGCTAAAATTGCTAAATATAGTTTATTGAATTGAAAATTCATTTTATCCCCTTAATCAGATGATTATAATGTTTATACCAAACAGATAAAATTTTAACTTCAGATATATCTACGCTTAATTTGAACAAGGTACAGATCTCTGAAATTAAAACTTTCAAGGATGAATTGTACTTTTATATAATATCATCTTGCAATAGACAAAATTGTATAATCGTTATTCAAATTTGAATAAGCAGCCTTAAAATTACCAGTAAATATATTACTTTTTAACTTTAGTCGGGAAGGTTAGCTTCATTATGTGCAGCGTAACAACGTAAAATAGCGAGTTGATGTTATAATATTAGCCAATTTTTCAGATAAAGCCAATAGGATGAAACTAACTACTCTAGTAAAACCAATGTTAATTGCAAGTTCCTTAGCTCTAATAGCTGGAGGGATATCTGCTTGCAGCAAAAGTAAATCTACTTCCTCTGGAAGTCATAAAGACATGATTGTCGTTGATAATGGTGAAGATGCACCAACTTTAGATCCAGCACTAGCACAGGATACACAAAGTAGCCGCGTTATCTATGATCTCTTCGAGGGTTTAACTTCTTTTGACCAGAAGATGCAAACTATTCCTGGACTTGCTGAAACGTGGGATATTTCCAAAGATCAATTGACTTATACCTTTCATTTGCGCCCAGATATAAAGTTTTCAGACGGTACTCCAATCACCGCTAACGATGTAGTTTTTTCACTACAAAGGCTAGTTGACCCAAAAACTGGATCACCATACAATATGCTTGGAAGCAATATAGTCAATGGACAGGCTATTATTGATAAAAAACTACCCGTAAATTCTTTAGGAGTTGTAGCACTTGATAAGAATACCGTAGAAATAAAACTGGTGCATCCGGATGCCTCATTTCTGGCAATTTGCGCAATGCCCAATTTAAGTATTATTTCCAAAGCCAACCTGAATAAATACGGGAACGACTGGACACAACCAGGTAAAATGGTTAACTCAGGAGCATATAAGCTTACCGAACGAGTTATCAAAGGCTATATATTATTAAGTAAAAACTCCTATTACTATGACGCAAAAGATGTCAGCATTAAGCAAGTTAAATTCATGCCTATTGTTGAGTATAGTAGCTCTTTAAACCAATATAAATCTGGAAATATTGACATAACTTATAGCCTACCAATAGATCAGTATAAAACCATCAAGAGACAAATGCCTACTGAAGAGCACACCGTTACTCAAGAGGGATTATACTACTATGATTTAAACATGACTTTACCAAAATTTCGTGATAATCCGAAACTCCGTGAGGCGTTATCAATGGCAGTAGATCGTAATGCCCTAGTCAAAGTAGTTCTAGGACAAGATCAGACCCCGTTATATTCATACGTAACTGAAACAATTGAGGCAGGTAAATTTGCCGGGATTAATTATGATTGGGCTAACTGGTCGCGCGATAAACAGATTGCCAAAGCTCAGCAATTATTTAAGGAAGCTGGGTATGGAGCAAACAATCCACTAGAAATCTCGATTTCATATAATACCAATGACTTACACAAAAAAGTAGCATTGGCTGTTGGTTCAATGTGGCAGGAAGTTTTTGGTGACAAAAGCATTCAGGTAACAATTGCCAATCAGGAATGGAAAACTTTTCTTAAAGCCAGAAATACAGCTAATTATGATGTTGCCCGGGATGGTTGGATTGCTGACTATGACAGTATAGACAGCTATACCAATCTTTATCAGTGTGATAATCCACAAAATAACAGTAAAATGTGTAATAAAGAATATAATAATCTACTTATGCAAGCACAAAAAACTGCAAATCCAGAAGAACGAGTGGATTTAATCCGTAAGGCTATAGCAATTGCAATGGATGAATATGCAATTATTCCTTTATATCAGTACACCTATTTTAGAATGATTAGCCCGAAAGTAAAAGGTTACAATATTAAAGACAATCACCTAGATCATGTACAGAGTAAATGGTATAAGTTTTAAGTTAACTTGGTTTATTAGAGGAAATTGACACCAATGCTAAAATTCATTTTAAAGCGGATTCTGGTATCAATACCAACAATGTTGGCAATTATTACACTGGTATTTTTCCTAGTGCATTTGACACCAGGAAATCCTTTTGATGGCGAACGTGCATTATCACCAGAAGCACTTGCTGCTTTAATGCACCAGTATCGACTTGATTTACCAGTTTGGCAGCAGTATCTCCTTTATCTTAATGACTTAGTTCATGGCAGTTTTGGAATTTCAATGAAATATCTAGGGCAGTCAATCAATCAGTTATTATTTCCTGATAATATGGGAGGATTTTGGGTTACCTTACAACTAAGTGTCTATACCATGATAGTTGCGGTACCTTTGGGTATCATTATTGGTTGTTATGCGGGATTAAACAAAAATTCATTTTTCGATAAGACTGTTGTTGCGAGCAATATATTCTTTACAGCAGTACCAACGATGGTAACGGGTCCTCTAGCAGTACTCATTTTTGCAGTAACCTTACAGGTTTTTCCAGCAGGTGGCTGGGGTGATGGTGATTTCATGCATGTATTTATGCCTGT
>JBDHRI010000177.1:0-3030 GCA_039807465.1 Burkholderiales bacterium | reverse complement strand
GATGTCATTATGCATAAGAAGAGATCCATTATTGAATCAATATTTAACTTGCTAAAGAATAAACTCCAGCTATGTCACACTAGACATAGGAGCATTGCTAATTTTGTAGTGCATATTCTCGCGGTTATAACTGGGTATCAGTTATTTGGGAACAAACCCAAGATTAGTATGAATCACCTGATTGATGATTTTGCTTAACCCGAGTTAGCATTATTAAATTTCTGTAGCTGAGGGTTACATAAAGTAATAGTTAACCCCCTAGTTTTTTTGCATTTTATCAAGAAGAAAGAGCCTCTTACATTAATCCCACCCAGATTTATTTAATTAAAGGCTCTCGGCTTTTAATGTATCTTTTAATAACTTAGATACCTCAGTAATCAGCTCATGACTACAGAGTATATTCATATCATCTGGCTTAGCTTTAGTTAATATATGCGTTACTGCTTCTACTTCATTAGGAATCACCTTAATTTTTTTAGCTGAATAGCCTTTTTCAATAAGCACCTTTTTAAATGCATCAGGCATCTCACCCAGTTCACTGCCACGTAATGACTGTTGGAATTCTTTTATAACTACATAATCAACATTATGGCGAATGATAATATCAGCAATCTCAGGCATTGTTTCACGACGATCTGCTGTATTACCATACATTAAGCCAAGCTTCCCTTTTAAGCCTTTGAGCTTTCTGAAGCCATCAGTCAGGGTCAATACAGATTCAAGCCCAGCAGGATTATGCGCAATATCAACCACGAGATGCCCATGCTTATAAGAGTGGTAATAATTCCAACGTCCAAAATTCGATTTATCATCACCACCAAATTTGGCTAGTCCTTTTATAATATGCTTCGGTAAAATACCTAGACTATAACTCAAAGCTACCGCATGAAGTACATTTTCATAATTATAAGTAGCAAGACCATGAACTGTTACCGGGATTTCATCAATGCGATTAAGAATGAAACGTTCCGTTAATGTTTTTAAAATGATCTCTTTATCCGCAATAAAGACGACAAAATTATCCGCAGTTAAATATTTACTAATCGAGTTTTCATCAAGCTTGGTGGATAGATAAGACTTCCGGTGCTTAATCGGTAAGGCAACAATATTAGCATCATCAAGATTGATAATCGCAATGCCATTATCGCTAAGTCCATTATAGACTATCCCTTTGGCAATGGCTAGATCGGTAAGATTTTCAATACCATTTTGGCCAATATGATCATGAGCAATATTTGTCATGGTAGCGGCGGTCGCATAGTTCGGTAATAAGCCACGTTTAACCATTCCACCTCGGGCAACTTCAAGTATTGCTACTTCAACTTTACTATTTGACAATACAAACTGATGACCAGAAGGTCCAGATAAATCACCTTCACTAACTAATTTACCATTAATCATTACCCAATCAGTCGAGCAGTATCCAGATACCAAGCCGGATTTACGACAAATAAACTCAGTCAATCGGGTAGTTGTAGTTTTTCCATTGGTCCCAGTAATCAGTACCGATGGAATATTTTTTATCTTTTTCCAAGGAATATCACTTAATTTTAGGATCTTATTCAGCTTTGCTTTAAACTGGTAAATGCCGCTACCTAAAACCACAGTATCTTTATTCACAAAAAAATTAACTTTCTTTTCCTGCGCCTTATTATATATTTTTCTTAAAATTAGCTTCTGATTTTCTGCAATAATCTTTTTAAACCGACGAATTGAACGCTTGAGATTAACTTCTCGCTCAAGATCAAAAAGATCGGTAATATCTGCCCAAACCCAATCAAGAATCTCACATGCCACCATCAACAAATCATATGGATAACGTAAAGCAATATTAAACCCGTTGCGATATACTTTAGTCTTAATCTCATAGTCTTTTACTGGTAATTTTTCCAGTAACTTATTTAATTCCTCGGCAAAGGTATTAGCTATTTTTTCATTATCCCCTAACCACTCAACATCAATCATTGCTCCAGCACAATCAAAAAAACGGCTTTGCCCAAGTAAACGAGAAGAAAAAAACTTGGCATCATATAATTGTGTCACTTCACTACCCCATCTAAAAATTACATCTTGAAGATTATAGCATACCTAAAGAATAAACAATATTTCAAAAAACAACTAAACCTGTATCCATATCTAGCAATAAAAATTAGTCATATAAATTGTAAATAGAATCAATTTATTGATAAATCCTATAAACAGAAATAAAACCCTCATAACATATTAAGCTAAAATTAAATAAGCTCCTCCTGAAGGCTCTCAACACTCCTATTTGCAATAGCAGCAATTCCCCCATCCCCAAGAGTTATCAGGAGTTTGGCATGATGCTTAACCTGATTGGTACTTTTGATTACCTTACCTTTATTATCCCTTACGATAGCATAACCGCGCTCGAGAATACTTTCTGGATTTAATGATTTTAAGCGTAAATTACAATTTTCCAGTCGTTGTTGTGAATTATGAAAATAAGCAGTCATGGCATTTTTTAATCGTTGCGAAATAAAATTTAGATGCTGAAAATTAGCACCCAAATTAGGTCTTAAATATCCCAGAGAAATGCTTAACTCATTTACCTGTTGCTGTTTATTTGCTAGTAAAAGCATCATCGCTCGCTTTAGCCTTACCTCCAACTCAAAAACAGCCTGTTTTTTCATCTGAAGATTTATTATTGGATTAACTGCACGAAGTCTGGCATAAATTAAATCCAGCTGCTGTTGCTTATAATTTATACAAGCATTAATCTGATTTTTCAAACGATATTCAAAACCATTCAGAATATCCAGCCACTCCTGACGACTTCTTGCAACCAGTTCAGCTGCAGCAGTTGGGGTAGGTGCGCGTAAATCAGCCACAAAATCAATTATGGTAGTATCGGTTTCATGACCAACAGCACTTATTACCGGGATATGACTACTAAATACTTCGCGAGCAACGATTTCTTCATTAAAAGACCATAAATCTTCCATGCTACCACCACCACGACATACAATTAGCACATCTACTTCATTACGTTGATTAGCAGTCCGAATA
>JBDHRI010000176.1:0-3038 GCA_039807465.1 Burkholderiales bacterium | reverse complement strand
TCAGTAAAGTATCAACGGCAGGACATTCTTAACAAACTAAATATCAAGCTCATTGATGGCAAAATCACTGCTATTCTTGGACCAAATGGTTCAGGAAAATCAACCCTGTTAAAAGCTCTATCCGGGCTAATTCCATGTCATTCTGGTAATATTATGATAAATGACAAGAATCTTAATCATATTAACCGAACTGATCTTGCAAAACTATTATCAATTCTACCCCAGTCACCGGAAGCGCCAACAGATATAACTGTTAGCCAGCTCGTTAGCTATGGTCGCTATGCGTATTCTTCATTATTTAATAAAAACAAAAAGGAAGACAATAAGCAAGTAAAATGGGCATTGGCGGTAACTAACCTTACCGATCTAGCCGAGAATTTTATGCATGAATTATCCGGAGGTGAGCGCCAACGGGTATGGATTGCTATGTCGTTAGCCCAAAATAGCAATTATCTTTTTCTGGACGAACCAACCACCTATTTGGATATCCGCTTTCAGTTTGAAATTATGCAATTAATAAAGAACCTTAATCAGCAACAAGGTAAAACAATTCTCATGGTTTTACATGAGATTCAACATGCACTAAATTATGCAGATTATATATTGCTACTTAATCATGGAAGAGTTCATTCCTATGCACCAGTAGAAGAAATCATTCATTCTGGCGCGATTGAAGAGGTCTTTAAAATAAGGATTAAACAATTTACGGAAGATGGTGATAATCACTTTACCATTTGTAATCATAAATAAAAAGATACGATTATCACGACTAGTTGCTTTTTTTATTAGCAAGCTTTTCCCCTGATTCTGCGCTTAATTTATTAAAACAGAGTTGTCCCATAAGGCCAATTATGGCGATAAGCACAAAAACAGTCATAAATGTCTGATTGTCATAACTAACACCATATATCTTATTACACATAAAAATACAAGCAGCAGCAAAAGTTACTCCTGCTGCAAAGAATAACTGCTGAGTGATACTCATCAATCCAGTTGCCGAAGCATAATCTTCGCTAGGCACATCAGCATAGCATAGTACATAGATTAATAAAGGGATCACTGCACTAAAAAAGCCATTCGCTACAATTACTATAATAGCGAAGGTATCTGTTTTATCAATCAGGCAAAACATCAGCATACTAATAAATGTCCCAATATTACAGATAGTAAGCATTTTTTTAAAACCAAGATATTTTAGAAGTTTACTAACTGCTATCCGACTAAATAAATAACCAAGCGCCATCCAAGAAGTAATAAACCCACTTTCAAGAGGCGTAATTTTTAATGCCAGCTGTAGGTATAGAATCAGAACAAAGCCTTTTGCACCGAAGGTAATCCTACTAATTGCACTACTCCAAAAACAAAGATTATAGCTTTTTATCTTAAAAAGTTTATAGTTTACTATTCTGTTGCTTGAATTTAATTCAATCTTCAGATAAATAATAAGTGTAACCAAGATTAATAGAATATAGATCAGATGTACATAAGCATTTTTTATATCAAGCGCGGTATCAAGCCAAAAAGCAAGAATTGCCAGAAAAACTCCTAAGGCAATAAAAGACTTCCAGTTAAATTTCTTTACTTCCTGTCTATAATTATCAACAAATCTGAAGGTTGCAAGCAAAGCTAACAGAGAAAAAGGAATATTGACATAAAAAATATAATGCCAGCTATAATAACTAACTAATAAACCACCAAGATATGGTGCCAGTAGTGGTCCCAGTAGCAATGGCATTGAAATTAGCATAAATACTTTTACTAGCTCTTGCTTACTAAATACCTTTAGCATCAATAAACGACCAACAGGTACAGTTAGCGCGCCAAATATTCCTTGCACAAAACGAAATATCACCAATTCAATAAGTGAAGAAGAAAGCCCACACAAAAGAGAACTAAAACCAAAACCAGCAATTGAAATAAGTAAAATATTTTTTGAGCCAAACTTATCGGATAAATAGCCACTAATTGGGATAAATATTGATAAACTAACCAGATAGCTAACAATAGCTAGCTTAACATTTAATGGCGTCGTGCCTAGATTAGCGGCTATTGAGGGAATTGCAACGGTAAGGATGTTTGTATCAATACTTTCCATCATCATCATGCTACCGATTATGGCTATACACATGAATTGTTTTAAGGTATAATTTGGGAGTTTAAACATAAGTTAGTCAATCAAAGTAAATTATTAATATAACATCGTTTTTAAATCACATTTTTAATGCATAATTTTATGCAAAATCCAATTGTATCATATCTCATCTGGCTATGTTACAATCCCCTCTGAAGATTCTAAATGAGAATATAAAGAATGAAGAAAATTGCAATTTTAGGTTGTGGTAATGGTGGTCAGGCACTTGCTGGTTATTTAAGCCTTCTTGGACATCAAGTGAATTTATATGCTCACCCCGAGCATCTAGGAGGAATAAAAGCTATCCAACAATGTCATGGAATTGAGCTTAGTGGGATAGTAAGTGGTTTTGGTAAAGTGAATCTAGCTTCCACAGATCTTCAGGAGTGTGTAGCAGATGCTGAGGTTATTTTAATGACACTACCAGCCCTAGCCTGTGAAGAGATTTTCACGAATATGTTGCCATATCTAAAAAATGGGCAAATTATCGTAAATATGGCGGGATACTTCTCTTCGATAATTGAAGATCAGATTCGTATAAAAAGACGCCCGGAACTAGATATTATAATCACTGAATTAACGACTTTTCCTTATGCCTGTCGTGCCGAAGCCAATAATAAGGTAAATATAGTAGCAAATAAGAAATTTGTAGGAATTTCAGCAACCGATCCATCTCAAACAGGCAATGTAATCCGAGAACTTGCCAATATAATTCCCTGTCCACTAGTAGCTAAATCAAGTGCCCTAGAAGTAAGTTTATATAATGCCAGCGGGATTTATCATTCTGTCACTGTGATTTTTAATGCCGCACGAATTGGTAATAAAGATGAGTTTTATTTTTATAAAGAAGGAATCTCAGAAGAAACGGCAAATGCAATGATTAGACTAGATCAGGAACGACGAAATA
>JBDHRI010000175.1:0-3175 GCA_039807465.1 Burkholderiales bacterium | reverse complement strand
TCCATAAATGCATCTAATGCTTCACCAGCTTTTACTTTAGAAATATCAGCCTTAGCTGCAATAGCATCAATTAATTCGCCTTTATTCATAGTATTCCTTTCAAAAAGAGGCTGATTATATCAGCATTTCAATAAAGACCATACTAATAATAGCTATATATTAGTATAAATCCAAAAATGATAATTATTCAATATCTATATATTATACACACAATTTTTTCAAAGATTTCATACAATATATTAATACTACTTTTCGAACTCTTAAATACGATAGTCAAAATTTATAAACATTGTTTTATACAAAAACATTAATATAGCATTATGCTTCATGTAAATCAAATTAAGAATTCTATAACAATGTTTATAAATTGTAAGAAAAATGTTTGTTCAATTTTAACACAATCAAAGCCACAACAATATTAAACAACTATTTAAACAAGATTAATACATTCTTATAACAATTTTAAACTAATATAAATTATTATTTTAACATGATAATAACAATTTACAAACAATCTCATATCAATGTATATTTACTTTCTACAAAAGCAAGCTACAAACATTCTTATAAAATCATATTAAAATATTTTAAACAATTTTTATGAAATATACTAACAATTTTATTAAAACACATAAACATTAATCAAACAATTTATATAGACTGTGATATAATCCATTATTATCTTTAAATAACAACCCACACAAGGAAAACAAACATGCAATTACTCGCAACTGATATTGGTTTTGGCTCAGTAAAATCACATAGTTCTAATTCAATATTTAAATTCCCAAGCGCTGTCTCAATGCTTAAATCTTCAATTATAGACAATACAGCTGAAAAGTATAATTTTAGAGGAATTGATTACCTTGTAGGCGAAGAAGCCCTGCGCGATGCATATGAAACACGAGATTACCTATTTCTTGAAAAATTTGCACCATTACTTCTATTCAAAGCAATAGAAGAGGCAGAACTGGATCCTAGCTCACCACTAAAGATCGCCACTGGTCTCAGTTTGCTAAATTGGGATAAAAAAGAACAATTCGCTGAAGTATTAAAAGACTATACCATTAACAATACCCGAGTAAGTAAGCTGGATCTATTATTACTTCCGCAAGGCAAAGGAATATATCTTGATTGCCTAAAATCGAATGTTGAAATTCAAGATGAATTAGTTATGGTAATTGACATAGGATATAATACACTTGATATAATCCCGTTTGAAAAGGGTCGCCCTTTAGCAAGTGAGGCATGGGCTAGTACTTTTGGTGTAAACATTATGGTTTCAGAATTACAAAAGTACATTGTAAAAGAATATGGTTTATCACTTAGTGAAGCAAAAGTAAATGAAGCATACCAGAATAGGCATGTAAAATTTGCTGGAGAAAAACGGGACCTATCAATAATTATTGATGAGGAAAAGAAAAAATATACTGACCAAGTAATGCATAAGGTTAGAATGAAAAATAGTGATTTATTTAACTCAGCCGACACTATCATTATTGCTGGTGGTGGAGCATATGCATTTGAAGACTATAGTTTTGACAGAAAGACACTATTTCCAAAAAACAATTATGAATTTTCAAATGTTAGAGGCTACTTTGAAAGTTTGAAACATGGCTAAATTACAGCTAATTATCGAGGATGGAACTAGCGCCATCCTCGATAAACTATCCAGAAGATCAGATAAAGCTCTTTTTGTAGAAATCGCGATAAAAAAGGCTTATGCCAATCCGAAGATCAGAGAATTGTTTGGTTGGGTTGACGAAGAATCTCCCAAAACCAAGAAAGTTACAAAAGGAAAGAAGCCTGATGATACTTCTGAAACATCAGGTAAAGTAACTTATGACAATGACTTTAAATAGTATATGTCATCGACTTTAGTTAATTATCCACAAAATCTGTGGATAATTAAAAACTGGCAATACAATACAGGCTTTTACATGATATACATGGAACATCCAGAAAAAAAGCGATTTTACTGGTTGCTAATGGAACAGGATTTATTTGGCACATGGTGCGTAAAAAGGGTTTATGGCGGTTTATACAACCAATATAACCGTCAACTAGTCACACCATGTCAAAATCGTGCTGAAGCAGCTAAAATGCTAACAGAATATGAATTTATCCGCCGCCAGAGAGGATATATCTATGCTAATACCAACAACCCAGATAATTTTGCACTTAGACCACAAACCATTGATGAAGTAGACCACAAAAAAACCAGCCAAATTGGACCAGCTTTTAGTTGAAGCGAGGAAGGGTACCCCCCCCTTCCCACATTGCTATATTAAACTTTCTCTACTCATAAATTATCGAAGACATAAATTTTAGAGATATTAAAAATATCAGTTAATCCCTCTATATCAATTAAATCCTTGACTTAATATCATTTCTCCTTTAAAGTTGGACCAGCGGGCACATTTGAACAGAAACTTACGGTTTTGAATATATTCTAGATGTTATAACCGTAATTTATTGTTTAGTTACTTTGTCTTTAATGAAATAGGTTCCATTTGGTAGGATATGTTTAAACGGCAGCAACGAAATATGAGACAAGGTCTCGTCATCTATTTCTTCACCATTTTCCTTTAACTCAGTTACTATATCCTTGATTTTGCTGGTATTCCAATATAAAATGGCATTGGATACCAAACTAAGACAACTGGCTTTATTCATAATTTCTTCATAATCATTAGTTGTAAATTCCCCTTGATTGGCAAAAAATATCCATCTCGGAAGCTTATGTCGGTATTCGCCTTTGTTCAATTGTAATTGCACTTTACGCCGAAGTTGCTGGTCTGTAGTATACTGTAAAATATATTCTGTTTTGATTATTCTACCTAGGTTGGTAAAAGCTCGGGATAATCGGTCTGAAGGAAAGCTATTAGTTAAACGCTGTACAATTACATGAGCTGGAGCAGTCTTTTGTTTTAATGATTGTGCAACCCTAACCATTTGTTCCCATTGCTCTTCAACTATATCAATATCAGCAGTTTTATTCAGTAATGGTGTGAATATTCCATAATCAACAGTTCTTTCAACACGATATAATTGTTGATCTTTCAGATCTTTGATACGAGGCATAAATCGAAAGCCTAGCAAATAACATAAAGCAAAAATAATTTCTGTATAACCATGTGTATCTGTTGTATGTTCATATATTTTAAGAATAGTG
>JBDHRI010000174.1:0-3178 GCA_039807465.1 Burkholderiales bacterium | reverse complement strand
TATTGATCAGCTAGTGAAAAAATATTAAACTTTAAGGAGAAATTAGATGTCAGCTATTGTCGATATTATTGCTCGTGAGATTCTTGATTCGCGTGGATTCCCAACTGTAGAAGTTGATGTTATCCTTGAATCTGGAGCTTTTGGGCGGGCAGCGGTACCAAGTGGTGCATCAACTGGTTCGCGTGAAGCTCTGGAGTTAAGAGATGGTGATAAAAGCCGCTTTAATGGTAAAGGTGTGTTAAAAGCCGTTGAAAATGTTAATGGTCCAATTACTGAAGCTTTATTAGGTTTAGATGCGCTTGATCAGACTGCTATTGATCAGACTATGCTTGAGTTAGATGGTACTGAATTTAAATCAAATCTTGGGGCAAATGCAATTTTAGCTGTATCGGTAGCTACTGCTCGTGCTGCTGCTGATGAATTAGGCGTTCCTTTCTTCAAATACATCGGTGGTGCAGGTAAAAAAATGCTGCCAGTACCAATGATGAATGTCATCAATGGTGGTGCACATGCAAATAATAATCTGGATGCCCAAGAGTTTATGATTATGCCTGTGGGGGCGCCTAGCCTTAAAGAAGCTATTCGTTATGGTTCAGAGACTTTTCAAGCATTGAAATCAATCTGTAATGAACGTGGATTCCCAACTTCTGTTGGCGATGAAGGTGGTTTTGCGCCGAATCTGAATAGTAATAAAGAAGCCTTAGAGATGATTATTCAGGCAATTGAAAAGGCTGGATATGTGCCAGGCAAAGATATTATGATTGCTCTTGATCCGGCTGCCTCTGAGTTTTATAAAGATGGTCATTACGTTTTATCGGCTGAAGGTCTTAAATTAACTTCAGATCAAATGATTGATTATTGGGAAAACCTGATTGATAATTATCCGATAATTTCTCTGGAAGATGGTTTGTCTGAAGAGGATAAAGATGGCTGGACAAAAATGCGTGCTCGATTAGGTAGCAAAGTCCAGTTGGTTGGTGATGATGTATTTGTTACTAATCCAAAAATTTTGGCTAATGGAATTAAAAATAAAATGGCAAATGCCTTACTTGTTAAAATCAACCAGATTGGTACCTTAACTGAGACCATTGAAGCTGTAGAAATGGCTAAAACTGCGGGTTGGACTACGGTTATGTCTCATCGTTCTGGCGAGACGGAAGATTCGGTAATTGCTGATCTTGCTGTTGGCTTAAATACTGGGCAAATTAAAACTGGTTCAATGTCGCGTTCGGATCGAATTGCTAAGTATAATCAGTTAATCCGAATTGAAGAGATGCTGGGTGAAAATGCTTATTTTCCTGGGCTGGCAGCTTTTTATAATATCAAGTAATTTGCTAACTCTACAAATAAAAATAGCACCCGATGGGGTGCTATTTTTTTAGTAGCTTGATTCGTAATTATGCGCGTAATCTTGATTAAAAGAAATGTCATCTAATTCATCATCATTTACGCTATCTTCTAGACCATTATTTCTGTTTGCCAGAATATGCACTTCATTAGCAACAATTTCGGTTGTAAAGCGATTATTGTTCTGCTGATCTATCCATTTTCTGGTACGTAATCTACCTTCAACATACATATGGCTACCTTTTTTGGCAAATTTACCAATTATTTCTGCAAGCTTGCCATAAACAACAACTCTATGCCATTCAGTTTGTTCTTTTTTCTCACCACTAGCCTTGTCTCGCCAAGCTTCTGTTGTTGCCAAGCTAAAGCTGGTTACTGGTTCACTATTTGTCATATATCGAACTTCCGGATCTCCACCCAGATTTCCAATTAAAATTACTTTATTCACCGATCCGCGCGCCATAAGCCCCCCAAGTTATTATATCAGTATGTAATGGTTTATATCTAAACATGAGTTTATCATAAGCTACTATTTTGCTCAACTTTAATGGCTTAGTGATTATATTGAAATTGCATTTTATATCAGTATGATAATGTGTGTGGTTAATAATGTCCCCGTGTGAAATAATTCAAAATTAATAAAAAACGTTGTATTTAGTAACGATTTTATCCATATTTATGTCTCATTATTATTGGGATTACTTACCCTCTCCGATATATTAGATTGACTATAGTACTTGTTGGATAAGAACAAAATAATGGGTTATGAAAGAGGTCTAATAGGCTTAAAAGGTAAGGTATAGAGTATTTTTGAAAATAACAGTTAGTAAACTTCAGGGGATTTAAGTATATGATATAATCCAGCTACATGTTTACTGAGAAAGAGTTTAAGTGTTTTTAACTAAGACGGATATTGATGAAAAACTGATCATAAAAAAAGAAGCGGTCAAAACTTTTGTTTTTGATTTGGATGGCACTATAGTTTATAATGGCAAACCAGTAGATGAAAAATTTAATCAGTTGCTACTGGATATCAAAGATGCCGGGCATCAGATAATTTACGCTACGGGGCGATCTTTTCGTGATTTTATCCCGGTAATTCCTGAATGGTCAGTCGGTGAACCAAGTGTAGTTTTCGGTGGTGGGCTGGTTATTGCCAATGACGAAATAAAATTCCAGCAGTTTATTGATGAAACCTATTTGCATGAAATAATTGAATTCCTTGAAAAAAATCATGTTCATTATTTGGTTGATGGACAAAGCAATTTTTATCATCCATCGAAAGAGCATTGGCTTTATCAGGATATTGTTAAATTAACTGGTAAGGTTAAAGCTGAAAGTGCACACCATGTAATTTGCGATGGTGCTTACAAAATACTTATCCTTGATTTTGAATGGTTAAGCCACTTTCAGCAGTTTATTATTGACAAAGCCCTAACAATAAAATGCCATTTTTATGATAAGTGTTTTGATATTATGCCAGCAAATGTCAATAAATATAATGGCTTGAGCATTCTATCCTTGCCAGAAGCAAGTAATATTTATGTGTTTGGTAATGATCAGAATGATTTGGAATTAATGCAAAACCTTCCAAATAGCATCATGCTTGGACATCATCAAGAACTATCTAAATATGCAAAAATCCAGATTCCTTACAATGATGATTTATTTACTAATTTTAAGACAGTTATCAATGTCATACTAGGAAAGTGATAAAATACCTACCTGATAATTTATATTAAGTGGAAAGCTACTAAGATGTTGGATGTGAATTTATTACGTAATAACCTTGATGAGATTGCTGAACGTCTGGTTATTAAAAAATTTAAGT
>JBDHRI010000039.1:0-15335 GCA_039807465.1 Burkholderiales bacterium | reverse complement strand
TGGCAGTTACTACTGGCTGAGTCTGCAACTGACAGATTAAGGAATTTCATTCCTGTGAAACCTAGTCTGGTAGCTAGTTCTTCTGTTTTTGTAACTAATTCTGCTCGAGTTTCGATTCCAAAAATTTGCGAATTGTCTTTAAGGTTTTTAAAATATAAATCGTATAAGATAAACCCGAGATATGATTTTCCTGCGCCGTGATCAACAAGGTTTATAGAATTTTTGCGCGACTTTAGCTCATTAAGTAGTTTTTCTATGAACTGGAACAAGTGGTAAACCTGCTTTAATTTACGGCGGCTATCTTGATTCATTTTGCCATCGCGGGTTAGAATATGTAATTCTTTCAATAGTTCATGCGACTGTCCCTCGCGAATTTCATGTTTTTGTTCTTTAACTGGAGTTTTGTGGTCAGTTTTTAATTTTTGCATAGTCTTGATTATTGGTTTTTTAAATGTAATTGTAATTCACGGACTATTTCATTTTTGGTAACAGTTGCCGTGCCCAATTTACCAACTACGATACCCGCCGCAAAATTAGCTATCTTGACTGCATCAGTTATATCAACATCGTTAGCCAACATAAGCCCTAATGTTGCAATTACAGTATCGCCAGCACCAGATACATCATATACTTCTTTGGCAAAAGTTGGATAGTTATGTGCAGTGTCTCCAGTAAATAAGGTCATACCTTCCTCGCTGCGAGTGAGTAACAAGTGCTTTAAGCTTAGATTCTTACGGAGCTGATTTGCTTTTTGGATTAACTCTTCTTCAGTTTGCCAATCACCAACGGCATCCTTTAATTCACTTCTATTTGGAGTTAAGATTGTAGAGTTAGCATACTTCTCATAATCACTGCCTTTAGGATCGATTAAAACCTGCTTATTTTGTTGTTTGGCTATTTCAATCATCTTTAAGGTATGGCTTAATCCGCCTTTGCCATAATCAGATAAGATAATAACCTCATAATTCTGGATAATTTCTGAATAGGTATCGAGAACTTCGGACAAAATTTCGTGAGATGGCTTCTCTTCAAAATCAATGCGGATTAGCTGCTGGTTTCTCGCAAGAACTCTCAACTTTACAATGGTATTAATTGATTCATCTTGCTTTAGGATAGTTGTTACGTTCTCTTTGGCTAGTAATTTTTCTAGGGCAATTGATGGTTCATCGACACCAACAACTGATAAAAGAGTAACATTCCCACCAAGACTAGCGATATTACGCGCTACATTGGCTGCGCCACCTGGTCGATCTTCGATTTTATTTATTTTGGCAATGGGTACTGGTGCTTCTGGTGAAATGCGATTAACATCACCAAACCAGTAACGATCTAGCATAACATCTCCAACTACCAGTACTTTTTTCTGACCTAGATCAGATTGTAATAAATTCAGATGGTTACCAGTGAACACATTAGATCCTTATGACTATAAAAATTAATTATTTGTATTGCTGCCAGCAGTAATTATATCTTCTTTTGTAATCTTAAAGAGCATATCCTTACTGTCACTAAAATTTCCAGCAATAGGCTTTGATAGACTTTGCTAAAATCCTAAAATTTGGGTTAAATTATGCTATAATTCGGGCTTTAAATATTCAAAGGTATTATGTAATGGCAATGGAACGGACTATTTCAATTGTTAAGCCGGATGCGGTTGGTAAAAATGTTATCGGTAAAATCTATTCTCGTTTTGAAGATGCTGGACTAACGGTAATTGCAGCAAAAATGAAACACCTTTCTCAAAAAGAAGCTGAAGGTTTCTACGCGGTTCATAAAGAGCGTCCATTTTTTAAAGATTTGGTTTCATTTATGACTTCAGGTCCAGTAATGATACAGGTACTTGAAGGTGAAAATGCCGTAGCTAAAAATCGTGAAATTATGGGTGCAACAAATCCTAAAGAAGCTGCTGCTGGTACTATTCGTGCTGATTTTGCCCAGTCTATTGATGAAAATGCCGTACATGGTTCGGATAGTGCTGAAAATGCAGCTATTGAAATAGCCTATTTTTTCTCTGCAACTGAGATTTGCCCACGCACTAGATAGATATCAATAGAATTTGCTGTTATTCTTTAAAAATCGTGGCAATATTTGCCACGATTTTTATGTTTTATTTTCACCCTAGCTTGGATTTTTGAATAAGTTCCTCATATAAGCTATAATATTACCTTATTTAATTATTCTCTTAAGCTTTACGAATATAACCATGAAGACTAATTTATTAAATTTTACTTTACCAAAACTTGAAGAGTACTTTCTCAGTATCGATGAGAAGAAATTTCGCGCTAGACAAGTTTTTCGCTGGCTACATATTTATGGTGCGGAAACTTTTGCAGAAATGACCGATATTGCAAAATCTTTGCGAGCCAAGCTGGAGGAAATTGCAGTGATTGAAGTGCCTAAGCTAGTATCTGAGGGGATTTCCTCTGATGGTACTCGAAAATGGGCGCTTGAAGTTGGGAATGGAAATAAAATTGAAACCGTATTTATTCCGGAAGATGATCGCGGGACTTTATGTGTTTCTTCACAGGTTGGTTGTGCTTTGGAGTGTCAGTTCTGTTCAACGGCTAGACAGGGGTTTAATCGTAACTTGACAGCAGGGGAAATTGCGGGTCAGTTATGGTGGGCTAATAAAAGATTGGGGCATGATCCAAAAGGTGAAAAGTTAATTACAAATGTAGTTATGATGGGTATGGGTGAACCATTGGCTAATTATGATAATGTGATTGATGCCATGAAAATTATGCTTGATGATAATGCCTACAATCTGTCAAAACGAAAGCTAACTCTTTCCACTAGTGGCATGGTTCCTGGACTTGACCGTTTGGGTGATGATTGTCCCGTATCTCTTGCGATAAGCCTACATGCCTCAAATGATGAGGTTCGTGATCGGATTATTCCCTTAAATAAAAAATATCCAATTAGTGAATTACTCTTAGCCTGTAAGCGTTATCTTGCTAAATCACCTAAAGATTATGTAACTTTTGAGTACGTAATGTTAAAGGATGTTAATGATAGCCTAGAACACGCTATTGAATTGACACGACTAGTGAAAGGAATTGAATGTAAGTTTAATTTAATTCCATTTAACCCTTTTCCCAATTCTGGGTTTGAATCTTCAAGCATGAATCAGATAGTTCGCTTCCAGAAAGTATTACAGAATGCTGGTTATGTGACGACAGTAAGAAAAACTCGTGGTGACGATATAGATGCTGCTTGTGGGCAGCTGGTTGGTAAAGTAAATGATAAAACCAAACGGCAGGAAAAATGGAAGAATTTTATTCCATTACAAGAGGTTTAATATAGTGAAACAGTTGCTGCCAATTTTGTTGCTGTCAATGGGACTATTTGTTACCGCCTGTGTTACTAGTACTATCAATAGTGATGGTACGGTACAGAAGCAGACAGTGGATAAGGTTAAGCTTTCAGAGACGTATGTTGATTTGGCGATTGAATATCAGCAGCGTGGCGCGCCGCAGGTGGCATTGGATAGGATAAATCTTGCGATTCAGGCAAACCCGGATAGCCCCAAAGCTTATATGATACGGGCGATGATTTATCAAAATCTGAACCAAATTAAGGATGCTGAAAAAGATTTTAAAAAAGCAATTAGATTAGACAATAGTTACTCTGAAGCATATGTGAACTATGCGGTGTTTTTATGCGATCAAAAAAGGTTTGACGAGGCGATAAAAAATTTCGATACTGCACTTGAGAATCCTTTATATTTTACGCCCGAGGTGGCTTATTACAGTAAAGGTGTCTGTTATTATAATAATAAGCAGCTTGAGTCGGCGAATGCTGATTATTTAAGAGCATTAACCTATCGCAATCCACCACAAAATACTTATGTTGCATTGGCAAGGCTACAGCTAGATAAAAAAAATTATACGCTGGCAAAATACTATATCAATAAATTTAGTGGTTCACAAACTCCAGATATTATGTGGCTACACATCCAGATATTACAATCTCTACTTGATACAACAAATAACCCTCGTGAACGCAAAGAATACACCAGTTATCGCGATACTATTGGTAAATTGCTTGTTACTAATTATGGCGATAGTAATGCAGCTCAACAGTATATCCTAAAATATGGCGGCGCTACCCAGTCTCCTAAAGACATTACCGCTAGAGATACTGCGGTATCAAATAGTTCCAAGAGTGTTATTATTGAGCCAAAAACCTCAGGTTCAACTTCGGTAGCTAAAGACACGGTGCAGATACAGCCTAAGCCTGCTGAAGCATTAAAACGAAAATATATCGTTGTGGAGGCAGGAGATACCTTGTATAGCATTTCCCGTAAAAGTGGGGTTTCTATTAGTGAAATCAAGAAAATTAATAATATGAGCAGCGATAAGGTAGAGATTGGCTCAAAAATCTATTTGAATTGACTATATAGGAAAGTTAAATAATGGTTGTTAGACATAAAACTTATGATGTACGTGTTGGTAATATAAATGTTGGTAGTTCTTACCCAGTTGTTGTTCAATCAATGACAAATACTGATACCGAAGATGCGCTTGCAACAGCTATTCAGGTAGCAGAGCTGGCACGAGCAGGTTCTGAAATAGTTCGCTTAACTGTAAACACTATTGAAGCTGGACGAAAAGTACGTGAAATAAAGCAGCGTCTTAGTGATTTGGGGATAAATGTACCGTTGGTGGGTGATTTCCATTTTAATGGTCATAAGATTCTTGCTGAAGTACCTGATTGTGCCCAGTATCTTGATAAATATCGGATTAATCCTGGTAATGTTGGTAAAGGCAGCAAGCGTGATGAACAGTTTGCATTTATGATAAATATGGCACGAGAGTATGATAAGCCAGTTAGAATTGGTGTTAACTGGGGGTCTCTGGATCAGGAGCTTTTAGCTCAGATGCTTGATAGCAATGCCCGCCTTCAGAATCCATTACCGCTGGAAGTTGTGATGCAAAATGCCTTGATTGAGTCAGCACTACAAAGTGCTGAAAAAGCAATTGAATTAGGACTTCACGAAAATAAAATCCTCCTTTCGTGTAAAGTAAGTCAGGTTCAGGATTTGATAAGTGTTTATCGGCAGCTGGCAGGTAAATGTAAATTTCCACTGCACCTTGGATTGACAGAAGCCGGAATTGGAGCTAAGGGGATAGTTGCTTCTACAGCAGCATTATCAATTCTTTTGCAAGAGGGAATTGGCGATACTATCAGAATTTCTTTGACACCAAAACCGGGAGAAAGTCGAACTCAGGAGGTTATCGTTGCTCAAGAAATCTTGCAGTCGATGGGATTACGCTCATTTGTCCCGGTTGTAACCTCATGTCCGGGCTGTGGTCGTACTTCTAGCGATTACTTCCAGAAGCTTGCTGATAAAATCCAGAATTATCTACGTGATCAGATGCCTATCTGGCGTGAAATTTATCCTGGTGTTGAAACAATGAAAGTAGCTGTTATGGGTTGCGTAGTTAATGGTCCGGGAGAGTCTAAGTTAGCTAATATAGGAATTAGTTTGCCCGGTAAAGATGAATCTCCTGTGGCACCGGTTTATATTGATGGGCAGAAAGATGTTACATTAAAAGGTGAACGGATTGCTGAAGAATTTCAGATTTTGGTTGAAAACTATGTTAAAACACGATATGGAAAAACTATTTAAAATATATTGATTGGCGAGAATTATTAATGGGACAGAAAATAACTGGTATAAAAGGAATGAATGATATTCTTCCTGAGCAATCTAAAAACTGGCTTTGGCTTGAAGAAGAGTTGAGAAACTGGCTTATCAAGTATGGCTATAATAATATAAGAACTCCAATTTTGGAAGATACAGCTCTTTTTGTTCGCTCAATTGGTGAAGTCACTGATATAGTTGAAAAAGAAATGTATAGCTTTACTGACTCACTTAATGGCGATAAATTGACTCTTAGGCCAGAGGGTACGGCAGGTACTTTAAGAGCAGTTTTGGAACATAGTCTTTTATATAATGCTACCCAGAAATTATGGTACATTGGTCCAATGTTTCGTCATGAACGCCCGCAAAAAGGTCGCTATCGCCAGTTTCACCAGCTTGGTGTGGAAGCTTTGGGATTTCAAGGACCTGATATTGATGCTGAGATTATAGTAATGCTAAATGACCTTTGGCATAGGTTAGGATTACAAAATGTTGAATTACATATTAATTGTCTTGGCAATGCCGCAGAAAGATTAAATCATCGTAATGCCCTTATAGCTTACTTTGAGGCTAATCAGGGTTTACTTGATGATGAGGCTAAACGTCGGCTTTATTCAAATCCATTGCGTATCTTGGATACCAAAAATCCAGTTATGCAGGACTTGGTTGCCAATGCGCCTAAGCTTATTGCTTATTTGGGTGAAGAATCACTTACTCATTATAATGGTTGGAAAAATTACCTTGAAAATATGGGGATTAGCTATATAGAAAATCCAAGACTGGTAAGGGGGCTTGACTATTATAACCTGTCAGTTTTTGAGTGGATTAGTAGTGATTTGGGAGCTCAATCAACAATATGCGGTGGTGGTCGCTATGACCCATTAATAAATGAGCTTGGTGGTAAAGATAATTATGCAATTGGGTTTGCAATTGGCGTTGAACGTTTATTAATGGTGCTTGAAGCAAATAATAAATTACCTGATGAAAATGTACTTGATGTATATATCGTAAATGAAGGGGCTGGAACTGATCTGGCGGCTTTTAAAATAGCTCATCAGCTAAGAGATCTTGGATTTAAGGTTATCCAGAATTTTGGCGGTGGTAGCTTTAAATCTCAATTTAAAAAGGCAGATAACAGCAAGGCAAGAGTTACACTGGTCTTGGGTGAAAACGAGGTTAAAAGCGGACAAGTTGTGTTAAAATGTATGGCTACACAAAAACAAGAAATTATTCCGGCAGATAATTTGTCAGACATAATCGTTAATTATTTAATTAAATAATGGATATCAAATGGCACATTTTGATTTAAATGAACAGGAACGTATTGATAGTCTTCGCTACTACTGGCGAATTTGGGGTAAATATATCCTTACTTTAGTGGCTGTCTTAATAATTGCATATATTGGTAGCTCTTTTTATCAATGGTATGGTAAAGATCATGCTGAAAAAGCTGCGGTGCTTTATGCTGATTTTACTACCGCCCTAAATGACAAGAATAATCAGAAGGCTATAGCTTCTGCTAATAAGCTAATAGAAACTCTTCCTAATACTGAATATACTCCGATGGCGGCGTTACAGGCAGCAAAGCTTGCAGTAGATCAGAAAGACTATTCTACTGCTATCAAGTTTCTTAATTGGACTAAAGATAGTGCTAAAGATAAGTCCATGCAGAGTATTGCTATTTTAAGGCTAGCCGCGATTTATGTTGATCAGGGAAAATTTGATAAAGCTCGGGAATTATTGAGAACGAAACATGATTTAGCCTTTGATGGTTTATTTTATGAAGCTCGCGGAGATATGTATATTGCGATGGGTGATACCAATAAAGCTAGGGATGCATACAAAGAGGGATTACAGAAGGCGGCGAATGACCCATCAACTCAGCAGGTAATTCAGATGAAACTAGATATCCTCGGGAGCTAGGTTTTGTTAAAGAAAATATTGCTGATTGTGACCAGTAGCTTGATTGCTACTGGTTTAATTTCTTGTGCCTCTGATAACACCCCACAGCCCCAACCTATGCCAAAAATCAAAAATTATGATACTATGAAGCAGGGTTGGGTGCAGCGTAATCTTGATAATAGTCCCGCTGGAAGTTTTGTTCCGGTTAATTTTGATAATGCGATTTTTACTGCAGATAGTAGTGGCACTATTTATAAAATTGACCCTAGCGATGGCAGCATTATCAATAGCTTTTATACACGGGAAAAATTATCTAGTGGGGTGGGAGTTGCTGGCGGTTCTGTATATGCAACAACAACAGATGCGCATTTAATCGCTGTTGATAAGGGTAGCGGTAAAATAAAATGGAAAGTCAGATTGCCAACGATTTCACTTGAGGCACCACAGGTTGGAGCTGATCTGGTGATAGTTAAGACAAATGATTCTGAAGTCTTGGCATATAATACTAGCGACGGTTCACCTGTCTGGGTTTATCAAAAACCAGCTCCGGCGCTTACTCTTCGAGTAACCAATACGTTTCAGGTGATTGGTAATGAGGTTGTAGTTATTGGCTTACCTGGGGGTAAATTAGCACTAGTTAACCTGAAAACTGGTGTTCCTATCTGGGAAAATTATGTTGCGATACCTGAAGGAGCAACTGATCTAGATAAAATTACCGATATTGGTATGCGCCCAGTTCTTGATGACAAACGATTGTACGTAGCTGCATATAATGGAAAAATTGCCTGTTTGGATGCGATCTCAAGTAATATTATCTGGGAGAAAAAATTTAATACCTCCATTGGACTTACTTATGATCAACAAAATGTATATGCTGTATCACAAGATGGTGTTGTTTATGCTTTTGATAAAAATACTGGTTCGCAGGTTTGGAAAAATGCGACTATGCAGTATCGTAATTTAAGTGCACCAGCTATTCTTGGTGTTGGTGTATTGATTGTAGATAATGATGGATATGTGCATTTATTCAATCGTAATGACGGACAAGAAACAGCCAGGATTTCAACTAATTTGTATGACGGCGTTTCTTTACCATTAGTGCGTGATAATGGCGTAGTATTTCAGTCTGCTAATGGTATTTTAGAACTTATAAAAAATTATTAAGGAATTTTATGAAGCCAATTATAGCTTTGGTTGGAAGACCAAATGTTGGCAAATCAACTTTATTTAATCGACTAACCAGAAGTAAAGATGCTTTGGTTGCTGATTATGCTGGACTTACTCGTGATCGACATTATGGTGATGGCAGGATTGGACATAAGCCATATATTTTGGTTGATACCGGTGGTTTTGAGCCATTAATTGATAGTGGTGTGATGTACCAAATGGCTCGTCAGTCTGAACAGGCCATTTATGAAGCCGATGCTGTTATATTTATGGTTGATGGCAGAAATGGAGTGACTCCTCAAGACAGACTTATTGCTAATAAGCTCAGAATGGTTGATAAACCAGTATATGTAGCAATCAATAAAGTTGAAGGTGTTGATAAAATAATCGCAGTTAGTGATTTTTACGAACTTGGATTGGATAAGATGTATCCAATTTCTGCATCACATGGTGATGGGATTCATAAGCTTATTGATGATGCTTTGCGTGGGTTCAAAAATACTCCCGAGGAAGAAAATGCAAATGCGGATAGAATAACTTTTGCAGTTATTGGTCGTCCGAATGTTGGTAAATCAACTTTGGTAAATACTATTTTAGGTGAAGAGCGGGTAATTGCTTTTGATGAAGCAGGAACAACCAGAGATAGCATTTATATTGATTTTGAACGCAATGATGATAAATTTACCATTATTGATACAGCAGGTATCAGACGTAAGGGCAAAGTAACCGAAAAATTAGAAAAATTCTCAGTGTTAAAGGCAATCAAGGCAATAAGCGAAGCTCATGTCGTGGTTATGGTGCTTGATGCACATCTGGATATTGCGGAACAAGATGCTACGATAGTTGGTTATGCTCTTGAAGCTGGTAAATCCGTAGTTGTAGCAATTAATAAGTGGGATCACTTGAAGGAAGACGAACGCCAACGAATTAAGGATGATGTAAAAAGCAAGCTTCATTTTCTTGATTTTGCCAAATATAATTATATCTCGGCATTATATAAAAAGGGTATAAATGAACTTATTGACTCTATCCGTGGTGCATATCATGCGGCGTTTCTTAAATTAAGTACGCCAAAATTAAGTCGGATACTTTCGGAAGCTGTCAATCGCCAACCTCCTGCATATAAAGGTAATTTCCGTCCGAAGCTCCGTTACGCACATCAGGGTGGTTCAAATCCGCCATTGATAATCATACATGGAAATAGTTTACATACAATTCAAAAGGCATATACAAAATATCTGGAGCGTTCGTTTCGAAAGGTCTTTGATTTGACTGGTACGCCGCTTCGAATTGAATATAAAAATAGTGATAATCCATTTGAAAATAAAAAATAAATTTGTGGAGGAATAGATATGTCTAAACAGTCAATTAATTTGCAGGATCCATACTTAAATAGTCTGCGCAAGGAGCAGATAAAAGTTTCAATTTATCTGATAAATGGTATAAAATTAACCGGAATTGTCTCTTCGTTTGATCAATATGTGGTCGTACTTAGAGATAATGAAAGCACGGTAAATCAATTGATTTATAAACATGCGATTTCTACAATAGTGCCATCGAGACCGTTTCACAATAATAATTTTGATATAGAAGCAGCTAAATAAATTGATAGAGCAGCAGTTTATTAATGCTCAGCCGCTGGCTCTTATCGTTGCAATAAACTTTAACCGCAATCCTGATTTCGAAGATGATGTGTCTGAGGCTTTGGCTTTGGCGGAATCAGCTGGGTATAAAATCGGTCAGGTAATAACTGCCAATCGTGATCGACCTGATGTGGCTTTATTTGTGGGTAGTGGCAAAGCAGAAGAAATCAAATCTATATGTGATAGTCTAAATCCTGATGTAGTAATGATTAATCATAATATATCCCCAGTTCAGGAACGTAATCTTGATCGTATTTTAAATCGTAGAGTTATTGATCGGACACAGTTAATTTTAGATATATTTGCGGCTAGAGCTACAACCAATGAAGGTATCTTGCAGGTTGAACTAGCGCAACAGTCTTATCTTTTGACTAGACTCGTAAGGCGTTGGAGCCATCTGGAGCGTCAGCGTGGCGGAATTGGGTTACGGGGCGGTCCAGGTGAAACACAAATGGAGCTAGATAAGCGAATGATTGCCACCAAGGTTGAATCATTAAAGAAAAGGTTAGCAACCATCGTTAAACAACGTAATACCCAGAGGAAATCAAGACTAAAAAGCGGAATTGGTTCTATTTCTATTGTTGGATATACTAATGCGGGCAAGTCAACTCTATTCAATAGTCTAACTAAAGCTAATGTATATGCGGAGAATAGATTATTTGCAACATTGGATACGACTACCAGACGTTTATTTATCGATGAAGAACATGAGGTTATTCTTTCGGATACAGTTGGTTTTATCCGTGATTTACCACATAAGCTGGTTGCTGCTTTTAGGGCAACACTTGAAGAAACGATTTATGCCAATATCCTGTTACACGTTGTAGATGCTTCCAATCAGGCAAAAGAACGGCAGATAGAGGACGTAAATATAGTTTTGACAGAGATCGAGGCAAATCATATTCCACAATTGATGGTTTATAATAAAATCGATCTTATAGATGGATTTACTCCTCAAATTATCTATGCGGAAACCGGTGAACCAGTGGCGGTATATATCTCTGCGAGTAAAAATTTGGGCTTTGATTTATTGCGTCAGGCAATTGTAGAAAAAATGGATTATCAGAAGTTGGTAAATGAGCATAAACAGGATTTAATTTATGAACCATGGAAAAATAGATAAGCAAAAGCCTCAGACTGCTCTGGACAAATGGAATAATGCGTTAGCAAGAATTTTGGGCAAAAGAGAAAAAACTCACTCTGATGGGAATAGTCAAATACCTACCAGTGATGGAAAATTTGGCTTTATAGTTATTGCAATGGTAGTTTTTTTATGGTTACTAACTGGTATATACTATGTGCCCCAAAATACCTATGGGATTATAATGCATAATGGAAAGGTAAGCTCAGTTAAGGCTGGTATTGCCGTTGGGATTGATTATCCATATCCATTTTCTGATATAGCAGTAATTGATAACATTAGCAATAATCTTTCAATTGGTAAAGTTGATAATGAAAGATTTGTAGTTATTAGTGCGAATAATAAACCGTTACAGATGATTGTTGAAGTTATCTATCGAGTTACCGATCCTCGGCAATATTTTATTGCTCATTATCAGGAAAATACTGATTCTAAACAGACAATAAAGTGGCAGGTTCAATCTTTAATTCAATCTTATGTAGTAAATAAGCAAAGTAGTGAGTTACTAGGGGGAAGTAATATCGTTATTGCCAATGATATTCGTCGTCAGAGTGAATCACAGTTGGACGATTTTGGTATCAAAATTGAGAAAATGACAATTGTTAAATTAAGTAATCTAGATCTTCAGTTACAGCAAGACAAGTCATCGTCAATAAGCTCTTCATCAACAACAAATTCTCCAATTGGTGAAATTCTTAATCAGGCAAAACAGTATCAGAATTATGTAAGTAATGATCTTGAGTCTCAGGTTAAAGAGTTTCATAAATTATTGCCGGAATATCGTTCAAATCCTGATGTGGTTGCTCAGCTAATGTACTATAAAATGTTAAGCTCGATTCCTGCGTCGGAATCGGCAGTGCCTGATTTTTCTTTATTGCGTAGTAGTCTGGATGAGTTTAAGAATAGAATTAATAATGGTAGCATTAGCACTCAGCAAAGTAATGGTATTGAGGAATCCGACGTTCGTAAGCTTAATAGAACAGTTGACCGTGAGCGTGAGTTTAAGGGACGCTAGATGAAGAATGTATTGATTGTTTTCCTTTTGGCTGTATTAGTTTTATTTAGTGGGCTTTTTATTGTTGATGAGCGTGAGGTTGTGGTTATTACCCATTCACCTAAAGACTCTAAAGTATATACGACTGGAATACACTGGAATTTGCCATTTTATGGACAGTTCAATTATGTCTTTGTAAACCAGAGAAATTCCCATGTCCTGATAGAACTAAGTAATGAAAGTACTAACCAGAAAGAGCTAGTTAAATTCAATGTCTCTTGGTTAGTTCAGGATCCAGTGGTTTATGTGAATTATTTAAATCTGAATAATCGCAAAAAATTTGAAGAAACTATGGCAAATTTTATTGAATTGAAGATTCTTGCCAGTATCGTAGCACAAATTTCTTCTGATGCAGATTTAATACGATTATTGAATAATAAGCAGCTTAATATTGAAGATCCCGAATTGGGAATAAAAATAACTAGTCTTGATGTTTCTGAGATTGAAGCTATTAAACAAACAGTAAAAAATCAGCCAAATTCAGATTTATCGGCTGAAAGTGCATATGCTAAAGCTATTTCTATTATGCAAGATACGAATAAACAAAAGCAGCAGACGCTTAACAAATTAAGGGCAGAAAATCCGGAGTTTTATAGCTATTATAGTCTGATCCGGCAATACCAGATGACGGCAAAAAATAAAAATGAAGTTCCGCCATTTGATAAGTTATATTCTAGATAATATTTTATCCATTTCAGGAGGGTAATATGAAGCATCTTAATCTGGCAGATTTAACCAACCATTTCCAGGAACTTAAAAATAAAACTTTACTTGAGTTATTTGCACAAGAAAAAGGGCGCAATCAGTTATATTCTTTAGAGCATAATGGATTACATTTTGATTTTTCCAAAAATAGGATTAACCAATCTACCATAAGCAAGCTTTTAGATCTGACTAAACAAGTAAACCTATCTGAACATATAGAAGCAATGTTTAGCGGACAGAAAATTAACAATACTGAAAATAGGGCAGTGTTACATACTGCGCTTAGAAGTGAAGAAGCTAGTGTGCTTGTAGATGGCAGGAATGTTATTAATGATATTTCATTGGTTAAAGAGCAGATGAAATCATTTTGCCAGAAACTTCACTCAGGGGAACATACTGGCTTTTCCGGTAAGAAGATTACTCATATTATAAATATTGGTATTGGCGGCTCTGATCTTGGTCCAGTTTTAGTATGTCAGGCATTAAAGCCATACCGTCAGACAGGCATGAAAATTGATTTTATTTCCAGTGTTGATGGTTATATGCTAAATGATGTTCTCGCTGATGTAGATCCTGAAACCACATTATTTGTAGTTGCATCCAAAACTTTTACAACTCAAGAAACCATGACTAATGCTATGAGCGCTCGCAAGTGGTTTTTATCTAAAACAGCCAATAATACGGCGGCAATTGCCAAGCACTTTATTGCTTTGTCAACGAATGAAAAAGCAGTAACTGAGTTTGGGATAGCTAAGGAAAACATGTTTGCTTTCTGGGATTTTGTTGGTGGACGTTATAGTTTGTGGTCAGCTATTGGTTTAAGTATTGCCCTATATATTGGCTATGATAATTTTGAACAATTACTAGCTGGTGCCAATAGTATGGATAAACATTTCAGAGAAACCCGAGATTTTAGTCAAAATATTCCAGTTATCCTAGCGTTATTGGGTATTTGGTATGTAAACTTTTTTGACTTTAGGAGCTTGATTCTATCGCCATATAATACCAGACTAACTAGGTTTCCGGCATATGTGCAGCAGCTTGAGATGGAAAGTAACGGAAAATCAGTTGATAAAGATGGTAAGCGAATTAGTTATAATACCTGCCCAGTTGTTTGGGGTGATAGTGGTATAAATGGACAGCATGCTTATTATCAGCTTCTGCATCAGGGTAGCCAGATTATCCCGATGGATATAATAATTGCTCTTTCTGATAGGTTCAGTAATAAAGAACATAATGATATTTTATGGTCAAATGCTGTTGCTCAGGCAGAAGCGTTTATGTGTGGTAAGACTTATGAAACTGCAAAAGCAGAGTTGCTAAATCAGGGCATGTCAAGTACGGATGCTGACGAAATAGCTAAACACAAAATTTTTGATGGTAATCGTCCAAGTAACATGATTGTGTTGCCAGAAATAAGCCCATATTATCTTGGAATGCTGATTGCTTTGTATGAGCATAAAACATTTGTTCAGGGAGTTATCTGGAATATAAATTCCTTTGACCAGATGGGGGTAGAATTAGGTAAACAATTAGCTAAAGCAGTGTTAAAAGACATCGAAACTGCAACAGTTTCAAATCATGATGAATCTACTGTCGCAATTATTCAACATTACTTGAATTTTATTAGCAAATAATGGAAAAAGCGCGCTGAAAATTTGTATTGAAGCGCGTTTTTAGCGTATAATCTTAAAAAATATTTGGGAATACTCCATGCGCAAATTTGTAAAAATTCTTGGGTTAAGCGTGATGCCTGTTTTTGCTATGGCTGCTGAAAGTGCCCCTTTAGCGAGTAACCATTACTTTCAGGAGTTTGATAATCAATTCTCAATTGGATTTGGTGGTACTTACGGAAGTTTAGCTAATGCGTATGGACAAAGCTCTAACTATGGTACTACTTTTATCGGTCTTTCGGTTGAGAGATTATTTGATATTGGTATCTGGGGGCGTATTGATGCCAGTTTAATGACTGTTTATTGTAATTATAATTCGACAAATGCAAATGCAACAACATGTCCCTTGGGGCAAGATCCCGGTGTGGCTGGTCTTAATTTTAATCTTGTTTATGCATTTTTG
>JBDHRI010000038.1:0-15444 GCA_039807465.1 Burkholderiales bacterium | reverse complement strand
AAAGTTTATCAGGCATTTGACTTTGATGATCTGATTCGTGTGCCAGTTGATCTGCTGTCTTCAAATCTTGCTGTTTTGCATAAATGGCAGTTAAAAATTCGTTATTTATTGATTGATGAATATCAGGATACCAATACCAGTCAGTATAGGTTAATCAAACTTCTAGGCGGTAGTCAGGGACAATTTACCGCAGTTGGTGATGATGATCAATCTATTTACGCTTGGCGTGGAGCTAATTCAGAAAATCTTAAGCTGTTACAGACTGATTATCCTAAGCTGCAAATAATCAAGCTGGAGCAGAATTATCGTTCAACTTTAACTATTTTGAGTGCCGCCAATAGCGTTATTCAAAATAACCCCAAATTATTTGAGAAAAAACTCTGGAGTGAATACGGTAATGGTGAGGCAATCAAGGTAATTAGCTGTAATAATGAAGAGTCTGAGGCTGATACCATTGCAAGGCGAATAATGTTACATCAGTTGCATAACAATACTCGTTTCTCAGATTATTCAATTTTATATCGAAGTAATTATCAGTCAAGAGTACTGGAACAGGCATTACGCAATTACAAAATACCATACACCATTGCAGGTGGGCAGTCATTTTTTGATCGTGCCGAGATTAAAGATATTATGTCATATTTGCGGCTTATTTATAACGAAGACGATGATACTGCATTTATCCGTGCGGTTACTACGCCAAAACGGGGGATCGGTGAAATTACCCTAAAACGTCTTTCCGAATATGCAAGCAGGCGTCAGCTTTCTCTGTTTGCCGCATTATTTGAAGAAGGTTTTGCAGTAGAATGTAATCCGACTCAGCATGAATCACTTCTTACTTTTGGTAAATTTATAAATTACATTCAGGAACGACAGGAAAAGGAACGTGCAGGTGATCTTCTCCAGCAGTTACTTAAGTCGATAAACTATGAGACTTATCTATACGATATGGAAGAGCCAAAGAGTGCAGAAAAAAAATATGGGAATGTTCTAAGTTTTGTTGAATGGCTAACAAAAAAGGGTGATGAAGATAATAAGTCGTTACCTGAATTGGTGCAGAATATTGCATTAATAAGTCTTCTGGATGGTAGAGGTGAGGAAGAGCCTAATGCCATCAAGTTAACCACGCTTCATGCTGCAAAGGGTCTTGAATATCCGTATGTTTTTTTGATTGGCTGTGAAGAGGGGATCCTGCCTCATCAAGAGTCATTAGCCAGTGATATGATTGAAGAAGAACGCCGTTTGATGTATGTTGGTATTACTAGAGCCCAGTATGAGCTGACTATAAGCTATTGTGAACAAAGACGTAAAGCTGGATCGCTTGAAGTACGTGAGCGTTCACGGTTTTTGGCGGAAATGGGTAATAACAACATTGTCGATGAAGCTAGGCGCAGGCATGAAAAAATTAATGACAAAAATGAACTTCAACATAAATTTGGTTTATTACGCTCACTTCTTAAACAAACTGGTGAGTAGTGTATTGATTTAGAATCCAAAAATAGTTGAATATGCAATTAATTTTTCTTAGTGGAGTAGGTTAGTATATAATAGCTGACTGAAAAAGTAGGGTTTAATGGAGAGTATTTATTATGGATAAACCAGTATTGTTTATTATTCCTGGAGCATGTGCTTTTGGCTCTCAGGTAACATTAGAGTGGATAAATGAAGCATATCAGGTAGGTCTCACTACCCCGGAAATAAGGGCTAGTAGCCAATTTAAAGCAATCAATCCTTCTGGAAAAGTTGGTGCTTTGAAAGATGGTAATAATGTTGTTGGCGAAAATCTGGCAATTTTGTTATATTTGGCTGACAAGTATCAGCATAAGGGAATTTGTCCTTCTGTTGGAACACAGGAGCGTGCTCATGTTTATCAGTGGCTTTCCTATTTATCTTCAACGCTTCATCCCGCATTTGGACAGGTCAATTTCCCTGCGCGTTTTGTTACACCTGAGGCAGTAGACGTTTTCCGAAAAATGGCACTTGAGCGGCTGATTGCAGTATTAAACTATGTCAATAACAGCTTTAATTCGCATGGTTTACTGGTTATGGATAAACCAACCATTGTTGAAGCTCAGGCTTATGGGCTACTTCGCTGGAGTAAGGGATTTCATGGAAATCCTCCGGTTGTCGATATTAATGATTTTCCCAAAATTAAAGCATTTTTTGAATTGATGGAAAAAGATAAAGCAGTTAAAAATGCCTTATTAATTGAAGCAGGAAATATTGATAATCTTAATAATAGCCAGTTTGCTGGTTATTTCCTATTTGACTAATTAATTTTACAACAAGGAGGTATAAATGCGCACCCGAATTGAAAATTTAAAACGCTTTATCGCCAATGAAATAACTCCAATTGGCAAAGCAGCATACCTAAAAGACGATATTATTGCTGCGATTTCAGTTACTTTTGTTGCCATTCCTTTGTCATTAGCAGTTGCGGTAGCATCTGGAGTAGCACCTCAGGTTGGACTGATTTCTGCGATATTTGGTGGAATTATTGGAGCCTTATTTGGTGGTTGTCGGCTTAGTGTTACCGGACCTGCGGTGGCAATGTCGGTGTTAGTTGCAAATACAGTGCAGAACTATGGCTTTACCGGGCTATTAGTGGTTGGAACCATTTGTGGATTATTGCAAATCATCTTTGGTGTATTGAAACTCGGACGACTGGCAAAAATAATTCCACTTTCTTTGGTGCTTGCCTTTACTGCCGGTATCGGGGTTATCCTGTTTTTTGGACAGATTGCAATACTATTTAACTTGAATGCGGCAGTTGAGCATCCTGTCGTGGGGCTTATTCATCACTGGGGTGAGATTGTCCCTAAAGTTACTACAGCTGGTATCTGGTTGACGTTACTAACGTTGGCTATTTTGGGGATAGTTCCACGCTTTTTGCCGCGTGCCTATGCTTTTGCTTTTGCTGTATTTATTCCAATGGCGATTGCTTATTTTGGTAATTTTCCAGTACGCCTTATTGGCGAGATTCCACATGATCTGGTTCATCCAGATATAATTGATTTTAGCCAAATTGGAAACTGGAAAAGTCTAATAATAACTGGGATTGAGGTATTTATTCTTGCTTCTCTTGAGACTTTACTTTCAACTAGCGCGGTTGATATCATGGGGAAGGGGGATCTACATAATCCTAATCAGGAATTAATTGGACAAGGTATTGCCAATGTCGGGGTTGCAGTTTTTGGTGGTATCCCGGTAACAAGTGTTATTGCTCGTTCATCAGTTAACGTCCTTGCAGGTGCCAAAACTAGAAGAGCAGCCTTACTACATGCGTTAATTATCTTTGTTATTGTATATTTTGGCTCTGAATTTATCGAGAAAGTACCAATGGCGGTACTTACTGGTATTTTGATGGCTGCTGCTTTCAAAATGATGAATTTCCGCCAAGTAGTTGATCTATGGAAAAATGACCGTCTTGAAGTTCTGGTATATGCAATTACTTTTATTGCAATCGTAGTAACTGATCTTATTAGTGGAATTCAGGCTGGTTTGTTTGCTGCATTTATTCTAGTAGCTTTCAGAATGATGCGTACCAAGGCAGATATCAAGCTTTGGACAAATAAAAATGTATTGCGTGTCGGACTTAATGGTAATGTAAGTATTCTTGCCTATGATGAGCTAAATCGCATTAAAGAACTGGCTTTGGCACAGGCTGGGCTTAAATTTGTGATTTTTGAGTTTGCGGCGTTACATAAGATTGATGCTAGTGGTGCTAAGCATTTGGTTACAATTGCCAAAGAGCTTGCTGATGAAAATATCAAAACTATTTTTCATGGTATGACTACTGATCATCAGGCAGTTATTTTACAGGTTAGTAGTAGTGAAGCCAACCATTACCAGATTACAGTTATGGAGAGCCAAATCAAGGAAATACTTGAAAAATCTGGAATTGAACATTCTGCTAATGATGTATTGAAGCATGGTATTGTCAAATTTACCAGTAATTATGCCAAAGATAATCAGGAATTGATTTCTACCCTTGCTAAAGGACAAAAGCCACATACCTTGTTGATTACCTGTTCAGATAGTCGGCTTAATCCAAATGCTTTTTTCTCAGCTAATATTGGCGAAATTTTTATTGTACGTAATGTAGGTAATGTGGTTCCGCCGTATATGCCAAATAATATCTATAGTGAAATTGCGGCAATTGAGTATGCTGTTTATGAGCTTGGGGTGAGAAACATCGTAATCTGCGGACATACCGAGTGTGGTGCAGTTAAGGCATCTTATGCTACTGGTGATAAGGATCTTGGTTATATTGGTCTTGATAACTGGCTAAGTATCATCAAGGATGGCTTTCGTAAGCATAAACCAACAGATGCGGCACACGGGGTTAAGGTTAACCTTTTAAATCAGGTTGATAATCTTAAAACGTATCCAAAAATTGTTGATATGATCGCAAATACTCAGATTACAGTTAATGCTTGGATTTATGATGTTCATTCAGGTAATATGCTGGAATGGGATGAGCGTAAACGTGATTTTGAGGTAATAGCTTAATACTTTTACTTGAAACTAAAATAGGAGGATTTTATATCCTCCTATTTTTTTATTAACTATTCAACAATTTTTACTTTATCCATTGTCCGAATTTCTTGGCATTTATCAACAAACTTTTTATTTGTAAAGTGATAAAAGGCGTACAATGAAACAACTACATATGCTGCATAAAATGCTCCATAGTTAAGGTAGTCGTGACCACCATAGTTACTAGGACCAATTAGTATTAGTATTGTTATCATCCATAAGAAACCGACAAATGGTAATGAAATTTTTGCTACATCCATGAAGCTATAACCATCTTGACCACGTGCGTGTAGCATCATAAATACAGCCATCAAAGCGCTCATGGTTAAGGTAAGGTAGAGCATATCTTTTGCACCGATGAAGATAAAGAAGATTGATTGAACTAGGAACAATATTGCACAGATAATATTTGCCAAAGGCAGGCGAAAGTTTCTTTCAATATTTGCATGACTATGCCTTAGAGCAATTAATGAAATTGGAATTATCATATACATTAAAATAATTAGCGCAGTAATAAAGTTGATTAGTACTGCCCAGCTATGGAATAAATATAAAAATACTACTGCAACCCCAAAATTAAAAAACATCGCCCTTTTTTCAAAGTTGTGTTTTTTATCGAGAACCGCCAGCATACTTGGCATTTGTCTTTCGGATGCCATTGAGTAAAGCACTCGTGAACCACTCCCCACAAAAGTAATCCCGGTACCTGATGGTGAAATACAGGCATCTGCATATAGAACCATTGTAACAAAATTTAGCCCAATCATGGTTGCAATCTGGGCAAACGGCGAACTAAAATTTAGGCTAGCCCAGCCATTGGTTACCAATTGCTGTGTATCAAGTGCACCGATGAAAGCTGTCTGTAAAATTACATAAATAAAGAAACATATAATGATCGATATAACCATTCCTAATGGCAGGTTACGCCCGGGATTTTCGATTTCACTGGCAAAAGAGGCACATAGTTGAAAACCGTTAAATGAATAAATCATTCCTGTGGAAGTCATTGCCAGAATAATTGAATTCATACCATAGGGCATAAAACTATCTTTGTAGGCAGTAAAATTCGCCGGATGAAAAGAAGTGCCAATAATTATTAGGGCAATTAATGCGGGTAAGACAACTTTTACCGCAGCAATTGAGTTATTTACTTTAGCAAAAAATTTAATCCCAAACATATTTGCAAGCCAGTAAGCTACTAGAAACAGAAAGGTAAAGGCTAGACCTGAAGCAGTTAATGCACCATCGCTAATCAATAATTTTGATAAATGAGGTGATATTCCCGCCAAATATTCAACACTTGCCTGAGCCTCACCTGGAATACTACCAACCAATTCAAGCCAGATAGCAAAAGCAAAAATGACACCAAAATATTTATTATGTGACAAAGATCCCATTCGCCCAATAATCCCTCGTAGTGGAAAAATGGCTACAATTTCGGCAATAACCAGTGCCATCAATATAAAAAATACTAGGGTGAGAATCCAAGATAAATATACTCCAGCTCCTGCAATTTTTGCTCCGAGATAGGCACTAAATAACCAACCACTACCAATAATTCCCGTAGTTGATATGGCAATTACTGATAGTAGTCCGATTTTATGTTTTGGTATTGAACATTCCATTTAATCGACCTTTTTTAAAAAATTGATTTTATCATACCAGCCTTATTTAATGCTTGTGCCACTGCAACATTTTGTTTGTTAGTTGCAACTAAATCCAACAGTAATTGGGAGTAGTCAATTGTCAATTAAATTGATAGTAAGATAGCTTGATCATTTATCACTTTCAAGAGAGTGTTCTTTGTCTCAAGTATTCCAGTATAATAGAGGGAAATTAGATTGGAAAATTGAAATGAATTATTTACAAGACTATGTTAATGCCCTGAAAATGGTTGTTCTACCAGAGCAGAAGACAATTATAGTCAACCCTGAATCTTATTTTGTATATGTTTCGCCATTACTAATGGAAAAAAACAATGTTCTGGGAATTGATTTAAGTGTGGCAACTTATGATAGTTTGCCTGCAATTCAGCAGATATCGGAAAGTTGCATTCAGGAAGATGTTGAGTGTCTCAAAAATAGACAAATTCAACAATACATCACTTCACAAAACTATGATGGAGAGATCCAGTTATATTTGAAGCAGAAAACCCCGCTTGTTGATCCTAATATTGATCAGGCTGTTGGTGTGCGGGTTGATTTTTTTCCGATATTTTCACTAGGACATTTTAAACCATATATTAATAATCATATTGTTAAATATGATAATCTCGGATTTACCAACCAGAAGCGATTGAAACTGGAGTTAACTGAGATTGAAGAACTAATTGTTTTTCTTTTGATTATGCATGCTAAGCCAAAGGTAGTAACCCATCATTTAAATATGATTATGCATAAAGATACTGCGGTTAGCACGGTCAGAAATATTATCCATCAGCAGCTATTAAGGAAATTTGAGGTTTTAACGGTGGAAGACTTAATTGATAAAGCAATATTTTTTGGTTACGATACCATCCTTCCCCGGATCATGGTCGAACAGTTTAGTATAAGGATAGTTTAAGTGGCAAGCGAGATCAAGATTGAAATAGCGAGATTTGAAGATGTGAGCGCGATACAGACAATTTATGCTTATCATGTACTTAATGGTTTGGGTACCTTTGAAGAAACTCCACCGTCTATTGAAGATATGGAGAAGAGATTTAATAAAATAATCGCCGATGGGTTTCCTTTTTTGGTTGCAAAACTTGCCGATAAGATTGTTGGTTATGCTTATGCTTCGCATTTTCGCGAGCGATCAGCTTATCGTTTTACAGTTGAAGACTCAATCTATATTGATAGTCAGTATCTGGGTAGTGGTGTTGGTTCAATGCTACTGAAAGAGCTAATCGTCTCCTGCAAGCAGCGTGGATATTTACAAATGCTGGCATTGATCGGGGATAGTAATAATAGCGGCTCGGTTAATTTACATAAGAAGCATGGTTTTGAATTAACCGGAATTATGAAGAATGTTGGTTACAAATTTGAAAAATTTGTTGATGTAGTTGTTATGCAGCTTAATTTGGAGGTGTAAAGATGAAAATTCTGGTATTGGATAAAAATACAACCACAGTAAATGGCGACATTGATTTTAGTGGTTTTGAGCAATTGGGTGAGATGGTTATTCATGAAAACCTGAATGAACCGGAAGCAATTATTAACGCTGCGAATGGCGTTGATGTTATTGTAGTAAATAAAGTATATCTAACTGAGGCAATAATTAATAGGCTAGCGGATAGCGTGAAGCTAATTGCAATAACCGCCACCGGGTATGACAATGTTGATGTTGCTGCTGCAAGTAAGCGTGGTATCAAGGTAGCTAATGTTCCGGGATATGGTACTAATGCTGTATCTCAGCTTGCCATTTTTTTAATGCTTAGTTGTGCGATTCAATTTGTTCCCCAGCTTGATTATATGCGTGCAAAAGGATGGGACAAAATGGCTGGTTTGGCAATACCCATGCATGAATTGGCGGGTAAGACATTCGGAATTATTGGGTTGGGTGAGATTGGTCTTGCTACGGCAAAGCTGGCACTAGCTTTTGGAATGAGAGTAGTTGCTTATAATCGTAGCATTAAGAATGTCGATGGAATAAGACAACTTGAACTTTATGAAGTAGCGAAAGAGGCAGATTTTATTTCATTAAATTGTGCTCTTACTAAAGATACAGCCAAAATCATAGGCGAGAAATTTTTGAAGTGTATGAAATCAACTGCTTATCTGATTAATACCGCTCGTGGAGGTCTTGTCGATGAAGAAGCGCTTGCCTTAGCAATAAAAAATAAGCAGATAGCTGGCGCAGCACTGGATGTATTAAGTAGTGAGCCACCATTGCCAGATAATCCTCTTCTTGGTTTAGAGAATGTGCTACTAACTCCGCATATAGGTTGGGCACCAGTTGAGGCTCGGCAACGGTGTATTGATATTACGGTTGCGAATGTTGCTGCTTTTAATTGCGGAAAAGTATTGAATTTATTAAATTAATTGAAGGGGATTTTACAGGGATTATAAAAAAGGCGGTTTGGAACCGCCAATTTATTCATAGGACATCATCAAATTTCTATTGCCAAGTAACTGCATTTGTAATATATTCAGGTGCAGTTCCATTGTAGTAAGCTTTGAGGTAATAATCACCGTGATAACCGTTACCATCATTATTGTTTAAATTGTACATTGTGATCACGTCTCCATTACTAAAAATAATAGCGTTAAAATTTTCAAGAGCATTTCCGTTTGGAGTAAAGTTGGGGAAGTTCCCCGTTTTACAATTTGAATCTCCTGGAACGCATCCTAATAGCATAAACCCTTGATTGTCAGAACCGTAATTATGTATCGCGCCTGCCCCAAGCGTGAAGGTATGAACCCCATCAGAAAGCATTACTGGTATACCAATGTAAGGTATCCCTACTAGAGGAAATGGTTGTATATCAACATTAAATCCAACATTAGTACTAGTATAGTTAGTAGGATTATCGCCCCCCAATTGGTTTAAAAGAATTGTATTTGCTTGTGCTAGATTATTTGAAGTTATTGGGTAATTGGGATCGTAGTAAACATTGAGTGTGCCAGTTGACCAAAATGAATAAAGCTGTGAAAACCATGGTACATAGTTATTGATTGTATAGTTAGATACATTTGAATAATTTATCCATGAAAGTTGACCAGGAAGGTTACCTTCAAAATTATGTACTGTGGCAGCAGTGTTATAGTCTTGCATAATTGCATAGTTGTTGATAGAGGTTCCACAACTTATATAGCCATTATTTGCTTGCAAACTGGCATTTTGGCAAAGTGTTGCGACAGGAGTTGTGGTTGTGAGTGGCGTACCATTTGAATTACAAGTTACTGTAAGATTAGTTCCATCCCAATAATATTGGCTTGACGCTTGCGACATGCTCAAATTTGCAGGAACAGTCGATACAATATTTTGTGGGTTAACTCCACATTGTGTTTGTAGCGATGCTGAATTAACTGTAGGGGCTAGTGCAGTAATATAGCTAAAGGCGGATTCTTTAGCTTCGGTAAAGATTGTGTTTAAGTAGCCAATCCGGCTATTATATGCAAGAGTAACCTCCTGTAAAGCGATTTGGTAGTTCCCCGGGTCTGCTACATAGCTTGGGACACCAACTTGTGAATTAGCGTGTTGTCCTAGGTAAACACGAATTTGATCTACTGCATATTCTTGGGTTAAAGCATTTACCATTTTAAGATATACTAGATCCAATCCTGCACTAAAGCTGCTATAAGCATAAAAAATATTTTGACCGTTTGTTAATTGGGTTATTTTAAAGTTATTTAATTGTGCGTTTAATGCTTCAATCAAGGAGCAATAACCAGTATTGGAAAGAGAAAGATTTGGTGTTTGATGCAAGTTTGGGTTGGAAATACTATACGGACTATTATTAGTATCACAAGATAAACTTACTCCTAAGTTATCTAACTCTGCAAATGATCCAGCTTGTCCAATTAGTGCTGCTTGTGCATTTTTTGTTGTCATAGCTTGAAGAATGGCACTTTCAAATGGTGCACTTGATTGAAATAGGAAGGCAGATTCTGCAGTTGTTAATTCTGTTTGGGGAATTTGAATATAGGTAGTTGGATTACCTTTAATCTTGACATTTTTAAAGTTATTCTGGTTGTTAATATAGCTAGACATGACATTATTATAAGTAGCTATTTGATTTTCATAGTTAGTAAGTGCTAAAAGCTGATTGTTTGCTTGGTATGCATTAATTGTTGTATATATTGCGCTCAATTCTGTATTTATTGTGGCTAAGCTGCTTTCAATTGTTAATAATTGGCTATTTATATTAGATAATAGAGTCGTAGTTTCGCTTGGGGGAAACTTACCGCCTGATACCTCATCTAATAACCATAAGGCAGCTTGTTCACCGAGCTCTGTTTCAGCTCCTCCAGTAACCATTGCAATTAATCCATTTGCAGCTCCAGGAGCTGCTGAATCTAAACTTATATCACCAACTACAGGTGGAATTGTATCTGAGTCGATTTGTGGATCATTACTGCTATTATTGCCACCATTACAGGCTTCAAGTATGAACGTGCTTATGACTGCAAGGCTGATTAATTTAAGTTTGTTGTTCATTTTAAGACCTCCCTTAAGGTAAAGATGAAATTTATATATCTCACAGTTAGAATTGTAACAAATGAAAATTAGTTTTAGTTTCCCATATTTGCAAATGCATTTCCCATATTTGCAACGCTGAAGGTTCTCCTGTATAAATTTAATAATTACAGTAAGTTGTGTTCGAGGTAAGGATTGTTTTGGTGCTGGTAGTAGGTTTGTTATGTGTGGTAAGGTGTATTTTTTTACAACATTTGATTTGGAAGATAGAATATAACACTTAATCTAACAACAAGTTATATAAATGTAAAGATGGCTGATAAATCAATTTGTATTAAGGTATGAATAGTTTTGATTAAGCCCGAGATTTGTTATAATCTGCCCAAAGAATAAATTGGGAAAATTATGCAGCCATTAACAGAAATTTTAAGACCACAGCAGTTATCTGATGTGGTTGGTCAAAGACACCTTGTTGGAGAAAATGGACTTCTAACCAGATTATTAAATAGTAAAAAAATTACTTCCATGATATTTTGGGGTCCACCAGGAGTTGGAAAGACCACTCTTGCCAATATTCTGATTAAAGAGTTTGATTGTAATGCAATCTACCTTTCTGCGGTATTTAGTGGTGTTAAGGAAATAAAGGAGGCCTTAGAGGTAGCAGAAAGAAATCAGGGTGGATTATTTAATGATAAACCAACAGTTCTTTTTGTTGATGAAATTCATCGATTTAATAAAGCGCAGCAGGATGCTTTTCTTCATCATTTGGAAGAGGGTAAAATTATCCTGATTGGAGCGACTACCGAAAATCCCTCGTTTGAAATCAATAATGCTTTACTATCAAGGATGCAGGTTTATGTGCTTGAAAGTTTGACTTATGATGATTTGTCAAATCTTTTAGAGCGGGCAATCAGATATAAAGGTAAGCCAGAACTGGATGATGAAGCAAAGAAACTTTTAATTGATCTTTGTGATGGCGATGCACGAAGACTGGTAAATTTATATGAGCTTCTGACAAATTCAACAGATGAGGTAAATATTGATGTCACCCTAGTAAAATCAATTCTGCCTAAGAATATGCAGCGGTTTGATAAAGGTGGTGAGGAATTTTATAATCAGATTTCAGCATTACATAAATCAGTGCGTGGTTCTAACCCTGATGCAGCATTGTATTGGTTTGGGCGAATGCTTGCTGGTGGTGCCGACCCGTTATACTTGGGTAGAAGATTACTCCGTATGGCATGGGAAGACATTGGGCTCGCGGATATTAATGCTGCAACGGTTGTAAATAATGCATTGCAGACTTATGAGCGTCTTGGTTCACCAGAAGGTGAGCTTGCACTTGCTGGAGCAGTTACCTATCTGGCTGTTACCAATAAAAGCAATAGCTTGGAATTAGCCTATAATCAGCTAAAAGAATATATAGGAAGTGGAGGTAGTGCCTCGGTACCAGTTCACTTACGCAATGCTCCTACCAAGTTGATGGCAGAGTTGGGTTATGGCAAAGAATACCGCTATGCACATGATTATCCAAATCATTATGTGCCAAATGAAAGTTACTTTCCCGATGAGCTAGAAATATTGCCAACATTTTATCAGCCAACAAATCAGGGCTTTGAACAGCGGATTATCGAGAGGCTCAATTTTTTACAGGAACTTGATAAACAGGCTAGGGAGCGTTAATACTATCTGTTGGGCTAGAATTCATTAATTGCTCCTGATTGTTATTTGCGGATGGAACTGTGTTTATGATTGATTGTTGGTTCCTATTCTGGAAAATTGGATTATTACCATTAGCTGGTGATTGTCCCTGATATTGACCATTACTATAGTAGGTAGTATTACCATTTACAGTCATAGTACTACCGTATGTTCCGTTTATATAGTAGTTGCCTGCTTGAGGTGCACCAGGAACAGGTGGAATAGGATTAACAGCAAAAACTGACTTTATAATAGCTAATTCTAAAATTAAAATAAATTTTTTCATGGCAACTTAACTCCTTATTGTATCTACCCCGAGTTTTTGATCTACAGTTTTATAAATTTCGGTATAGTAATTAATACTGGTTACGGTATATATTTTACTAGTTTAAACATAAATATAGTATAGCAGTTTTAACAGGTTACTGGTAAAATTTTACAATTATTGTTGCCGATGTTTAATTTTATTTTTCAAAAGTGAATTGTTGTTATACGGAAATGGTTATTTACAGTCATATTGTCATTAATGCATAATACCTTATGCTAGCTTTAGCTACCACAATATTTGTAAAAGGAATATTTATGAAGACCAAGTTAATTAGCTTATTGATCTGCTTAGCAGTTAATAGTTATGCTGTAAATACTATAATCAGTCTTCCATCGTCTGAACTTAGTGGCTTTACTGTTATTAGAGCTGAAATTGCTACTACCACTGGAATTAAATCGGCAGAACAGAACTGTAATAATGTTTCATATTGTAATCTAACACTTCCGGGGCTTTCTCTAACTCCAGGAATGCATGAAGTTAGTATTTATGCTACAAATAATGGTAAAAAAATTGGTAGTGCATCAATTGAAAAGTTTGCGAATACTCCTGGAGATGAAATTTATAATATTTCCCTGAATGCTGCTTCCATAAATTTTGCTGACGGATACTTACAGACATCCAAAAATAATATGGATGGTAATAGTATCGATGATTATAGATTAGTCTCACAGCGAGTTAGTGCCAGTTTTAAAATTATCGCGGCAGTTTTCCCCGGTTTTAAACAGGTAAGTGACCTTGGTGGTGGCATAGTTGAGCTGATGTTTCCCCGTGGTGGTGGCGGTGGCGATACAACTACCAGTAAACAGTTAACTGTTGCAATTGAGCTGATTACTCAAGTAGGAGCTCAGGTACAAAGAGTTGAAAATCAGCTAATAAATTTTTATACCAAGTACAATAAAGATCGCTTTCAGGATAAACTTGCCAACCTTAATACTAACCTTGCAATCATTAATCAACTCTCGGAACAGATTAGCTATACCTTGAATCCGTCCAATAAAAGCTTGCTTGACTACATGAAGACTCACCAGAAAACCGAACGGTTGGACGTCGTAATGGAATTTTTCCAAAATAGGCGCGATTCTGCCAAAGTAGCTCTAACGAGCATTATGGGTAATAATGGCGATAATCTAACAAACCTGAAATCTTCTCTTGATGCTTTGGTACATGAAACCAGCCGTGATGGTGCAAAAATAAACTACATTGCATTAAATAGTTTTTATAATGCCCAATATGTAAAAATGTACGTGGATATTCTTACTGCTATTGCCAACATGCAGCAGGTTGACACCCTTGGAGCAATATTAATCAGTAAAGATTTTCCATATGCCACTATTTATAATGGACATATTGCCATTAAAATTAATGGAGTATCACCCACTAATACTATTGCACAAAATGCTGAAGTTGTGCGTAAATTCTACGCTGAAAAAATTAAGTTATTAATGGATAAACTTCCAGTTGACAAAAATTCATTAAAAGATATTTATGGTTCGATAAGATTGAAATTTGATGATCCTTCACAATTTACCACTGAGGGTATCCTTGATCCGACAAAATTATCCTCACTGGCAGGACTGAGCCTCAAATCATACGACGGGACAACACTGGTGGGAACTTATGGCGGTAACTCCAAATCTAATTGGCCTACTGCCGCAGATTTCAGTGTTCCTTTTAAAAGCATTCAGAATAGTATGTTGCGGGTAGTTAATGGTCAAACTATTTTTATTCCAGCGGAAGCTCGGGAACATGGGTATAATGGTATTACGCGACTGGTATATGTAGATCATCGTGAGTCTCGTAGAGAGCGTAAAGAAAGCAAGGCAGAACAAGGTAGTGCAGAAGCTCATGCAATGTTCTGGCGAAAAGACCGCTTTTATCATAAGAATGGTTCAAAAGCATTTTACGATATTCCAGTAATTTCTGAACTTAACTATAGAAATCTTACTCGGTTATACGTGGAAGGTGATGCCCACAAATATGAATGGAATCACCCACTGGAAGTTATTAATGGAAATCATATTCGGATGAATCGCCCTAATTATGAAACTAATGTAAGTGGTCAAGGAGATGTTGAGCCGCGGTATGCAATCTACTCGGTTAGCGGCGGCGGTGTTCCAAATAATACGCAATACGTCTTTGGTATCAAATATGGAGCCTGGGGTTGGAATGAGGGTAACTATTATAGTGTTAGTCTATCTTACCGGGAATATCGTTGGCGCGACCTTTGGAGTTGGGGCTTTAGGTTATTCTGCCCAACACTTAACTGCAAACAGCTTGACTATCAAACTCTTGCTTATCCAGATGGTACCTTTGTTAAAATTACTGGCGAATGGTCAGATGCTAAAATCCTTGTAACTCGAGATAGTCAATACGCTTGGAATAAATATCAAATAACTACCAAATTTCCAGAAAAAGGCTATAACTATATGTACTATGCGCCAAAAATAAGTTCCATCAAATCAGGAAGTCATGACTTGGCACCCAATGCGACAGATGTTTTTTATAACTCGGAAAAAGTAGTCAGATTCAGATATTCATTTGGAATGCAGGATATCAACAGGGGTGGACAAGATGATATCTCTCAATTTGATTTAAAGATGGAAGACAATTACTGCCATAGTTATGGAACCAAGTTTGGCAAGAATCTGAAAACATGCGTCTATGATAAAGGTAATAACCATTTTGAAATTGTAACTACAGATTGATAGGTTAGTAGAGAAATAAAGTATTCGTAATCAAAGGATCCTTTCTTATAA
>JBDHRI010000173.1:0-3222 GCA_039807465.1 Burkholderiales bacterium | reverse complement strand
GAATATAAACCAAACCAGCTAATTCTAAGTGGTGGCTACGCACCACTTTTAAAAAGGTTTTTTGCCAATAATCGGGTAATTTCTGCCACTCGCAGTCTAGAATCAGAGGTTCTAATCCAGTTGTTATAAAACCTATTCTAGGCAATTTAGTAGTAGCTCGACAAAAGATATATATTGAATCTTGCCGTGATGACTAAGTCCAATCTGACAACTACGATTAAATGTTACCCCTAGCTCACAGTCAGCAACTTGCTGCGATAGATGAGATAAACTACTAGCATTTAATTCTGGAACTTTAAAGCCTTTATCACCCGCAAAACCACAGCATTTGATTCCTTCTGGTATCACAACTTCTTCACTACATAATTGTAGGATTTCAAGATAGCCAGCATTATAGGAATGCTTGGCACTACTACAATCAATATGTAAGGCAATTTTGCCATATTTTTTACTAATTTTACTCCGATCAATATTATCTACCAAAAATTTATTTATATCAATCAAGTTAATCTTTGCATCTTTGGCAAATCCGGAACAGGAGCTATTATCAATAATTGCAATTTTTACGTTATCTAAGCTGTTGCGTAGCTTACTAACCATTGAGTCCTGTCCCAGAGGATTGCATTTAGAATGATACATCTGACCACAACATGAGTTCTCAGAATCAGCGAGGTAATTAACACTGAAGCCTAGCCTTTCAAGAATCAATTTGGATGGGTATTCTGATAGTTCGCTACTTGCAGCAAAAATCCGATTTGGGCAGGCCGGGACTAATAAAACCTCTGTTTTAGAATTATCCGTAGCATTAAACTTAAAACTTTGCGCTTTTGGCATATTTTCCAGATAAATCGGGATTGATTTAAATTTACTGTGTGCAAAACTAGTTATTTTTTGTAAATTATCGCGACCAATTACTGATGCAGCAAGGTTACCAAGTTTTACCTGAGACTTTGCCTGACGGATTTGCTGGCTATGATTTACTTCTTGGTTATTTTTTGGTTTTTGCCCAAGAATAAACTCCCCAGTATTAATCCCAACCGGACACATGGTTTTGCACATCCCGGTTGTAGCACAGGTATCGATACCATAATATTCGTATTTTTGCTGCCATTCTGATTTTTCAGTACCAGAGAGGGTAGATATTTTACGCGCAACACTATTTCGCTGACGTGGAGTAAGACTTAATTTACGCGAGGGGCAAACTGGTTCACAAAAGCCACATTCCATACAAGCATTTATTTCATCATGAACAGATGCGAATGATTTGAGATGCTGCATATGTAGTGTGTGGTCTCGAGTTAATTTTACATCTGGATTAAATATACCTTTGGGATCAAGAAGATGCTTTATTTCCCACATCAAATTCCAGCACTTCTGCCCCCACTCTACTATCGCAAATGGCGAAATATTACGTCCACTTCCATGTTCAGCTTTTAGTGAACCATTAAATTTATTCGCAACCAATCCTGTAAATTCATGCATAAAGGCATCATAACCACGAAGCTCTTCTTCATTATTAAAATTTGGAGTAATTACAAAATGAATATTTCCAGATAAAACATGCCCGAAAATAGCCGCATTTTTAAACTCATAACGTCCAAATAAACTACGCATATCATGGATAAGCTCGGGTAATAGCTCAATACTTACTGCAACATCTTCAATTATCACAGTCGAACCAAGAGGTCGCTTGCCAGCTATAGTAGGTAAAACGCCACCGCGAGCCTTCCATAAAGTAGCCATAGTTTGCGGATCACTATTAAAGCCTAGCTGGTGATATATATTGGCATTATTAATAATCTGGTTAATCGCATTAATTTTTTGATCTAGCTGAAGCTGATTTTCGGCATCAACGGCAACCATTATTGCCGCATAATTTTCATCCGGTAATTCAATTAAAAATTTCTGAATTTCGGCGTCATCAGCAACAGAGTGTAAGGAAAAATAATCCAGCAACTCAACTGATGAAAGATCCAAGCTGGAAATATCCACAGTTAATTTAACTAGATCTTCAAGTTTTCCATAAATAAAATTTAGTGCTTTATGGGTATAATTCTCAATAGTATTTAGCGTAACATTACTGACAAAGCCGAGTGTACCTTCCGAGCCTATCATCAAACGTTCAAGAATTTTCACCGGGTCTTTAAAATCAAGAAAAGCATTTAGACTATAACCACTGGTATTCTTAATTGAAAACTTTTTCCGAATAAATGTACTAATTTCTTCATCATTAATAATCTTTTGCCGAATCGACTCTATCTCTGCCAATAATGGCTGATGGTCAATTTTAAATTTTTCAACTAAACTCTCCTCACTACTATCAAAAATACTACCATCCGATAATACTGCACGCATATTTTTTAATGTAGCATAGGAATTTTTGGCAGTTCCACAACACATTCCACTTGAATTATTAGCAATAATCCCACCAATCTTTGCCGCATTAATCGAACCAGGATCTGGTCCAATCTGTTTTTTATAGGCTTTCAGATATCTATTGGCATCCGCCCCAATAATCCCCGGTTCTAGAGTAATTTCCTTACCACCATCAGAAATGGAGTATTTTTGCCAGCTATCATTAGCAAGCATAACGAGAACCTGATTGGTAACTGCTTGCCCTGAAAGACTCGTACCCGCAGCACGAAAGGTAAGTTTTACATCATATTGACTGGCAAGTTGGATAATGTTTATAACCTCTTCCTCTAAGTGCACAATCAAAACCAGTTTTGGCACCATCCGATATAAACTTGCATCAGTTGAATAGGCATAGCGAAGTAATTCATCTTCTACTACCTGATTTAAAGGTAGAAATGTTTTAACTGAGTTTAAAAATATTGTAAACATTATAACTTTAACCTATTTTTATATATGGAAGCACAATTATAGCCGATCCATAAAAATACCAGCAGTAAAAAAGCCACCCTAATTAATGGCTTAATAAAAATGTTGGAGAAGTCTTGTAATTCATTAGACCTCTTTCATAACCCATTATTTTGTTCTTAGGCTAGGAATAAAGAATTTGAGAAACGGAGTGTACACGTAGTACATGAGTACCGCAGAAGTCTTTATGACAACGTATAAGAATTAAAGAAGCAGGTTAGGAGAGAGGTCTATTATATAATCGGTCAAAACTTCGTTATAATTGCCTTTAATTATGATATAATCCATGCCAGAAAACTAATCTGGCAATCGCGGTTAAGTAATTAATCGAGGAAAGTCCGG
>JBDHRI010000037.1:0-15576 GCA_039807465.1 Burkholderiales bacterium | reverse complement strand
TTATCGTATAACTGCCGGGGGCGGTTTGCTCAACTTTGATAGCACCCGAGAAATCAGTGAAATTCTGGATATTATTATCGTATTGGGCAAAATTTTGTTTGTTACTATCAAACTTGGTTTTAAATTCTTGTAAGCTTCCATTTTTTATAGCTGCTTTTAGTTTGATGAGATAACCATTGCTATTGACACTTTTAAGGTTAAGAGTGCCTGATTCCCAGCCTTCCAGCTTCCAAACCTTATTACCCAGCCAGGATGCGTTGAAATCAAGATTGGTGTTTTGTCCGAGCTTTAACTTACTGACAAGGTTATGTTGGTTGTTTAGATTATTAAAATCAATGAAGATATTACCAATATGGATAATTCGTGGGTAGTGTTTACTATCATGTAAAGATAGGTTTATATTGGTGATAAAAATCTGTTGCTGGCTAAGGAGTAGTTTATCCAGATTAAAGTCAGATGTTGATGGGCTATTTAGGTTAGTGACAATTTCACGGTTTAAGCGGATATTATCTTGCTTGTCGTATTCCAGCGCAATATCGCTACCATCAATGGTCAGATAGCTAAAAATTGGTTGCAATTCCCATAAGCTTCTATATGAAAGTAATGCGACAATTTTTCTGACTTTAAGAAATGGCTGGTTTTTATTGGTAGTATAGATAGTTAAGTTATTGATGGCAATTTCTGGTTGTAGCCTGCCGGAAAAGCTTGTTTGCAATTTATCATAGCTATAATGATAACCTGTTAGCTTAAATAACTCTTTATCGATCTTTGAATGTAAAGCATCTAGGCTTTTAAAGCCAATCACTGCTACAGTAGATGAGAATAAAATCACCCCGCCTGTTACGTATGCAGAAATTTTCAGAGATTTATTTAATAATTTCGAAAGCCTAGTGTACATTGATTATTGGTAATAAAAGTCGTTTAGATGTTTTGAACCAATTATTATCGCATATTTTGCTCTAGAATAAAAAAAACAGCCATGATTTATGGCTGCTTTTTTGATAAGGAAAATCTTCGTTAGTAAGATTGTAATCCAAGAGCTTGATATGAGCTACAGCTTGATGCTTGATTGGCAGGACATATGTATGCTGTGCTTGCTACCCCATTACAAACATTATTTGTACATGATACAATAAAATTACAAGTTTGGCTAGTAGTCGAGATTGGTTGGCTACCACAGTTCGTGCTGATTTCAGTGTAACCAGTGGGGGTGCTCATTATCAATACTTGCCCAATCGAGCTTGAACCAGAAGATGCTGAGTACGTTACCTGAACATTACATGACGTGTTTGCAGTAATATTATTACATGTTTGTGGATTAATTGAGATGTATGTGCTGTTAGTTGAAGTACTTCCAGTGTTACATGCAGAAAGTCCGGCAATAATACCCACTAAAGTTAAGATTTTAAATAATTTCATAAGCTAAGCCCCTTAAATTTTTAGCTACCAATTATAACAGATATAGAAATGATTTTAGTTGTATATATCTGCCATATTGTGATTAATTTTTGTAATGACTAAAGAGAAATCGCTGGTAGTAGATTATATTTTCATCATCTGGTATCAGTATTATATGATAGCCTGTGTTGCTTGAGTGATTTTTAACAGGACACCACCATAAGGATAATCTGTGATAAAATCAAATACTATTTTGTGGGTTGAATTTGGTTTTATTTAGATAATAAAATTAGATCAAAATATTATGGATAAAGACAAAAGATTTTCTTGTGGGGCTGTTATATGAAAAATATCATCTGGTTTGAAAATTTACGAATGGACGATGTTGGGCAGGTTGGGGGCAAGAATGCTTCATTGGGTGAAATGATTTCCCAGCTTGATAGCAAGGGCATTCGGGTGCCAGGTGGTTTTGCAACTACTGCTGAAGCTTATAAACACTTTCTCGAAAGCAACAATCTTAAAGCGCGTATAGATGCAGTGTTAGATAAACTCGATGTTGATAATGTGATTGAACTTGCGAAGGCTGGTAAAGAAATTCAAGGTTGGATTATGGATGCTCCGTTTCAACCTGATTTTGAAAAAGATCTTGAAATTGCCTATGAGGAAATGTTAAAACGTTATGGCAATGAGATTTCAGTTGCGGTTCGTTCGTCAGCTACTGCTGAAGATTTGCCAGATGCATCATTTGCCGGGCAGCAGGATTCATATTTGAATATTCGTGGACTGGATAATCTGAAATCAGCAGTTAAGCAGGTATTTGCTTCACTATATAACGATAGAGCTATTGCCTACCGTGTCCATAAAGGGTTTGATCATTCATTGATCTATCTGTCAGCAGGCGTGCAGAAAATGGTGCGTTCAGATATCGGTAGTTCGGGAGTATTATTCACTGTTGATACTGAGTCTGGATTTGATCAGGTTGTATTTATTACTTCCAGCTATGGTTTAGGTGAGTGCGTAGTTCAAGGGATGGTTAACCCGGATGAGTTCTATGTCTACAAACCAAACCTAGTTAAGAAAAAACAGTCAATTATCCGCAAGAATCTGGGTAGTAAAGCCATGAAAATGGAATTTGCCGATGTTACCGTTCCGGGGAAATCAGTAAAAACTGTTGGTGTTCCAAGCCATGAGCGAAATCAGTTCTCTATCAGTGATGCACATATTGTTGAACTAGGGCAATTTGCCATGATTATTGAAGAGCACTACGGTCGTCCAATGGATGTTGAATGGGGTAGGGATGGTGTTGATGGTAAGATATATATTTTACAGGCGCGTCCAGAAACAGTTAAGTCTCAGGAAAATTTGGCTGGTAAACAAATTCGTTATCATTTAAAAGAGCGTGGTCATGTTCTTGTCACTGGTCGTGCAGTTGGTCAAAAAGCAGCGACTGGAGTTGTTCGCCTAGTTAAAGATCATTCGGAAATGCATAGTGTAAAAGCTGGTGATATCTTGGTAACAGATATGACAGATCCTGATTGGGAGCCAGTAATGAAGCGTGCTGCTGCAATTGTTACTAATCGTGGTGGACGTACCTGTCATGCTGCAATCATTGCTCGTGAACTTGGGATTCCGGCGATTGTTGGCTGTGAAAATGCGACCGAAGTATTACAAGAAGGTCAGGAAATTACGGTTTCTTGCTGTGAAGGCGATACTGGACACATTTATGAAGGTAAGCTGGATATTGATGTGCTTGAACTGGATATCGGGAATATGCCAAAACTTCCAGTTGAGATCATGATGAATGTTGGTAATCCTGAGTTAGCATTTAACTTTTCAATGATTCCTAACGCTGGGGTTGGTTTGGCTCGGCTGGAGTTTATTATTAACCGTCAAATCGGGATTCATCCAAAAGCTTTGCTTGAATTTGATAGTTTGCCTGAGCCATTAAAATCAACTGTTGAAGAAAAAATTTCTGGATATAAGAGTCCGGTAGATTTCTATGTGGATAAATTGGCTGAGGGTATTGCTACTATTGCCAGTGCCTTTTATCCGAAAAAAGTGATCGTTCGTTTATCTGATTTCAAATCAAACGAATATTCTAATTTAATTGGTGGTAAATTATATGAGCCAGTTGAAGAAAATCCGATGATGGGTTTCAGGGGGGCATCACGTTATATTGCTCCTAGCTTTAGAGATTGCTTTGATCTGGAGTGCATGGCAATTAATAAAGTTCGTACCTTGATGGGTTTTGATAATGTTACTATTATGATTCCATTTGTCAGGACAACGCAGGAAGCTAAAGAAGTTATTGAACTTTTAGCAAATAATGGTCTTGAAAGAGGCAAAAATGGACTTAATATCTATATGATGTGTGAAATCCCATCAAATGCAATTCTGGCTGAAAAATTCCTAGACTATTTTGATGGATTCTCAATTGGTTCAAATGATATGACCCAGTTAACATTGGGGATTGATCGTGATTCAAATGGGGCAATTGCGGCTTCTTTTGATGAAAGAAATGATGCGGTTAAAGCGATGTTACATCTTGCAATTAGTGCCTGTCGCAAGCATGGCAAATATGTGGGGATTTGTGGACAGGGACCATCGGATCATCCGGATTTTGCCCAGTGGTTAATTGAGGAAGGGATTGAGACAGTTTCCTTGAATCCGGATACCGTTATTGATACCTGGTTATATTTATTTGATCATTTAAACAATCAAGGAGCTAAATAATGTCAAAAAGACGAGTGGTAATTACTGGAATAGGGATCGTATCTCCAGTCGGTAATGATTTGACTACTAGCTGGAAAAATATTGTAGCTGGAGTTAGTGGGATTGACTTAATTACTCATTTTGATGCTACTAATATTGCTACCAAAATTGCTGGTGAAGTTAAAGGGTTTTCTACTGAAGGTTTTGTTGATGCAAGAGAAGCTCGACGTATGGATAGATTTATTCAGCTAGGAATGGTAGCTGGAGTTCAGGCTGTACGCGATTCTGGAATTGAAGATGCAAATATTGATAAGGAACGTGTCGGACTGATTATTGGTTCTGGGATTGGTGGCTTACCAAGTATTGAAGAAAATTCAATAACCTTGAAAGAAAAGGGACCTCGTCGTATTTCACCATTTTTTATTCCAGGTGCGCTGGGTAATATGATTGCCGGGCAACTATCTATTCTCTATGGTTATAAAGGTGTTAACTATGGTGTAGTCAGTGCCTGTGCATCCAGCAATCATTGCATGGGTGATGCTGCGCGCTATATTGAGTATGGTGATTGTGATATTATGCTTGCAGGTGGTGCAGAAGCTAGTATTTGTGCGGTTGGTATGGCTGGGTTTAATGTGCTAAAAGCATTATCAACTAGGAATGATGATCCAAAAACGGCTTCTCGTCCATGGGATAAAGATCGTGATGGTTTTGTAATGGGCGAAGGTTCGGCTGTATTTGTACTTGAAGAGTATGAACATGCGAAAAAGCGTGGCGCAAAAATTTACGCAGAAATAGTTGGTTATGGTGCAACTTCTGATGCTAATCATATAACTGCACCTACGGTTGATGGTCCGGCACGTAGTATGCGGATGGCATTAAAAAATGCTGGTATCAACCCGGAACAGATTGGTTATATTAATGCTCATGGCACTTCAACTCCGCTAGGTGATTTAAATGAAACTAATGCGGTGAAAGAAGTTTTTGGTGATCATGCTTATAAATTATCGGTTAGTTCGACTAAATCGATGACTGGACACTTATTGGGTGCGGCCAGTGCGATTGAAGCTGTATTTACAGTAAAAGCGATTCAGGATGGAATTATTCCACCAACCATCAATATTTTTGAGCAGGATCCGGAATGTGATTTGGATTATACCGCAAATGTAGCCAAAGAGCGCTCTTTAGAGTATGGAATGTCAAATTCATTTGGCTTTGGTGGTACTAATTCAACCGTAATTTTCAAGAAAGTGTAGAGCTTAGTATATGGGAAAAATGATTAATTGCATAAAATTGGGAGTTAAGGCTGAAGGTCTTGATTTTCCTCCAGTGCCAGGAGAGCTTGGGCAAAAAATACTGGAGAATGTTTCAAAAGAAGCTTGGCAGGCATGGCTTAAGCAGCAGACAATGATAATTAATGAAAATCGTCTGAATTTATCTGAAGAAGCCGCACGTAAGTATTTACGCCAGCAAATGGAGTATTATTTTTTTGCAGGTAAATAAATGGCTGCGAAAATAACTAAGGCTGTTTTCCCCGTTGCTGGGATGGGAACTAGGTTTTTGCCCGCTACCAAGGCGTCGCCAAAAGAAATGCTGCCTATTGTAGATAAACCATTGATTCAATACGCCGTTGAAGAGGCAATTGATGCTGGTATCACCGAGATGGTATTCATTACTGGACGGAATAAGCGTACTATTGAAGATCATTTTGATAAGGCTTATGAGCTTGAAACCGAGCTGGAACTTAAAAATAAGACCAAGTTATTGGAAGTTGTGCAAAATATTTTGCCAAGCAATGTAAATTGTATTTATATTCGGCAGGCTGAAGCTTTGGGCTTGGGACATGCTGTATTGACGGCTAGTAGCGTTGTTGGTAATGAGCCTTTTGCGGTAATTCTTGCAGATGAGTTAATTGACGCTAAGCCAGGTGCCCTAGCGCAGATGATGGAAGTGTATAAAGAAACTGAATCTTCTGTTTTAGGTGTGAATGAAGTTGATCCAGCAGATGTTTCTTCGTACGGCATTGTTAAACTTGCTGAAAATACAATGAGACATAAGAAAATAGAGCAAATTGTCGAAAAGCCAAAACCGGAAGATGCTCCATCCAATTTGGCTGCTGTTGGTCGTTATATTCTGACACCACGTATCTTTACTGAGCTACGTAATACCAAGCGTGGTATTGGTGGTGAAATTCAGCTGACAGATGCAATCTCTGAAGTTCTAAACTATGAAGCAATTTTTGCACATATTATCGAGGGTAAGCGTTATGATTGTGGCTCTAAATTAGGCTATCTTGAAGCTACCATTGGTTATGGACTTAAACACCCTGAAGTTGGTAATGAATTTCATAATTATCTCAAACAATTACAGCTAAAGCTGTAAGGTAATCTATTCTATCCGGGTTGATATTCTGATTAATCCGGATATCACTTCGCTTTTCTCTTTTTTTATTCCTCTTCGGCTTTGAATCTAGATTTATAGTGTATCAAAGTGCAGCATTTTTTAGATGAAATTATCGGGTAATTTTCTTCAGTAGTTTCTACCTATTTTCATTGAATGTGATTTTCTCAAACCCTATTAACCACAGTGATTACCATTGTTTGTAAAGTGGTTTATTATGTGGGTGCATTGTAAATAAAGGGCTAACTAAGATAATATTTATTTCATAAAAACCATGTTTATAATATTGACATTCTCCTGTGGGTTAAATTAAAATTATTCATTATGTGGTTATTTAACCGTTTTATAAAAGTGGTTAAATTGTAGGTTCAATGATAAACTAAAAGGTAAAATGATGAAAAAAACACTGGCAATTCTATCCTGTGGAGCTTTTGGGATGATTTATGCTGATTCATTCCAAGATTTTAATAATAATGCTTTCTTACAGTATGGTAACGTGTATGTTAACCAGAATCAGGCTGGACAAGCACAGGAGTGGTCTGTTGGTGCCAACGTTCAAACAAAGAACAACATTTGGATTAATGCAATAGCAACCGGAATGCCTAATAATGATTCATTAGCAGTAAGTTTGCCTGGTTATAATACAACTTTAGGTGGATCAACTTATGGGCAATTTCTGGCTACAGCAAAAGCTGGTTATGCTTTCCAATTTGGTAATGGAAGTAGTAATGGCTTTCAGGTTATTCCTTATGCAACCTATACCTATGGTACATCATTAGGTGCGATTAACCAGTATTATGGACTAGGTGTGAAGCCGGAATACCGTTTTGGCTCTTCACTCAAAATCTCACTTGATATGACCGCATATGATGCTACCCAAGCAGGTGGTGGTGCAGGATTACAGCCTGCAACAGTAAATCCTACTTTCTGGGGACAGACAAATAATGGATATATTCAGGATTTTAGATATACAATTAATCCTGAGGTTCAATACGATATTGCCAAAACAATTTTACTAGGTGTTGGTTATTCTTATGATAACTCATTTAATCAGCAACAGACAACAATGAATGGTGCTGGTAATTCTACTCTTTATGCCAAACTTGGTTATTTGTTTTAAATTATTTTGTTTTCTTTTTGTGCTTTTTTCCTCCGCCGGTATCTCCTACCGGCTTTTTTTATTGATTATCAGGCTACGGCTGCTACATGACTGCCCCCGTAACTAGGGAAGACAGATAAATCATCCAGAATTTGTGCTGAAATCAATGCAAATCCAATTATTAGCATTATGATTTCCATTATTATGGCTTTTTTGAGTTTTTTCTTGTAAATTATACTTGCTGCAACCGGGATTAGTGCGGCACCAATTTGAAACATATTTGATTGCTGGTATATAACGACGAATGCTTTTGGGAACAGAAGCGCAATTATAACTGGAATTAAAAATGCCATAAGTGTTGCACCAAAACGAGTTGCTGCTGTTTCTTTCCACTTTAGTGCATCTATTACAAATGCAACTAGAGCAAAACCAATGGAAAGAAAAGCCGTTAATACTGTAATAGCCGCAAATCCACCAACCATCGTAGAAATAATTGATGGAACACCTGGCTTGGTTAGGGCAAAATGCATTATGTCACCAATAGTTGCTAGATCAACAAACTTGGTTCTTGGTACTAGCGAGAATATTAACATCATCCAACCAACATAAGCGAGTGCCGGAATAATCATTCCCACTAAAACGGCTTTTTTGGCTTTTGCTGGATTCCAATGGTTAATTTTTAATACCAGTGGTAAGACCATATGCATCATCCAGATACAAAACATTGTTGATGCACCAGCCCCAAGATATTTTATTCCACTTGGTATAAGCTCAAAAATTTGAGGATTAACTAGATGTAGCCCGAGAATAATTCCACCTATTAGAAGGGTGAATTTAATTGTAAAAATAACGCCATTAAGACGGCTTATAAAGCCAAGACCAATAACAAATGCTGGCATGAAGACCAGAAAGAAAATAATCATACCAATCTGAGAGGGGATGTGTATGTTAAAGATAGGTAATACAGTTTTTACCAGTAGGTCACCACCCGCATTTACATATGCTGCAGCGAGTGAACCCATAGATAGTACGTTTAGTATTGCAGTTAGCCAGTAACCTTTTTTTCCAAAGTAGTCAACTGCTAGAGTTGCTGCATTTACATTGTGATTGTCGTAACTGGCATAAACATCAATGCTGACACCTGCCATAAGAAAGGCAACTATAAAAGTAATTGAGATAAAGATAAATGTATTTACAATCCCGGGACCAGCCGCTAGTATTGGTAAAGCCAGTACCCCAGAACCAATTGCTGCTCCAGCAACCATAAATGAAGATAGTAGCAGTCTTTTAAAATCACCCACCATAAAGCCTTTGTTAAATTATTGTTATTACGCTATTGTACGGGTGTAGGCTAGTTAAATAATACATGCATTGCACAAATCTGCTTATTAAAATGAGAGTTCGGCAGGATTCAATGGGTTTATTATGTTAAAATAATTGATAATTATAAAGAAAAATAATTACATACTATATTAATTGGTCAAATTCTAATGAATGAACAGTCTCTACTAAATAGTCTAAATGATGCGCAACTTCAAGCTGTTACTTATACAAGTGGTTCTTTGCTTGTCCTTGCTGGTGCCGGAAGTGGTAAAACCAAAGTTCTAACAACTCGTATTGCATGGCTAATAAGGAATGCCCAGATTGGAGTTAGCGAGGTTCTTGCAGTTACGTTTACCAATAAAGCTGCTAAAGAAATGCTCCATAGAATTGGTAGCATCCTTCAGATTGATACCAAATATATGTGGGTTGGTACTTTTCATTCAATTGCACTTCGCTTATTACGCCTTCATTATCAGGAAGCAGGTTTGCCAAGCGGATTTCAGATTCTTGATTCGCAGGATCAGCTATCGTTAATCAAACGGCTGATTAAACAAAGTAACATTGATGAAGATCGCTACCCGGCAAAAGAAGTACAAGGCTTTATCAATTATCAGAAAGAACAGGGGGTTCGAGCTAGCGAGCTTTCCCCAGATAATTTGAAAAATAAGATCCTGATAGATTTATACCTTATATATGAGGAAAATTGTAATCGCGATGGTTTGGTTGATTTTACTGAGCTATTACTCCGAAGCTATGAATTATTGAGTATGAATTTGCCATTGTTAAACCGCTATCGTCAACAGTTTAAACATATATTAGTTGACGAATTCCAAGATACCAATGTTTTACAGTATAAATGGCTTCATCAGCTGGTCGGTGAAAGAACCATGATTTTTGCAGTTGGTGATGATGATCAATCGATATATTCATTTCGTGGTGCCAAAGTCGCTAATATGCATGCTTTTTTACGTGATTTTCAGGTGGTTGAGCCAATTAGGCTTGAGCAAAATTATCGTTCTACCCAAGTAATTCTTGATGCTGCCAATGCTGTTATTGATAATAATTCTGAGCGAATTGGTAAGAAGCTTTGGACGGAAAATCGCCACGATGAAAAAATTCGGCTTTATGAAGGATATACTGAAGAGGATGAAGCCTATTATGTGATTGATGAGATCCGTCAGTTACATAATGCCGGAATTGAACTTAATGAAATTGCGATTTTATACCGTTCCAATGCGCAATCACGAGTTTTTGAACAGCATCTTTATAATCGTGGAATTGCCTATCGCGTTTATGGTGGTTTACGTTTCTTTGACCGACAAGAAATCAAGCGGGTGCTAGCCTATTTACGCTTAATCATTAATCCAAATGACAATGAGGCTTTTTTAAGGGTGGTTAATTTTCCTGCTAGGGGGATTGGTCCACGAACTATTGAACAATTGCAGGAAACTGCTACCCAGCTAAAACGTTCTCTTTTTGATACTGTAGATGAATTAACTGGTAAACTCAAAGTGTCACTTAGTAAATTTACTGATTTAATCAGGCTAATGCAGGTAGAAAGCAAGGTTCTAAACCTTGCGGAGACTATCAGTTATGTTATTGAGACTAGTGGTATTCGCGAGCATTATGAGAATGATCCTAAAGAGGGAGAAGAGCGCATTGAGAATCTGAATGAGTTGATCTCGGCTGTTACTGGTTTTGAGGCTGAAGATACAAGCAATCCGCTGGTTGAGTTTTTAGCACATGCAGTACTTGAATCTGGCGATAATCAGGCAAATAGCTATGATTCTGCGGTTCAGCTAATGACGGTTCATGCTGCCAAGGGGTTAGAGTTTAAGGTGGTTTTTGTTGTTGGTCTGGAAGATGGTTTATTTCCTCATGAAAATTGTTTAAATAACCCGAAAGAAGTTGAAGAAGAGCGGCGTTTGATGTATGTTGCGATTACGCGGGCGAAAGAAAAGCTTTATCTGATGCGTGCATGTAGCCGCTTGATGTGGGGTAAGCGCTTGGCTGCACCAATTTCGAGGTTTGTTAATGAAATTCCGGCAGAGTTAATCAAGAATATTTCCGGTGTGAGTAAAATCGGTTATAGTGAATTATCCGGCTATTATGATCCAAGTACTGAGAGTAGCTATAGTGGAATGCGAAACTCACGCGCTGAATTTGAACACCCCGAGACAAAAACCTCGCGGGTATCTTTGAAAGACAGTGATGTTACGCTTAAAATCGGCGATATGATAAAACATGGCAAATTTGGCAATGGTAAAATCCTTCGCTTAAATGCAGATGGCAAGAAAATGACGGCAGAAATATTTTTCATCGGAATTGGCAAGAAAACGTTGGATTTGAATATCGCAAATATTGAGAAAGTTTAAAAGAAAAATGTTAACAAATAAAGAAATTTTTAATCAGGCAAAATCATATATCCCAGGTGGTGTGAATTCTCCGGTACGTTCGTTTAATTCGGTTGGTGGGACACCATTTTTCACATCTCGTGCAGAAGGAAGTAGTCTTTTTGATATTGAGGGTAAAGAGTATATCGATTATGTTTGCTCCTGGGGAGCTAATATTGTTGGGCATGCTAATAAAACAGTAGTTGCTAAAGTTACTGAAGCTTTAGCTAATGGGTTTTCTTATGGTACACCAACTGAACTTGAGGTGGTTTTTGCTAAAAAAATATGTGAACTAGTGCCAAGTGTTGAAAAATTTCGTTTGGTAAGCTCTGGGACGGAAGCGGTAATGTCGGCAATCCGTTTGGCTCGTGGCTACACTCGGCGTAATTATATAATCAAATTTAATGGTTGTTATCATGGGCATAGTGATAGTCTATTAATCAAGGCGGGATCTGGCTTACAGACCTTTGGTAATCCAAGTAGTAGTGGCGTTCCTGAAGAAGCTATTCGTCATACATTGGTGCTTGAATATAATGATACTGAACAATTGGTTGAGGCTTTCAGGGTGTATCCTGAGGCGATTGCTGCTGTTGTAATAGAGCCTTTTGCTGGAAATATGAATTTGGTTCGTCCTACTTCTGAATTTATTCAGCAATTGCGTCAGTTGTGTAGTGATTATGGAACTATTTTGATCTTTGATGAGGTTATGACTGGTTTCAGGGTAGCTCTCGGTGGTGCGCAGCAGGTTCTTGGAATTAAGCCAGACCTGACTACAGTTGGTAAGGTAATCGGTGGTGGAATGCCTTTGGCTGGCTTTGGCGGTAAAGCTGAAATTATGGATTGCCTTGCACCAATTGGTGGAGTTTATCAGGCGGGGACACTTTCAGGTAATCCAGTCGCAGTGACTGCCGGGCTTGCGGTGCTGGATTTGATACAACAACCGGGTTTTTATCTAAATCTAGCTGATAGCGCATCATCACTAATGGAAGGTTTAAAAAAGATAGCTTCTGAAGAGGGAGTTACTCTTAGTACCGATTCTATTGGCGGGATGTTTGGTTTTTATTTTTCTGATAGAGTACCACAAAGCTTTGCTGAAGTCAAAGAGGGGAATCAGGAACTATTTAATCGATTTTTCCATCTGATGCTTGATCGGGGAGTGTTTTTTGCTCCAAGTATGTATGAAGCTGGTTTCATTTCAGCAGTTCATAACAATGTCATAATCGATAAAACACTTACAATAGCACGTGATGTATTCAAGATATTATAAAGGTTACAATTAATGAGCAATAAACTGGAAACAAAAGTCATATTAAATAAACCAGAGGTGAAGCCTGTTGGTGCAGTCATCTGGATGCATGGTCTGGGTGCTGATTATAATGATTTTGTGCCAATAGTGGAGGAGTTGCGCTTACCTTTTTCGTTAAAATTTGTGTTTCCGAATGCGCCGATTATTCCGGTAACAATCAATAATGGCTATCAGATGCGTGCTTGGTATGATATAACTGATTTTAGCGACCTCCATCGTGAAGTTGACTCTACCGGAATACTGGCAAACCGCGAACGGATAGGTCTGATAATTGAAGATTTAATTAAGGACGGCTTTAAACCAGAAGAGATTGTTGTTGCAGGGTTTTCTCAGGGTGGTGTGATGGCGTATTATACTGGTTTAGGGCTTGATTATAATTTTGCCGGGATTATGATTTTATCAGCATATTTGCCAGATACGTCTTTGATAGATGTTGCTAAAATCCAACATAAATTAAAGATGCCTTTTTTGATCTGTCATGGGCAACAAGACCCTGTTGTTAGTATAGCCTATGCTAAAGAGGCAGTCAAGTATTTACAGTCGCTTGATGTTAATTATCAGTGGTTTGAGTATCCAATGCCGCATAGTGTTTGTTATGAAGAGGTTGTAACAATTGCCAATTGGTTAAAGCAAATATTTAACTCTTAATTGCGGCAATATTCATCAATTGTGTATAATTGAGGGAGTTAAAACATAATTTACAATGCGGGGAAGGCGATGTTAAAGGCAAAAGTCTTATTGGTAATGCCGTTGTTATTATTGGGTGGAATAGCAGCTAGTAATGCAGATAATATGCCACCTGCGGGATATGTTTACTCTCCTGCATCAGGATCAACGGTTGTAAAGACGTCATATCGGCAGTGTCTGCACACAGCATACTGGGTGGCAGCTAATGGTATCGAGGAGTGTGGTGAAGCTCCAGAGAAGCCAGAAGAGAAAAAATATGTTACCAAGATGACGTCATTTATGGAGTCAGATACGCAATTGTTTAGCTTTAATAGTCCTGAATTGTCAGTCGCAGGTCAGGCTAAGCTAGGTGCTTTTCTTGAAAATTTGGCTAAATCTTCCGCAGCAATTCATTCTATTACCATTCGTGGTTATACAGACATGATTGGTGGTGTGGATTATAATCAGCGGTTATCACAGGAACGTGCTGATGCAATAAAGACTTATTTCGTGGAACACGGTGGGCTTAATCCTGATACAATTGTGGCTGAAGGCATGGGGATGAAGAATGCCTTGGCTTCTCCTGAGTGTTTCAAGAAGTATGGCAAAGATGATATTGATAAAATCAATTTAATCACTGCCCGTGAGAAAACTCAGCCTAAAGAAGAGCGTAAGAAGATGGATGAAGAGCTGAGGGAATTTGAGCAAAAACATGCGGAATTGGTTGCTTGTGCAGCACCAGATCGGCGAGTTGAAATCTCAGTTGAACAGACCAAACAGGAAGAAGTTCCCGTCGAATAACTAGTACCTTTTGTGAATATCCCGCACCCCCTGTGTGGGATTTTTTATTGCCAGAGTTTATAATGTTACGTTTAAAAATCGTTGAAGCCAGCCAAAAACAGCAGAAGACCATCGCCACTATTGGTAATTTCGATGGCATGCATCGCGGACATTGGCAATTAATCCAGAAATTGAACGAGGTTGCCAAAGCAGAAAATGCCAGAAGCATGGTTATTACCTTTGATACTCTTCCTCATGAGTATTTTGCAGATCAAAGTAAAACTATTCGTACGCCAAGAATCAGCCTATTACGTGATAAGGTGATGATTCTTGCCGAGTCTAAACTTGTTGATGAAATTGTGGTTCTTCATTTTAATGCTAGTATGGCAAAGTTAAGTCCAGACGAGTTTATCGAAAACTATCTTGAGGAAAAATTAAAGATTGACCAGATGATAGTTGGGCACGATTTCCGTTTTGGTGCAAAGGCTCAGGGTACAATCACGGATCTAATTCGTCATGGTATTGTTACTGACGAATTTACTGAAGTAAAGCATAATCAAGTGAGAGTGTCCAGTTCTCTGATAAGGGAATTGGCAAGTGAACAGCAGCTTGGTTTAATTCGAGATTATCTTGGGCGTAATATTCGCTATAGTTCTCGAGTAGTAAAGGGCAATCAATTGGCTCGCAAATTTGGGATGCCGACCATAAATTTGAATTTATGCAAAATTCGTCCAGTTCTCTGGGGGATTTATGTTTCTTATGTATATATCGATGGAATTCGTTATAATGGGGTTACTAATATCGGTAAAAATCCCACTGTTAGTGAGGGAAAAGTCTATAAGATTGAAACCCATTTACTCGATGTAAATACTGATTTATATGGTAAAATTGCGACCGTTGAAATACTTGAATATCTGCGTCCAGAATTGAAATTTGATGATCTGGATACCCTATTTAAACAAATGTATAAAGATATGGATGATGCACGTGATTTTTTTGTTCGTGCAAATTAAGGAATGATTAATGGATTATAAGAATACCGTCAATTTATTGGATACGCCATTTCCGATGCGCGGAGACTTGGCAAAGCGTGAACCGGCAATGCTGGATAAATGGATAAAAGAGAACCGTTACCAGAAAATCCGTGAAATTAGTCGCGGGCGAAATAAGTTTATTTTACATGATGGACCTCCTTATGCCAATGGGCAGCTTCATATTGGACATGCGACTAATAAAATTCTTAAAGACATAATCATTCGTAGTAAAACCATAGCTGGCTTTGATGCACCTTATGTGCCTGGGTGGGATTGTCATGGGCTGCCAATTGAGCATAATATTGAGAAGCAGTTTGGCAAAAATATGGAACCACGTGAATTTCGCAATAAATGCCGTGAGTATGCCAATGGGCAGATTGAGCAGCAAAAAGCTGATTTTATACGGCTTGGTGTACTTGGTGACTGGAATACCCCATATAAAACCATGGAATTTAAAACTGAAGCTGG